>NZ_CAJQZK010000076.1:0-84025 GCF_907164655.1 Acidocella sp. C78
CGCCCTCACGGTGTCGACCTATGGCGCGGACCTCGCCGAATTTCTCGGCTTCGTCAGCCAACATATCGGCGCCGAGCCGGCCGGCGCCGATCTCGCCGCGCTGAGCCTTGCGGATTTCCGGTCCTGGCTGGCCAGGGCCGCCACCGATGGCATCGGCAATGCGACACGTGCGAAGAAACTCTCCGCGGTGCGCAGCTTCTTCCATTGGCTCCGCCGGCGCCATGGCATCGTCAACGAGGCGCCCGGCCTCCTGCGCACACCCAGATCCCGCCGCCCCCTGCCGCGTGCGCTGAGCGCGCCGGATGCCGCCGCCGTGGTCGAAAGCCTCGGCGACGATGCGTCAAGCCCCGCGCTCGCGGCGCGCGACACGGCGCTGATGGCGCTGCTCTACGGCGCCGGGCTGCGAATTCACGAGGCGCTCGGGCTCGATATCGGCGATCTCCCGCCGGACGGCGCGCCGCTGGCGGTCCATGGCAAGGGCGGGCGACAACGGATCGTGCCGCTGCTGCCGGTGGTTCGGCGGGAAATCATCGCCTGGCTGCGGCATCATCCCTCCTCCGCGCCCGATGCGCCGCTGTTTCTCGGCGCGCGCGGTGGGCGGCTCAATCCCGGCGTGGTGCAGCGCCGGCTGCGCGAGTTCCGCCGGCTCAACGGTCTTCCCGAACACGCAACACCGCACGCGCTGCGGCATTCCTTTGCGACCCATCTGCTGGCCAACGGCGCCGATCTCAGAGCGATCCAGGAGTTGCTCGGCCATGCCAGCCTATCCACCACCCAGCGCTACACCGCGGTGGATACCGAGCGGCTGATGGATGTCTGGCAGGCGGCGCATCCGCGCGCGAGGGGGATCAGATGAAGCGCTCGATCCCGTCCCAGCGATAGGCGATCTGCGGCACGTCGACCCCGCCGACCTCGACGCTGCCATCCGCCACCCGCCGCCCGCCCATGCGCTCATAGAACCAGCGGGCGGGGTTGTCGGCCAGAACCCACAGCATCGCCGAGGCGCAGCCCCGTCCGGCAAGATGCGCCAGCGCCGCCGTGAGCAGCTGCCGCCCGAGCCCGCGCTCGCGGAAATCGTCGAGCACGTAGAGCGTCTCGATTTCGGCATCGGCCACGCCGTCGCCGCGGCGCCGCCCGGTCACAAAGGCGACGACATCGCCGCGGCGGCCGGCTTCCGGCAGTTCGGGACCGGAGGCGACGGCCACATGCACGACGGCGCCGCTGCGGATCACCCGGTTGTAATATCCTGCCTGGTCCGGCGCCGAGAGGCCGGTGAGCACCGGTTCAGGCAGCACGCCGGCATAGGCGCTCCGCCAGCTCTCCACATGCACGGCGCCGATGCCGCGCGCATCCGCGGTCCGGGCGCGGCGGACGGTGATCATCCGCGCCGCTCCATCCGGCAGGCGAAAAAACCCGTCAGTGCCGTCCCGCGCGGGGGACAGGCGCAGCATGTCGCCATGCAGGTAAGGCGGCAATCCGTCGGTGACCGGCAGGATGGCGAAATCGGTGTGCCGGGCCAGAAACGCTTCGATCTGCGCCTCGTTCTCCGGGCGCAGCACCGAGCAGGTCGCATAGACCAGCCAGCCGCCGGGCTTGACCAGTCGCTGCGCCGCATCGAGGATCACCGCCTGCTTGGCCGTGAGTTCGGCGAGATCGGTCTCGGTCAGCTTCAGCCTTGCATCCGGATTGCGCCGCCAGGTGCCGGCACCGGTGCAGGGCGCATCGACCAGCACGCGGTCGAATTTCTTTTCCTGCCGCTTCACCCATTTGTCGCCCGCTTCGAGCAGATGGCGCTCGGCATTGTGCACCCCGGCGCGGCGCAGCCGGCGGATCGCGCCGTCGAGCCGCGGCGCGGAGACATCGCAGGCAATGATGTGTCCCTTGTTGGCCATCGTCATCGCCATCGCCAGCGTCTTGCCGCCGGCGCCGGCACAGTAATCGGCGACGCGCATGCCCGGTTGCGCCCCGGCGAGCAGGGCGACGAGCTGGCTGCCCTCGTCCTGGATTTCCACCAGCCCGTCGCGGAACGGCGCGGCGGCCGTCACGTTCTGCCGGCCGGCAAGGCGCAGGCCCCACGGGCTGAGCCGTGTCGGCTCCGCCTTCAGCCCGGTGCGCGCCAAAGCATCCAGCGCCGCCTCGCGCGTGGCCTTGAGCAGGTTGACCCGCAGATCGAGCGGCGCTGGCTGCATCATCGCCGCGCATTCCGCCTCGAGCCTGTCGCCGAAGCGCTCGCGCAGCAACGGCAACGCGAACCCGGGCATTTCCAGCCGCACTGCCTCGGGCATCGACGGATGGTCGAGCGTATGAGTGTCGAGCCGGTCGAGCGCGCGCCGCTCGGCGGCGTCGAGCGGCGGCGGGGCGAACCGCATCACGCCGAACAGCCCGGCGACGCGCGGCGCCGGCATGCCGGTGAGCACGCGCAGGGCGGCGATGAGCAGGCGCGGCGTCGCCTCGGCGCCGACCCGTTCCAGCCACCAGCCGAGCCGGCGGCGGGCGCGCAGCACCGACCAAACGATCTCGCCGATCTCGCGCCGGTCGCCACCGCCGATGAAGCGGCGGGTGCGCAGGAAGTCGTTGGCAATGGCGTCGGCCGGCCGGCGATCTGCCTCGATCGCGTCCAGCAGCTCGATCGCCGCCTGCAGCCGGCCCGCGGGGGTCAAGGCTCAGTCCTGCCGGTAATTCGGGGCCTCGCGGGTGATCGCCACGTCATGAACGTGGCTCTCGCGCAGGCCGGCGCCGGTGATGCGGCGGAACCGCGCCTTGGTCTGCAACTCCGCGATCGTCGCACAGCCGGTATAGCCCATGCCGGCGCGCAGGCCGCCGACGAGCTGATGCACCACCCCGGCCATCGGCCCCTTGTAGCCGACCCGGCCTTCGATCCCTTCGGGCACGAGCTTCAGCGAGTCCTTGATGTCCTGCTGGAAATAGCGGTCGGCCGAGCCGCGGGCCATCGCGCCCAGGCTGCCCATGCCGCGATAGGATTTGTATGACCGGCCCTGGTAGAGAAACACCTCGCCGGGCGCCTCGTCGGTGCCGGCGAGGAGCGAGCCGATCATCACGCAGTCGGCCCCGGCCGCGAGCGCCTTGACCACGTCGCCAGAGGTGCGGATGCCGCCATCGGCGATCGCCGGCACATCGGCCGCGTGGCAGGCGGCGGCGGTTTCCATCACGGCGGAGAATTGCGGCACGCCGACGCCCGCAACCACGCGGGTGGTGCAGATGCTGCCCGGCCCGATGCCGATCTTGACCGCATCCGCCCCCGCCGCGATCAGCGCCGCGGCGGCTTCGGGGGTGGCGACGTTGCCGGCGACGATCTGAACCGCGTTCGAGCGTTCCTTGATCCGGGCAACCGCGCGCAGCACGCCCTCGGAATGGCCATGCGCGGTATCCACCACCACGACATCCACACCCGCCGCGATCAACGCCTCGGCGCGGCGCGCTCCATCCTCGCCAACGCCGGTCGCCGCGGCAACGCGCAGGCGCCCCAGCTCGTCCTTGTTGGCCAGCGGATGTGCCTCGGCCTTGTCCATGTCCTTCACGGTGATCAGGCCGACGCAGCGATACGCCTCGTCCACCACCAGCAGCTTCTCGATCCGGTGCTTGTGCAGCAGCGACCGCGCAACCTCGGGCGCGACATTCGCCGGCGCGGTGACGAGATTGTCCCGCGTCATCAGCTCATGGACCCGCGCGGCCGGGTCGGTCGCGAAGCGGACGTCGCGATGGGTGAGAATGCCGACAAGGCGATTGGTGCCGCGCTCGACCACGGGAACGCCGGAAATCCGGTGCTGCGCCATCAGCGCCTGCGCCTCGGCCAAAGTCTGCTCGGGATGGATGGTCAGCGGGTTGACCACCATGCCGCTCTCGAATTTCTTGACCTGGCGCACATGGTCGGCCTGGTCCTCGATCGAGAGGTTCTTGTGCACCACGCCGATGCCGCCCTGCTGCGCCATGGCGATCGCCATCTGCGCCTCGGTGACAGTATCCATCGCGGCGGAAATGACCGGGATGTTGAGCGAGATGGTGCGCGTCAGCCGCGAACGGGTGTCCGCCGCCGCCGGCAGCACCGTCGAAAAGCCGGGCACGAGCAGAACATCGTCGAAGGCATAGGCCTCGGTGATGCGGTCTGCGCCGCGCGGGAGAGAGAGTTCGTTGCTGGGAGCCATGGTGCGTCCTTGCCGGTTTGCGGACCTTGGCGATCCCTACTATCTGGCTCCCACCGATCCGGCAAGGCCGGCGGCGCAGGGCAGACCGCGCGCCACCGGAGCTTGCGGCCTCAACCGACCGCGTGCGCCCGGCCGGGAACCAGATCCTCCGCCTCGATCGTCTTCGAGGGCGGCGGCAGCGCGTCCGCCGGCAGGCGCGGATGGGCCTGCGGGTGAAGCGCCCGCGGCGGATAGCCGCTAAGTGCCCGCGGCGGATAGCCGCTAAGTGCCCGCGGCGGATAGCCGCTAAGTGCCCGCGGCGGGTAGCCGCGAAGCGCCTGCGGCGGGTGGCCCGGCATGGCGGCGGCCTGCGGCGGGCAGCCGGCGCTGCGGCGAACGAACACATGCATCCGGCCATCGCGCCCCGGCACGATCGCCATCTGCTCGCTGCACACACCCTCGCCGTCCCCCGCGCGGGCCATCGTGATCCGGGTGACGCCGCCGGGCACCGCGCCGGGACCCGCCATCGCCGAAACCAGCGCCAGCGGGCTGGCGGCGAGCTGCCCCAGCGCTTGCATCCGAACCTGCATCGCGCGCTGCATCTCGTCGATCTGGCGGATCAGCGCGGCCGGGGCGGCCGGAATCGCCATCACCGGCACAGGCGCCACCGCGACGGGCACGACAACAATTTCCGCGGGCACATTCCCGGCGGGCGGCGCGGCAAGGGCGGCGGCCGGCATCGCCAGAATAGCCACGGCAAGGGGCAGGAACGAACGAATCATCGGCGTGACTCCTCCAGTGCGGGATCAGCGGTTCGGCTCCGGCGGGCTTGGCGCCGCACGTCCGCGATCTTGGCGCCCCACCCCCGCATGTCCAGCATCATCCGCGCCCCGCCCGTTCACATCGTCGCGCGCGGGCGGGATGGCGGCTCCGGAGGGCGGCTGATATCCTCAAGGCAACCAAACCGCCAAGCCGAGGAAACCACCATGACCGATTTCACCACCGGCCTCGAAAAGACCGAAGCGAACTATCAGGCGCTGTCGCCGCTGTCCTTCCTTGCGCGGACAGCGAAAATCTGGCCGGAGCGGACGGCGGTCGTTCACGGCTCGATCCGGCGCACATGGTCGGAAACCTTCGCCCGTTGCCAGCGGCTCGGCGCGGCGCTCGCCGCGCGGGGAATCGGTCCGGGCGACGTCGTCGCGGTGATGGCGCCGAACATCCCGGCCATGGTCGAAGCGCATTTCGGCATCGCGATGGCGGGTGCGGTGCTGAACACGCTCAACACAAGGCTGGATGCCCCGACCATCGCCTATATCCTGCGCCACGGCGAGGCGAAGCTGCTGCTGACCGACACCGAATTCGCTCCCGTGATCGGCGCGGCGCTGGCGGAACTCGGCGATGCCGCGCCGCCGGTGATCGACATCGACGATCCCGAGGGGCCGGGCGGCACGCGGCTTGGCATCATGGAATATGAGGCGTTGCTCGCCACCGGCACGGCGGCGTTCGACTGGCGGTTCCCCGATGACGAATGGTCGGCGATCGCGCTGAACTACACCTCGGGCACCACCGGCAAGCCCAAGGGCGTCGTCTATCACCATCGCGGCGCCTATCTGAACGGGCTCGGCAACGCCATCACCTGGAACATGCGCCAGCACCCGGTCTATCTCTGGACATTGCCGATGTTCCACTGCAACGGCTGGTGCTTCCCCTGGACCATCACCGCGCTGGCGGGAACGCATGTCTGCCTGCGGCGGATCGACGCGCCGAATATCGCCGCCGCCGTCGAGCGCCACGGGGTGACGCATCTCTGCGGCGCGCCGGTGATCATGAACATGATGATCAACGCGCCGGAGCCGCAGCGCGCGGTCTATGCCGGGCGCGGCGTCGCGATGATGACCGCCGGCGCGCCGCCGCCGGCCGCCGTGATCGAGGCGATGGAAGGGCTCGGCGTCGATCTCACCCATGTCTACGGGCTGACCGAAACCTACGGCCCGGTCACCTACTGCGCCTGGCAGGAGGACTGGAACGGCAGCCCGGCGGCGGAACGCGCAGCACTGCGGGCGCGGCAGGGCGTGACCTACGCGGTCGAGGAAGGGGCGATGGTCGCCGATCCGGCCACCCGCGCGCCGGTTCCGGCCGACGGGATGACGATGGGCGAGGTGTTCCTGCGCGGCAACATCGTCATGATGGGCTATCTGAAAGATCCGGCTGCAACGGAAAAATCCTTCGCCGGCGGCTGGTTCGCGACCGGCGATCTCGGCGTCATGCACCCCGACGGCTATATCGAGCTGAAGGACCGCTCGAAGGACATCATCATCTCCGGCGGAGAAAACATCTCGACCATCGAGATCGAGACCGTGCTCTATCGCCATCCGGCGGTTCTGGAAGCCGCTGTCGTGGCCGCGCCGGACGACAAATGGGGCGAGGTACCCTGCGCCTTCGTCGTGCTGCGGCCGGAGATGACCGCCACGGCGGAGGACATCATCGCCTTCTGCCGGCAGAACATGGCGCATTTCAAGGCGCCGAAGCGAATCGTGTTCAGCGACTTGCCGAAAACCTCGACCGGCAAGATCCAGAAATACGTGCTGCGCGAGCGCGCGCGGGCGGGCTGAGCCACGGCCGCGGTCAGAACAGGAAACCGCGCTCGCCGTTCCATCGCGCGACCAGGCCGCGCGCCTCGGCCGATTCGTCGAGCAGCCGGCCGTGGGCGCGAGCCAGCGCCTCGGCATGGTGCAGCGCCGCGGCAAGCGCGCGCATCGCCGGATCGGACGGCGCCGTGTGGCGCAGTTCGCCGCCGCGATAATCGATCGGGTCGCATACCATCCGCACCGGATCGACCGGCTGGGCCAGATAAGCCGGCTCGCGCAGCAAGCTCGCCGGCGCATCGCGCAGCCGCTCGAAGGGCACCCGGTAATGCGCCGAATATCCCGCCTGCTCCGCCAGCCCGCCGGCGGCCAGCACCTTGAGCCAGCCGATCCCGCTCTTCTGCAGGTCGTGCCAGCCGGAGCGGCGGGGAAAATGCGCGAGCGCGGCACCGGCAAGACTGAACTGCGGCAGCGCAACGCCGTCGACCGACGCACCATGATTGCCTGGCGCGACCGCGCAGCGCGCACCGAATCCGCCGCGCACGAAGACCTTCGGCACCAGCGGTATCTCCCGCGCGCGCCAGCGCATCCGCCGCGGAATCACCAGCTCGGCGGGATCGTCATCCATCGTGTCGAAATAATGCACGAGCGGCAGCATCACCGCCGGTGCCCGGGCCCCCGCAAGCGAGGCCGCCAGCCCGTCCCCACCCGCGACGATGAACTCGTCAACGTCGAGAAACGCCACCCAGTCCGGCCGATGCAGCCCGTCGGCGGTCTCGTAGAGCCACGAATTCACCCGCGCTTCATCAAAGCCCACGGCGCGCGCCTGGAACACCGAGAGCGGCAGCCCCTCGTCGCGCAGCGCCCGCAGGATCGCGAGCGTGCGGTCGGTGCTGCCATTGTCGAGGAAGAGCAGATGCGCCGCGAAGGCGGCGTTGTGGCGCACGAACGCCTCGACAATGTCCTCCTCGTTCAGGATCCGGCTGGCGATGACGATCCGCATCGCCCGCCGGTCAGCTCCGGCGGCTGACGGTAAAGGCGGCGAGCGCGCGCAGCAGGTCGGCCTTTGCGCCGAAACTGTCGAGATAGGCGGCGGCCTGGCTTGCGAGATGCGCCGCATGGGTGCGCGCGCGCTCGATCCCCATCACCGCGACCATGGTCGCCTTGCCCTGGGCCGCATCCTTGCCGGCGGTCTTGCCGAGGCTTGCATCAGAGCCCTCCTCGTCCAGAATGTCATCGGCAATCTGGAACGCAGCACCGAGATCCCGCCCGTACCCCGCGATATGATGCCGCTGCGGCCCCTGCGCGCGGCCGAGAATGGCACCGGCCTCGGCGCTGAACTGGATCAGCCGCCCGGTCTTGAGCGCTTGCAAGCGGGTGATCACCGGCGGTTCGAGCTGCTTTCCTTCCGAGACGATGTCGATCATCTGGCCGCCGACCATGCCGCGCGCGCCGGAGGCCGCCGCAAGGGCGAGCACCAGCTCGCAGCGCACCTCGGGGTCGGAATGGGTGTCCGGCTCGGCCAGCACCTCGAAGGCCCGGGTTTGCAACGCATCGCCGGCGAGGATCGCGGTCGCCTCGTCGAACGCCTTGTGGCAGGATGGCTTTCCACGGCGCAGGTCGTCATCGTCCATCGCCGGCAGGTCGTCATGCACCAGCGAATAGGCGTGCAGCATCTCGACCGCGGCGGCCACCCGCACCGCGCAGGTGAGGTTGACCGAAAACAGCCGCGCTGTCTCGATCACGAGAAACCCGCGCATCCGCTTGCCGCCGCCGAGCACCGCATAGCGCATCGCCTCGACCAGCGGCCGCTCCTCGCCGTCCGGCAAGGGCAGCAGCACGTCCAGCTCGGTCTCGATCAGCGCGGCGGCATCCCGCAGCGCCGCGGCGAGCGCGGCTTCCGGCCCGGCGGCGCTCATTGGTCGTCCTTCAGCGCGAGCGCGCCATCGGCCCGCGCGACGATCGACTGCACACGGCTCTCCGCTTCGGCCAGCCGAGCCTCGCATTGCTGCTTCAGGCGGCTGCCCCGCTCATAGGCGGCAATCGCGTCCTCCAGCTTCTGCTGCCCGGTTTCAAGCCCGCGCACGATGCGCTCGAGCTCGGCCAGGGCATCCTCGAACGACATCTTGTCGATGTCCGGGCCCGAATCGGGGACGCCGGCATCCGGCTTGGCTGCGGCCATGATCGAAACTCCCAAGTTTTCCCCGCGATAGCGCCGGATCAGTGCCGCATCAAGGCGCGGACATGGGCGGCGGTGCCGGCGGCGAGCGCATCGAGGTCGTAGCCGCCCTCGAGCAGCGAGACCACCCTGCCGCCGCAATGCCGGTCGGCGACGCCCACCAGCGACTCGGTCAGCCAGGCGAAATCGGCGGTTTCGACATTGAGTTCGGCGAGCGGATCGAATTTGTGCGCATCGAACCCGGCCGAGATGATCAGCAGTTCCGGCGCGAACCGCTCCAATGCCGGTATCAGCGTCTCCTGCCAGGCGGCGCGGAAGGCGTCAGACCCGGAGCCGGGCGGCAGCACCGCGTTGACGATGTTGCCGGCAACGCCGCGCTCGGAAGGCCGGCCAGTGCCGGGATAACATGGAAACTGGTGCGACGAGGCGTAGAACAGATCGGCGTCGGTCTCGAACATCGCCTGGGTGCCGTTGCCGTGATGCACGTCGAAATCGACCACGGCGATGCGCCGAAGGCCGTGCGCGCGGGCATGATGCGCGGCGATCGCGGCATTGGCGAACAGGCAGAACCCCATCGCCCGGTCGGGTTCGGCGTGATGGCCGGGCGGGCGCGTGGCGACGAAGGCGGCCCGCGCCCAGCCCTCCATCACCGCGTCAACCCCGCGCATCGCGCCGCCGGCCGAGCGCAGCGCCGCGGCAAGACTGCCGCTGCTCATCAGCGTGTCGGCATCGAGATGCACCGTCTCGCCCTCAGCCGGCAATTTCGCGAGAATCGAATCGACATAGGCATCGTGATGCACGGCCCGCAACGCCGACTCCGGCGCTTCCGGCGCCACCTCGCGCAGCAGATGCTGGAATTCGGGGGTCTCCAGCGCGCCGAGCACGGCGCGCAACCTTGCCGGACGCTCAGGATGGTGCGGGCCGGTATCGTGCTCGAAGCAGGCCGGGTGGGTGATCAGCGCAACGGACATTTTTCTTGTTTCTCCCCAGGCGTTTCCTCATTTTGCCGGACCGCGCGGCGCCGTTTCATGGGGCGCGGCCTCGCGCGCGGCGCCCGCCGCTCGAATGGTGAAGCTGAACAAGCCCTTCACCTCGCTCCACGAGACCAGGGCATGCCCTGCATCGCGGCAGAAATCGCGAAAATCGACGACGGTGCCGGGATCAGTCGCCAGCACGCGCAGCCGGGTTCCGGGGGCGAGGCTGCGCAGCTCCCGGGCCGCCCTCAGCACGGGCATCGGCCCTTTCAGATAGCGCGCGTCGAGCTGTCTGTCCGCCATGGCAACATGGTGACGCCTCGCCGCCTCTTGAGCAATAGGCCCAATGGCGTGATAGAGGCGCGGAACGCAACGGACGGGACAGATCATGACCTATCGCATCGGCATCGACCTGGGCGGGACCAAAATCGAGATCGCGGCGCTGATGCCGGACGGGTCTCTCGCGCATCGCATGCGCGTCCCGACCCCCAGGATTACGGCCGCACGATCGAGACCATTGCCGATCTCGTGCGGGAGGCCGAGGCGAAGCTCGGCACCGCGCACGGTATCGGCATCGGCATTCCCGGAACGATCAGCCCGGCCACCGGCCTCGTCAAGAACGCCAATTCCGAGCGGCTGAACGGCAACCCGTTCGACAAGGACCTCGAAGCGAAGCTCGGCCGGCCCGTCCGCGTCTCGAACGACGCCAACTGTTTCGCGATGAGCGAGGCGGCGGACGGCGCCGGTGCCGGCGCGCATTGCGTCTTCGGCGTGATCATCGGCACCGGCTGCGGCGGCGGCATCGTCGTCGATGGCAAGGTGCTCGAAGGGCGGCACCACATCGCCGGCGAATGGGGACATACCCCGCTGCCCTGGCCTCGAATGGAGGAAATGCCGCTGCGCCGGTGCTGGTGCGGCAAATCCGGGTGTCTCGAAACCTACATCGCCGGCCCCGCCCTTGCCGCCGAGGCGGACGGGCCGGGCGCGCGCGACGCCGGCCGGCTGCCGGCGCGCGCCGCCGCCGGCGAGGAGCGCGCCGTTCGCGCCCTCGCGACACATGCCGAGCGGCTGGCCCGGGGCCTGGCGATGATCGTCAATATCCTCGACCCTGACGTGATCGTGCTGGGCGGCGGGCTGTCCAATCTCGATCACCTCTACACCGACCTGCCGGAACTGATGAAACCCTACATCATCAGCGACACGTTCGACACGCCGGTAGTCCGCAACAAGCACGGCGATTCCTCGGGCGTGCGGGGCGCGGCCTGGCTCTGGCCAGCGCCCTGAGCCGGGTCTTCAGCCGTCGGCGCGGCCGAAGCAGAGGAAGTGGGGGTTCTCGAACCCCGCCTTGCCGTAGCGCAGCGGGGTTTCATCCGCCATGGTGACGACCCGGCCGCCCGCCGCTTCCAGCACCGCCTGCGGCGCCGCGGTGTCCCATTCCATGGTCCGGCCGAGGCGGGGATAGAAATCCGCCACCCCCTCGGCAAGGCGGCAGAATTTCAGCGCCGAGCCGATATTGGTCAGCCGCGCCACCTTGTAGCGGGCAAGATAGGCGGCGAGTTGCGGATCGTCGGCATAATGGCGCGAGGCATAGACGGTAATCCCCTCGTCCGGCGGCGTACGCGCCGCGATCGGATGCCGCCCGGCACCGTTCTGCCGCCAGGCCCCCTGCCCGACGATCCCGCCATACACCGCCCCCTCCGCCGGCGCGCCAACCGCGCCGAGACGAACCCGCCCATCGACCACGAGCCCGATGCAGACGGCGAACTCGTCGCGCCCCGCGGCGAATTCCCGCGTGCCGTCGAGCGGATCGACCAGCCAGAAGCGCCGGCCCGGATCGGTCTGCCGCCCGGCCGCGACCTCTTCCTCGGCGATCACCGGAATTTCGGGCGCGGCGCGGCGCAGACCATCGACGATCAGCCGTTCGGCCCGCATGTCGGCGAGCGTGACCGGGGTTTCGTCGGCCTTGCGATCGACCGAGAAGCCTCCGGCGCGGACGGCGAGGATTTCACGCCCCGCGTCCTCGGCCAGCGAGGCGGCGAGTTCGAGCAATTCACTGTCATTCATGGACGCCTGATATCGCGGGGCTTGGAAAACGCCAAATTGGCGGGCATGCTGGATCGCGACGCGAAACAAAACGGAAAACGGGACAAGACGGCATGATCGACATCGGCTTCGCCAAGACCGCACTGCCCGAAAGCGGCGCCCTCGCTTTGCTGCTGGCCGAGGGGGCGGCGCCGGAGGGTGTGGCGGCCGCGCTTGATGCGGCGCTCGAAGGCGGGCTTGCCCGCGCGATGGCGGCGGCGCGCTTCACCGGCAAGCGCGGGCAGACCGCGACGCTGATCGCACCCGGCGCCGGTCTCGACCGGGTCGCGCTGGTCGGCCTCGGCGCCGCCGACGACATCACGCCGCATCGCGCCGAGCGCGCCGGCGCTTCAGCCGCAGCGCTGCTGCTGAAGGAACCGCTTGCCGCGCTGGCCGCCGATGCGCTCGATCCCGCCCTGCTCGCCCATGCTGCCCTCGGCGCGCGGCTGCGCAGCTACCGGTTCGACCGCTACCGCACCCGCCAGAAGGAAGAGCAGAAGCCGAGGCTCGCCCGCCTCACCGTGCTGGCGCAGGATGCCGCCGCGACGCGCACCGCCTTCGCCCCGCTCGCCGCTCTCGCCGCCGGGGTGGAGCTGACGCGCGATCTCGTCTCCGAACCCGCCAACATCCTCACCCCGGCCGAGATGGCCGACCGCGCGAAGGCGCTGAAGTCGCTCGGCGTGAAGGTCGAGGTGATGGACCAGCGCGATCTCGAGAAGCGCGGCTTCGGCGCGCTGCTCGGCGTTGCCCGCGGCAGCGTCAACGAGCCGCGCGTGGTGGTGATGCAATGGCTCGGCGCCTCCGAGCCCGAAGCCCCGGCCCGCGGCCGCAAGGCGCAGGCGAAACAGGCGGCGAAGCCCGCGCGCAAGGAGCGCGCCGCCCCGCGCGATCCGCTGGTCTTCATCGGCAAGGGCGTCACCTTCGACACCGGCGGCATCTCGCTCAAACCCGCCGCCGGGATGGAGGACATGAAATGGGACATGGCCGGCGCCGGCACGGTGATCGGCCTGATGGCCGCCCTGGCCGGGCGCAAGGCGCGGGTCGATGCGGTCGGGCTGGTCGGCCTGGTCGAGAACATGCCCTCCGGCAGCGCGCAGCGGCCGGGCGATGTCGTGACCTCCCTGTCCGGCCAGACGATCGAGGTGCTCAACACCGACGCCGAAGGGCGCCTGGTGCTCGCCGACGTGCTGACCTACGCGCAGGAGCGGTTCAAGCCGCGCTTCATGATCGACCTCGCGACGCTGACCGGCGCGATCATCGTGGCGCTCGGCCACGAGAATGCCGGCCTGTTCTCAAACGACGACACGCTGGCCGGGCAACTCGCCGAGGCGGCGAGGATCACCGGCGAGGGCGTATGGCGCATGCCGATGGGCGAGGCCTATGACAAGCTGATCGACTGCGACATCGCCGACATGAAGAATATCGGCGGCGGCCGGGCCGGCGGCTCGATCACCGCGGCGCAGTTCCTCCAGCGCTTCGTCGACAAGGTGCCCTGGGCGCATCTCGACATCGCCGGCATGGCCTGGGCAGGCAAGGACGGCGCCGTGGGCCCAAAAGGTGCGACCGGCTTCGGCGTGCGCCTACTCGACCGGCTGGTGGCCGACCATTACGAGCGCTGAAGCCTCCGGCCTGCTGCGCGCGGCGGGCGGCGCGATCCCGCGGGTCCGCCTCGTCGGCGCGGCGAAGCCGGCGCCCTTGCCCATACCGCAGCCGGCGGACCCCGAATTCATCGCGCCGGAATGGATAGCGCTTCACGCCGAGGCGCCGCGCGCGCCCTTCGATCTTGCCCTGCTCGGGCCGATGCGGGCGCGCCTCGCCGGGCCTGGGCTGGTCTGGCATGGCGGCGCGCTGCTCGACGACGAGAGCGTCATGCCCGTCTATGTCCGCCGGATCGTGCAGCAGGAGGACGGGGCGATGCCGGCGCATCTCGCCGCCCTGCCGGTGCGGCGCGAGACCCGGCCGGGCTTCGTCTTTCACGGCTGGGGCGTGCGGGTCTATGGCCACCTGCTGATCGAGATGCTGCCGAAGCTGCTGCTGGCCATCCGGTTCCTGTCGCTGCTCGACGGGGTGCGCCCGGTGCTCGACCGCGAGATGCCGGACTGGTTCATCGCGATCATGCGCGATCATTTCGGTATCGATACATACGAGGCGATCTGGTACGATTCCGCACGGGAACAGCTCGATCTCGACCACGCCATCGTCCTGCCGCTGCTCGGCCGGACAGGCGGGTATCATCCGCTCACGGGCGGGCTGATCGACCATATGCTCTCCCGCATCGCCCGCCCGCCGGCGACGCCGATGACGCGGATCTTCGTTGCCCGCGGCGATTTTGCCAACCCGCATGCGCCGCTGCGCCGCTACGCCAACGAGGAGGAGATCGCCGCCATCGCCCGCGACGAATTCGGCTTCGCCGTGCTGCGGCCGGAAACCCTGCCCTTCGCCGAACAGATGGGGCTGTTCGCCGGCGCGCGGGCGATCGTGGGGCCGATGGGCTCGGGGCTGCACAACGCGATCTTCGCCGGGCCGGACTGCGTGACCGGCGTGATCCGCTGCCACGCGCTCGACCAGTCGGCGATCGCGGCACTGCGCGGCCAGCGGATCGGCCTGCTTAGCGAGGGCATCCACGAGACCGCGCCGCAGGCCTATACCGTGGAGCCCCGCCGGTTCCGCCGGTTCCTCGCGGCGCTGCTTCAGTCGTGACCCGCGATGCGGTCGGTCAGCGCCAGCAGCAGGCCGGTAAGCACGAGGGCGAGCATCAGGCCTGACTGATACAGCACGACCCGATCGGGCTCTGCGCGGACTTCGAGAAACACCCGCAGGACATGCACCGCCGCGATCACGGTGATCGAGCCCAGCATTTTCAGCTTGAGCCCGCCGAAATCGATGCTGCCCATCCATTCCGGCCTGCGGTCGCCTTCCGCCAGGGTGATGCGCGCGACGAAATTCTCGTAGCCCGAGAGAATGACGAGCACGATCAGGTTGGCGGTGAGCGAGAGGTCGATCAGCGACAACGTCGCCATGATCACCTGCGTCTCGCTCATCGCGATCAGGCCGGGCGCGGCATGGATAAGCTCGACGATGAACCGCGCGACGATCAGCGCCAGCAGCACCAGCATCGCGAGATAGAGCGGCGCGAGCAGCCAGCGGCCGCCGAACAGCAGCGCCTCGATGATGCGCACCACGCCGCCATTGCGGCGGGCCGGGCCTTGATCGCTCATGCGATGGTCTCCGAAGTGACGGGTTGGCGGACAAGTTCCGCCTGCCGGGCCAGCCGCGCAAGCCCGTCATCGATCGCGGGCAGGCCTACCGGCAGGGGCAAGGGCGGCGGATCTGGCAAAGCAGGGTCGAACCAGGCGGCGAGCACCTCGCCCCAGGCCCGGCACCCGGCCCTCGCCGCCACCTCCAGGCGGGGTTCGAGGGCCAGCGCCGCCAGCCGGCCGGCCGTGCGGCGCAATGCGGCATCGGTGACGATCGCGGCGCGCAGCAGCTTGTCGTCGTCGCGATGCGGCTCCATCATCACCCGCGCGATCGACGCTTCGAGATTGTTGCTCGCCAGACCCGCCTGCCGCCGCGCGGCCTCCGGCGGCGGCGCATCGCCGGCCAGATGGGCGAAAGTCGCGACGAGATAGGCCCGGTGCGCGGCGACGGCCTCGCGCCGCGCTGCGCCAAGCCGGTTGCCCTCGAAACTCGGCCAGAGGGCGAGATTGGCGGCAACCGCGAGGATGCCACCGGCCAGCGTGAAGCCGACGCGCGAGGCGGCGACAACCCACTGGTTCGCCCCCGGATCGATCTGCTCGATCAGCAGCACGATCATCGGTGTGAGCAAAACGACCCAGGCGCTGTAGTTCACCCCGCGCACCGCGAAGGCGAACAGGGTAAGCGGCACCATCGCCATCGCGAGTTCCTGCCTGGTGTGAACCAGCAGGCCGATGCCGGCGGCGAGCAGCCCACCCGCCACGGTGCCGCCGACGCGCTCGACCGCGCGGACCCAGGTGGCCGAGAAATGCGGCTGCAACACAAGAATCACGGTGATGGCGAGCCAGTGGCCGAACGGATTGCCAAGCCAGGCAACGAAAGCGAGAACCAGCGTCGCGACCAGCGCGGTGCGCAGCGCATGGCGCAGCGGCACCGACGCCAAGGTGAGATTGGAGCGCAGCGGCGCGAGGATCGCTTCCTTCAGCCCCGGCTGCGCGCTCTCGGCCGCAACCGGCGCGCCGGGCGCGTTCGAGACCGTGATAAGCACCGAAAGCCGGTCGAGAGATGCGGCCAGCGGCCGGCGTAGTGCCGGATCGCCCCCGTCAATGGCGACTCCATCGCGCAGCGCCGCAAGAGCGGCGCGGAACGAGGCGGTATCGAGCGACTGGCCCGCCTCCAGCGCCGGCGCCATCGCCGCCAGCACGTCGCCGATCCCGGCCACCGCCCGTCGGGCCGCCGGATCATCGGTGCCACGGGCCGCCATGTCCTCGCCCAGTGCGATCAGCGCGCCGAACAGCTGATCGAAGGTGGCGATGCGCAGAACGAGCGCGTTCGCCCGCTGGCTGGCCGCGCCGCGCCGGCGGAGCGTTGCCTGGGTCACGGCGCGGGCACGCTCGATCGCCTCGCGCACCGCCCGACGATGGCCGCGGGCATGCAGGTCGAACCCGGTCTCGCCCTCGGCATCGGCCTTGCGCGCAGCAAGGTCGCGGGCAAGCTCGGCGAGCGCCAGCGCCGCATCGGCCAGCGCGGCGCGCGCCGGGCCGAACGGGCGGATGCGCCAGAGGGCAAGGGTCAGGATCGCGGCTTCCGCGGCCCCCGCCCAGAAGCCGAACGCCGCATGCAGTGCCGCGACCGGGGAGCCGGTCGGCATGTCGAGCGCCAGCACGATGGTGACGCCGAGCAGATTGCCCGCGAGCAGCCCGCCCTGCCCATAGATCCGCGCGAGGCTGCAACAGAAAATGCCAAACCCCGCAACCGGAATGGCCAGCAGCGGGCTCACCCCGTCCAGCAGCCGGAACAAACCAAGGCAGATCGCCCCGCCGACGCCGAACACCAGCATGGGCGGCAGGCGGGCGCGCAGCGCGCCGCCGGGATCGGTAAAACAGGCCAGCAGCGCGCCGAGCGCGGCAAGGCCGAGCTGCGGCAGGCCGAGCACGGCGCCGGCGCCCAGCGTGCCCGCGACGGCAATCGCGGCGCGTACCCCCTCAAGCAGCGAGACGGCACGGAAATTCAGGGCGAGGCTGCCACCCGCCAGCGGCAACCCGGCGCGATCGGTCAGGCGCGGCCGGGCATCAGCCCGCGTCATCATCCGGCGGGCCGAACGTGCCCGAGCGCGGGAAGCCGGTCGGCGGCAGCCGTCCGGCCTGCCCGCGCGCGCCCAGCCATTCGGCAAGCCGCGTCTCGGTGCGCAGCTTGTCACCGAGGCGCCAGCTCAACCCGGCGGCAAGGGTGAAGCCCTTGGCATCGGCCAGCCCGCCATCCTTGTATTTCTGCAGCATCACACCGGCGCCGCGCGCCATTTCCGGCACCTGATCGAGCGGAAAGACCAGCAGCTTGCGGTTCTGCCCGATCACCGCGAGATGATCGCCCGCAACCTTGCGGCACAGCAGGGCCTCCTGCCCCGGGCGGACGGCGAGGATCTGCTTGCCGGTGCGTTTCTCCGCGCCGAGTTCCGCGCCAGCCACGATGAACCCCCGCCCGTCGGTGCCGGCGACGAGGTAACGCGCCTCGGGTTCGGCGACGAAGAGCGCCGTCACCTCGTCCTCGTTGCCGAGATCGACCATCAGCCGGATCGCCTGGCCATCGCCGCGGCCGCGCGGCAGCTCGGCGGCGCGCAGGCTGTAGACGCGCCCATTGGTCGCGAACACCGTTACCCGATCAAGGCTGGAGCAGCGCAACAGCGCCTTCAGCCGGTCGCCCTCCTTGAATTTCAGCTCGGACTCGGCCACGGCATGACCCTTGAGCGCGCGGATCCAGCCTTTTTCCGATAGGATCACGGTGAGCGGCTCGCGCTCCACCAGCGCCTCGACCGCCACCTCGGTGACCGGCGCCGCACCGCTGATCGTGGTGCGCCGCGCCCCCGGACCGCCGCCGAATGTCTTCGCCGTCGCCTCGATTTCAGCCTCGATCCGCGCCCAGCGCTTCGCCGGGTCGGCGAGCATCGCATCCAGCGCCTTGCGCTCGGCGGTCAGCGCCTTGTGTTCCTTGCGGATTTCCATCTCCTCAAGCTTGCGCAGGCTGCGCAGACGCATGTTGAGGATCGCCTCGGCCTGGGTATCGGTCAGGGTAAAGGCGGCGATGAGGGCGGGTTTCGGCTCGTCCTCGGTGCGGATGATGCGGATCACCTCGTCGAGATTAAGAAAGACCGCGAGATAGCCTTCGAGGATTTCCAGCCGGCGGGCGATCGCGGCGAGCCGGTGGCGGGAGCGCCGCTCCAGCACCACGTGCCGGTGATCGAGCCATGCCAGCAGCATCTCGCGCAGCCCCATCACGCGCGGCGTGCGGTCGGCGTCGAGCACGTTCATGTTCATGCTGAACCGCTGCTCGAAAGCGGTGGCGCGGAACAGGCTCGCCATCAGCATGTCGGGATCGACGGTGCGCGATTTCGGCTCCAGCACGATTCGCACACGCTCGGTGCTCTCGTCGCGGATATCGCCCAGCAAAGGCAGCTTGCGCTCGGCCATCAGCTGCGCGACCTGCTCGATGAGCCGGGATTTCTGCACCTGATACGGAATTTCGGTGACCACGATCTGCCACGTCCCGCCCTTGAGATCGCTGCGGCTCCAGCGCGCCCGCACCCGCAGCGAGCCGCGGCCGGTCTCATACGCCGAGAGCAGGGTCGCACGGTCCTCGACCAGTTCGCCGCCGGTCGGGAAATCCGGCCCCTGCACGACATCGAGCAACGACGCGGTGTCGGCGTCCGGATGACGGATCAGATGGATCGCGGCGGCGCACAGCTCGGCCGCGTTGTGCGGCGGGATCGACGTCGCCATGCCGACGGCGATGCCGGCCGCGCCATTGGCCAGCAGGTTGGGAAACGCGCCGGGCAGGACGACGGGCTCGGAATCCTCGTTGTCATAGGTCGGGCGGAAATCGACGGCGTCCTCGTCGATCCCTTCCAGCAGCGCGGCGGCGACCTCGGTCAGCCGGCTTTCGGTGTAGCGCATCGCCGCGGCGTTATCGCCGTCGATATTGCCGAAATTGCCCTGCCCCTCGATCAGCGGATAGCGCGAGGCGAAATCCTGCGCGAGGCGGACCAGCGCCTCGTAGATCGACATGTCGCCATGCGGATGGAACTTGCCCATCACGTCGCCCACCACGCGGGCGCATTTCTTGAAGCCCGAGCCCGGATCGAGCCGGAGCTGCCGCATCGCGAAGATCAACCGGCGATGCACCGGCTTCAGCCCGTCGCGGACATCCGGCAGCGATCGCGCCATGATGGTCGAGAGCGCATAGGCAAGATACCGCTCGGAAAGGGCGGTGGCGAGTTTCGTGTCCTGAACATTGCCCAGGAGATCATCGGGCATCGTCGTCTCCGTTCAGTCTGCGGTTCAGCCGGTCATAGAGGTCGAGCCGGGCCGTGGGAAGCGGGGCATGGCGCGCGCCGAACGCATCGCGGGTGAGGAAATGGCCGGTAAGCGCCAGCCCGTCGCGGCAGGCGGCAAGGTCGGCCTCGTCGTCGGCGCCGTCCTCATCGAGCAGGAAGCCCGGCAGCCTCAGCAGCCGCGGCGCCCAGTCCCCGGCGGCTTCACGCGCCACGGCGCGGCCGGTGCGCGGCGAGACGAAGGCGAGATCCTCGGCCACACCGGACAGCGCGCAGCACGACAGGTCAAGCCCGTAGCCGAGTTCGCGCAGCAATTCGAGTTCGAAGCGCACCAGCGCTGGCAGCGCCGCGCCGGCGACGCCGATGCCCCCCAGCAGCCGTGCGAGCCGGATGAAGACGCCGCGATGCGCCTCGCGCTCCGGCAGCGCGCCGGCCGCAACCGAACAGGCCGCGCGCAGCACAGCCAGCGCCAGCTTGTCCGCCATCGCGATCGCGGCGGCGGGGTGCACCAGCTCGCCGCTGAGACTGCCAAGCTGTTCCGGCAGGCGCGCGACCCAGCGGGCGTTGATCAGATTGCCTTCCTGCCAGGTCGCCGCGCCGCGCCGTCCGGCCCCGCCGCGCGCGAGGCCATGCCAGGCGCCATGCGTCTCGGCAAGGACAACGGCGCGCAGGTCGCTCTCGCCGAACGCGGCGACGCTGAGGACGATCGCCGGCTCGCTCCACTCCACCCGGAAGGCCCGTCGCCGTTCAGAGCAACGCCGGATCGTGGAGTTCGAGCCACCCGCCCTGCCCGTTCCCCTCGGCCACCGTCGCCTCGAAAACAATCTCCAGCTCGCCGAAAAACACCGGCAGGTCGAACCGCCAGATCACGCTTTCGCCCGGCCTGATCTCGCGCGCGGCGCGATGGATCGTGCGGCCCGTGTCCGCGGCGGCGAACCCGATCGCAAGCCGGGTCGGTGCGACCGGCGCGGGCAGCAGCCGCAACCCCGCCTCGAACCCTGAAGCGCCGGCGGCGAAGCAGCGCAGCGCAAGCCGCACCGCCTCCCCGCCGGCAGGCGGGGCGAGGCAGAACCCGGTCTCTCCGGCCGGTCGCCAACCCTGCGCCGGCATGGTGCAGGCGATGGTCTCGCCGGCAAGGTCGAACACCTTCTGGCGGCGCGACGAGGCGCGCGGCCCGGCAGCGGCGCGATCGAAGGTAACATGACGCGGCGCCCTCCCAGCCCGCCAGGCCGGCGGCGCCAGACGGTCGGCCAGCGCGATCTCCGCCCCCGCAGCCCCAACCCTGACCATGATCCGTCTGAAGGCGGACAGATCGCCGTCGATCGCGGGGTTGGCGAGGTCGGGGCAAACCGCCGGGTCGATCACCAGCAGGTCGGCATCCTGCCAGCCGAAATGCCGCAACACCTGGCCGAGGCCGAGTGTCGCGATCTCGCCGTTCGGATCCGCCACCAGCAGCTCGCCGCCGGTCGCGGGATCGGTAAAGACCGAAAGGCGGGTGCCAGCGACGCCGACGGGATTGTGGACGGTGGCAATGCGTCGCCACGGCAGCGTGTTGAGCGCGTGCAGCCGGGCGCGGTCCGGCACCGGCTCGACGCTGACCAGCCCGGCATCCGGATAGGATGCGGCAAGTGCCACCGCGAGATAGGCATCGCCGATCACCATGATCCGGTGCGGCAAAAATGGCAGATCGAGCCCGCCGCCCGCCTCCCGCACCGCCGCGATGGCAGCCGCCGCATCGCCGCTGCCCGCGCGGATCCACAGCGGATAGGCAAGGCTGGGCAAGGCGACACTCACCAGCCCGATCCGCCCGGCCACCGCCGCGCCCACAAGACCAGCGGCGTCCTCCGCCACCGGGCGGCGGTCCGCGGCGGCCGCCGCGCCGGCATTGCCCTCGCCCGCGGCAAGCCGGCGGGCGATATCGCGCCGCATCGCCGCGGTGAGCGCAACCGGCGGGCGGGGCTGAAACTCTTCCATCGCCGTCCCGTTCAGCCGGCCAGCGCCGCTTTCGCCACGCCCGCGAGATAGCCGGCGGCAACCGGCAGGATCGCGTCGTTGAAATCGTAGTTCTGATTGTGCAGGAACGCGCCCTGGTCGGCAGGGCCATTGCCGATCCAGGCATAGGCGCCGGGAATGTCCTGCAGGAACCAGCCGAAATCCTCGCTCGCCATGGTCGGCGGCAGGCCGGCGAGAACCGGCATCCCACGCTCCTGCGCCACGCGCCGGCCCATTGCCGCCTCGTCCTTGTGGTTGATGGTCGCGGCGAGCCGTCGCTCGAAGGTCACCTCGCCGCGGCACCCCATCGCGGCGGCGGTGTGCCCGACGATCTCGCGAATTCGCGCGGCGACGCTGTCGAACACCTCGGGCAGCAGGGCGCGCACCGTGCCGCGCAGCGTCACCGTGTCGGGCACCTGGTTGTCGGCCTCGGCCCCCCGCAGCCCGCAGATCGACACCACCGCGGCGTCGAGCGGATTGACGCTGCGCGCGACGACCGATTGCAACGCGACGATGATCTGCGCCGCGCAGACCACCGGATCGGCGGTCAGATGCGGCATGGCCGCATGGCCGGCATGGCCGTGGATGGTGATGCCAAGGCGCTCGCCCTGCGCCATCATCGGCCCGTCATGGATCATGATCGCGCCAGCTTCCAGGCCAGGCCAGTTGTGATAGCCGAAGATGCGCTCCATCGGGAACCGGCGGAACAGCCCGTCCTCCATCATCGCCAGCGCGCCGCCGAAGCCTTCCTCGGCGGGCTGGAACACGAAATGCACGGTGCCCGACCAGTCCGGGTCGTCGCGCAGCAGCATCGCCGCGCCGAGCAGCGAGGTGGTATGCCCGTCATGCCCGCAGGCATGCATCACGCCGGGGGTTTTCGAGGCATAGGGCAGGCCCGTCGCCTCGGTGATCGGCAGCGCATCCATGTCCGCCCGCAGGCCGACGCTGCGGTTGCCGCCGCGCCGCAGCGTGGCGACGACGCCATGCCCGCCGATCCCCGCCTCGAATGGAATCCCGAGCTCGCTGAGCCGTTCGCAGACGAACGCCGCGGTATTCTGCTCCTGCAACGAGAGTTCGGGGTGCTGGTGCAGGTAGCGGCGCCATTCGGTCAGTTGCGGGGCAAGACGCTCGGCATGGGTATCGGGCATGGATCACCTGTGAAGCTTGCGTGGCAGAGTATGCGCCGCCGCCGCATCGCGGCAAGGGGTGGCGTCGCCTCAGGCCAGGCGGTTCACGGAATGAGACAAGGTTTGCCGCATCGCGGCATGGGTGTTAATCGACAGAGGAGACGGCGTCCCGCGCCTTCAATTCGTGGGTGAATCCCAGGGACGGGCAGGCCGCCGCGACGCCGAGTTTTCAGAGTGTCCATCCTGAGCGTGAAACCCGGTGGTTTTCAGCTTCGGGACACTGGATAAGGAGCCGAGATGGATGAGCTGCTGGCCGGATATCGGCGGTTCCGCAACGGACGCTGGCCGTCGCAGCGGGAAACCCTGGAGGCGCTGGCGCGCGACGGGCAGAAGCCGCATACGCTCGCCATCGGCTGCTGCGATTCCCGGGTGACCCCGGAGATGATCTTCGACTGCGCGCCCGGCGATGTCTTCACCGTGCGCAACATCGCCAATCTCGTGCCCCCTTACGCGCCGGACACCGCCAATCACGGCACCTCGGCGGCGCTCGAATTCGCCGTGCGGGTGCTGCGGGTTCGGCGCATCGCGGTGATCGGCCATTCCTCCTGCGGCGGCATCGCGGCGCTGCTGCACGAGCCGCCGCCCGAGGCGCGCGATTTCGTGGCGAACTGGGTGCGGATCGCCGAGCCGGCCCGCAAGCGCGCCGCCCGCTTCGCCGACGATCCGGTCGAGGCGCCCGCCGCGCCGAGATCGAGAGCGTGCGGGTCTCGCTCGAAAACCTCATGACCTTCCCTGGATCGCCGAGGCGCACGAAGCCGGCCAACTCGGCGTCTATGGCTTCTATTTCGACGTGTCGAGCGGTACGTTGCGCGAGGTGACGGCGGATGGCGAGCGGCTGATTGCCGAAGCCTCGTGACGCGCGGGCAGGTCCCGGCACAGAAAGGCAGGACGATGGAAACGGCAGATCGCAAGGCCGACCGGAAATCGATCGGATCATGGGAACGCGCGAAGCGCAACGGCGAGCGCCGCGCCCTGATCACCGCCTATGACTATCCCTTCGCGAAGCTCGCCGAGGCCGCCGGGATCGACGGCATCCTGATCGGTGATTCCCTCGGCATGACGGTCCAGGGCGAGCGCGACACGCTGCGGGTCACGCTGGAGCAGATGGTCTATCACACCGGCATGGTCGCGCGCGGCGCGCCCTCCTGCCTGATCATGGCCGACCTGCCTTTCGGCAGTTTCGAGACCGGCCCAACCCAGGCCTTCGCCAGCGCCGCCCAGCTGCTCAAGGCGGGCGCCGACATCATCAAGCTCGAAGGCGGTGCGGCGATGGTCGAGACCGTCGGGTTCCTGTCCGCCCGCGCCGTGCCGGTCTGCGCGCATATCGGCCTGACGCCGCAGCATGTCCGCCAGCTCGGCGGCTTCCGCAAGCAGGGCAAGACCGAGGACGCGGCGGCGCGGATGATTGAGGAGGCCGGCGCGCTCGCCGAGGCCGGCGCGCGGATGGTGCTGATGGAGGCAATCCCGGCCGGGCTCGGCGCCGAAATCACCAAACGCGTCCGCGTGCCCACCATCGGCATCGGCGCCGGCAACGGGACCGACGCGCAGATCCTTGTGATGCACGACGTTCTGGGCCTGACCGGCGGCTATGTGCCCGGCTTCGCCAAGGTCTATGTCGATGGCGCCCGGGTGGTCCGCGAGGCGATCGGCGCCTACGCCGAAGAGGTCCGCGCCGGCGCCTTCCCGCCTGCCGAATAGGGCCTTAGCCGCCCGTCCGCGCCGCAGCGCTCAGCCGCCCTCCGCGCCACGGCGCTCAGCCACCCGTCCCGCGCCACGGCGCGGTGGCGGGCGGTCAGCGCCCCTGCTGCGGAATGGCGATGGTCGCCCGGCCCGGCCCGGCCGATCCGCCCGATCCGAAAATCCCGCAGCCGGAGAGCGTTCCCGCCAAGGCCAGCGCGAGAGCCAGGCCGATGATGCGCTTCGTCGTGTTCATGTCGCCTCTCCTTGGCCAAAAACAAACGGCGGACCGAAACGAAACGGGGCCCATACCCGATCCGGATATAGGCCCCATGACGTCGAACCGGAAGCAGGCTCAGCGCGAGTAGAACTCGACGACCAGGTTCGGTTCCATCTGCACGGGATAGGGAACGTCGGCCAGCTTCGGCGCGCGGGCGAAGGTGCCCTTCATCGCGCGGTGATCGACCTCGATATATTCAGGAACGTCGCGCTCGGCGCTCTGCACCGAGTCGAGCACCATGGCGAGCTGCTTCGACTTCTCGCGCACCTCGACGACATCGCCGTCACGCACCTGATACGACGAGATGTTGACGCGGCGGCCATTGACCAGAACGTGGCCGTGGCTGACGAACTGACGCGCGGCGAACGGGGTGATCGCGAACTTCATGCGATAGACCACCGCATCGAGCCGGCGCTCGAGCAGCTCGATCAGATTCTCCGAGGTGTCGCCCCGGCGGCGCACCGCCTCCTCGTAATACTTGTAGAACTGCTTCTCGCTGATATTGCCGTAATAGCCGCGAAGCTTCTGCTTCGCCATCAGCTGCACGCCGAAATCGGACGGCTTCTTGCGGCGCTGGCCGTGCTGGCCGGGGCCGTATTCGCGCTTGTTGATCGGGGATTTCGGCCGCCCCCAGAGATTGACGCCGAGGCGGCGGTTGATCTTGTACTTGCTCTCGGTACGCTTGGTCATGCGTGCCGCACTCCTTCTTGTTGACGCGGACATGCCGCTGATGTTGCACCGGTAGGTTCTGCCGCGCATGCGCGACAGAACGGGCGCGCACCCCGCAGGTGCGTCCACGTTCCCGGCCGTGACGGTGCGCTTATTGACATCGCGGTCTCTTGTCAAATCCGCCGCGTCAGAGCGCGAGCATCGCCGGGTTCCGCACCCAGCGCGGCACGCTGCCCACAAGATCGAGGGTGATCCGGCGCGCCGGGCGGGCGAACACCAGCTCGGCGGTCCCGCCACTCCACATGCCGCGATCCCCCTCGTCCGGGCTGTACCAGCCTGCGCCGTGCCAGGCTGGCAAGCGCACGCCGTTGGCAACAACCCCTCCCGTGCAAATGCCGAGGCAGCGGCGATCCTCGGATGCCGGGTCAGTATAGGCGGGCGGCGTCGCGCGGGCACGCAGCACCAGCCGCGAAACCGGCGCCGGCAGGCTGAAATCGAGACGCCCGCGCCGCCGCCGCGGCTGGATCGGCGGCGCATCGCCGGCCAGCGCGTCCACCTCGGCGCCATGCACGATCTGATATCCGAGCGCGATGGCACGGCTGTGCAGCTTCGCCCGAACCGAGCGCAACGCCGCGCCGGAGGTGACGACCGGGCAGCAGGACGCCACCGACGCCCCCGGCGCGCCGAGCGCCATCGCGAACCTGTCGCGGTTGCCGTCGTCGCGATAGGTCTCGCACGGCAGGTTATCCGCCCGGATCACCGCGTGGCGGGCGAGTTCCACATGGTAATAGGTCACGGCGAACCGGGCGCAATCCCGCCGCACGGTTGCGCCGTTCACCAGCAGCATCGCCGGCACCAGCACACCTTCCGCGAAAACGGCGTGCAAGGGTGAAAGCGTCACCTGGCGGGTTGGCGTGAGGGGAGCGAAAGCGCCCGGCGTGATGACGACCGGGTGCAGCAATGCGGCCGCCTCGTCGCGCGAGAGATCGATCGTCCGCCAGCCGATCCAGACAATCGGCTCCGTCGCGCCGCTCTCGGTCACCAGCCGCTGGCTGGGCCGCAGCGTCTCGACCGGCCGGTATCCGTCCGGCGTCAGCAGCCTCGTGCCGCGGGCAAAGCAGGGCATGGCGCCGCCAACCGTGACATAGGTGCCGCCAACCCCGTCCGCCCCGATCGCGATCGCCGCCTGCGCCGCCGCCTCCGCAAGGCCGAATCCGCCCTGCCCGCCGACCGTGAGCGTGCCGCTCGCATCGCTGACCAGCGATGGCGCGACGCCGATCAGGTCGATCGCGTCGCCGGCCGCCATGTTCACTACCGGATCGGTCATCGCCGCGACATCGCCGAGCGCAAGAATACCGTTTGCGCCGGCGAAGGCGATGCTGCCGCCGGCGGCCGGCCCCACCAGATCAAGTGCTGCGCCGGCGCCGATCATAGCGCCGCCGGCCAGCGTGCCGCCCACCACCAGCGTGCCGCCGGACGCCGCCAGCACGCCGCCGACATCGACGGGAACGAGGCCGGCCGGGCCGGCCGCGCCGATCAACCCATGCCCGGTGAGCGTGGCACCGGCGGCAAGGCTGATCGCCGAGGCACGCAGCGCGCCCTCCGCCAGGGTCAGCGTCGCGCCCGCGGCAAGCGTCGCGGCGCCGGCCAGCGCGATTGTGCCGCCCGCGAGCGTGGCCGAAGCCGAATCGAGCAGGGAGCCCGCGTCGAGCACGCCGCCCACCGTGAGCACCGCGCCGCCCCCAGCACCAGCCCGCCGCCGAGCGATGCCGAAGCGAGCCCGCCGATCGCCAGTGTCCCGCCGGTGAGATCGAGCCCGGCAGTGCCGGATAGCCGGCTGGAATCCGCAAGCCGCAGGGTGCCCGCGGTGATCGTGGCAGGGCCGAGGGCAAGGCTGCCTTCGCCCCCGAGCCCGACCGTGCCGCCCGCCAGCGTGAACGTGCCGAAATCGAGCGCGGCCGTGCCCAGCGCCGTGACCGCGCCGAAACCATCGATCGTCGCCGCGCCGAAAGCAGCCGTCCCCGTCAGGTCGAAGGTGCCGGCGGCGCCGCCCCCCAGCACCAGCGCCGCGGCGGCGATGCTGCCGGTGACATCGAGCCAGCCGGACGCCGCACCGCCGGCGACCACGATCGTTCCCGCGGCTTCGAGAGACCCGGCGATGCCGAGCGTGCCCGCCCCCGCCGCATCGCCGACCGCCACATCGCCGCCAAGCGAAACCACCGCGCCGGCATCGAACAGCGCCAATCCGCCCGCGCCGATATCGAGAGCCGTTCCGGTGCCCGGCAGATCGATCGTGCCGGTGAAATCATACGCACCGCCGACCGAGGCGCTGCCTGCAACCCCGGGGCCCACCACGAGAAGCGGGGCGCCGGCATGGCTGGCAAACACCGCCACATCGCCATTGGCCGGCGGCACGCCCCCCCGCCAGGACGAACCGGCATTGAACAGACTGCCACCGGCGCCGGAGAAATCGAGCGTGCCGGCATTGGCAATGGCGACGCCGATCGCCGCACTCAGCCCGGCAAGTCCGGTGCCGCCGGTGAAGTTCAGCACATCGCCGGTGCCGCCGCCGGACGCGGTATAGGCGAGTGCAGCAAGTTCAGCGTTCATCGCAAGCGCGTTCGCCGCACTCAGCACCAGCGAGCCCGAAGCCGTCCCGCCGCCGCTGGCGATCTGCCCATGAACGGCGCTGACGGTGAGTTGCAGCCCGGCCGAACCATTGCCGGGCACCAGCAGGCCAAGGCCGATCAGCGGCGTGGCGACGCCGCTCACCGCCTCGATCGAGGCGCCGGCGGCCGGCACGTCGTTCAGCGTCAGCGCGGCCGTGGCGGCGCGCAGCCCGATCACCGGATCCCCGGCGCGGTCCGTCTCCACCACCGGCGCCACCCCGGCGGGGATCGCGGCATGGATGGTGACGATCTCGCTCTGCGCGGTGTTGCCGGCGACGAGGCCCGCGACCTCGAACCCGGTGGTCGAGACGTTGAGCACCGACAGGCTGGTGAGACTGGGCAGGACGATCCGGTCGCCGGGGACGAAGCCGGCCAGGGTGGCGGCGAAATCGGCCGGGCTGTCGAGCACCAGGACCCCGCCCTGCTCGCCGAGCGTGCTGGCATAGGCGGTGGCGTCCTGCGCCGTGCTGGCCCCCGGCGCGAAGCTGATCGTGGCGTCGGCGCCGACAGTGACGGGCGTGGCGTTGAACACGCCATAGAGCGGCGAGACCGTGCCCAGCTCCAGCACGCCGCCCGGCGCGATCGCGAGATCGACCCCGCCGCCGATGCTGCCGGCGGCGATGGCGAGCGGCGTCGGGCCGGGGGCAAGAATGGTGCCGGGCCCGACAATGGTTTCCGGTTCGCTGAAATTGCCCGCCACCAGCAGCCCCGCCCCTTCGAGCGTGCTGCCGGCGGCGAGGGAGATGGCGTCGAACCCGGTGGCGAGCGACGCGGCGTCGGCTTGCAGCGTGCCGGCGAAATCCACCACGCCGCCGGACGCGAGATCGAGCGCGCCGGCCAGCGTGCCGCCGCCCGGCAGCAACGCCGTTCCCGACGCCGAGAGCCCGCCGGCCGCGAGCGCGCCGAAGGCGACGAGCGCGCCATCCGCGCCGATCGTGATCCCGGCGGCATCGAGCGTGCCGGAGGCGCCGACCACCAGCGTCGCGGCATCGAGCACAAGCCCGCCGGCGATCGACAGCGCGCCATCGATGGCGACCGCGGCAGCGCTGCCGAACGTCGCCGTGGCGACGCCGAATGCGCCGTCGAGCCCGACCGATGCGCCGGGTGCCACATCCAGCGCCGGGCCGAGCCCCTCGCCGCCGATCACCGCGCCGGTGCCGATCGTCACATCCGTGCCCACGCCCGGCACCACCCCGCCGGACCAGTCCGCCGCGCTCTGCCAGTTCCCGGCGCCGCCGGCCCAGCTCGCACTCCCGCCGGCGACCGCGCCGGTGACGGCGATGCTCAGGCCGCCATTGGTCACCGCATCGGGCAGCACGCCGCCGGACTGGCGGAGCACGTATTCGAGCGTGCCCGCTGCCGTGGCGGCGAAGCGCACCGCGTCGAGCGCGCTGGTGAGGCCGGCGAGATCGCTCGCCGCAGCGCTCAGCACCAGCGTCCCGGTGCCATTGCCGGCAACGCCGATCGCCGCAACTGACGCGGTATCGAGCAGGAACGCACCCGTATCGGCGATCAGGCTGACGGTGAGGGTCTCGCCGCCGAGGCCGAACCCGGCGAGCAGGGCCGCGGGATCATCGGCGATGGCAAGGCCGAGCGTCTGCCCGACCCCGGCGGCAAGGGTGAGTGCGGCGGGCGGCGCCACGAAGGCGGGCGGCGAGTCCGGAAATACCCGCACCGCCACGGTGGAGGACAGCGTCGTCCCGCCGCTCGCCGCGGTGATGGCGATGGTCCCGGTGCTGGCCGCCGTGGCGCTGATCGCGAGGCTGGCCAGCGCCGCGTTCACCTGCGTCGCGCTGCCGCCGATGGTGATCGCGCCGCCGCCGGAAGACACGGTCGCCCCGCCGGCGGCACTCGCGGAAAATCCGTAAGCGCCCGAGAGGGTCACGCTCGCCACCGCCCCGGCGGCAAGTCCGGCGAGCGCGAATCCGCCGGGCGGCACGCCCGCGAGAGACGACGTCGTCAGCCCCTCGATCAGCCCAATCGCGTCCGGCCCGACAAGTTCGAATGAAGCCGACATGCCGCCCCCATGCGTGAGGGCGGCATGATATTATTCTACCTAAAGTAGTTCAACCCAATCGTTCTACCCGCGCAACTCCCGCCGCAGGATCTTGCCCGTCACGGTCTTGGGCAGATCGTCGATGATCTCGACCGCGCGGGGATATTTATAGGCGGCCATCCGCTCCTTGCAGAAGGCGATGATCTCGTCCTGCGTCACGTTCGCGCCCGGTCGCAGGCTGATCACGGCCTTCACCGTCTCGCCGCGATAGGCGTCGGCCACACCCACCACCGCCGCCTCGCGCACCGCGGGATGGGTATAGAGCACGTCCTCCACCTCGCGCGGCCAGACCTTGTAGCCGGCGGCGTTGATCATGTCCTTCTTGCGGTCGACCAGATAAAACCAGCCATCCTTGTCCATGAACCCGACATCGCCGGTATGAAACCGGCCATTGCGGATCGCCTCGGCGGTCTTGTCCGGCTTGTTCCAGTACCCCGGCACGATCATCGGCCCCTGGCTGACGATCTCGCCGACCTCGCCCACCGGCAGTTCCCGCCCCTCATCGTCGCAGATCCAGGAGATGGTGTTGTAGGCCGGCACCCCGATCGACAGCGCGCCCGAGGCAGGATCGACCGGCGCCTCGCGCGACAGCGGCACGACATGCGTGGGCGAGTTGGTTTCGGTCAGCCCATAGCCGTTATGGATGTAGTGTCCGAACGTCTCGCGGAAGGCGGTGACCACGCTGGGCGGAATCGGCGCGCCGCCGGAATAGATCTTGGTCATCGAGGCGAGCTTGGCGGGGGCCGCGTTCTGGTGGTTCATCATCGCGATGAAGGCGGTGATGGCGCCGATAGTAAAGGCCGCCTTGTGTTCCTCGATCGCGTCCAGCATCACCCCCGGCTCGAAGCGATAGGCGAGGATCAGCGGGGATGCGGTGATGAAGGCGGCGGCGATATGGCCGATCAGCCCGGTGATGTGGAACAGCGGCGCGATGCCGAGGATCGGCTCGCCCTCCCCCAGCCCGATCCAGTCGCGATAGGTCTGGGCGTTGAAGGTGACGTTGCCATGCGTGTTCATCGCCCCCTTGGGCACGCCGGTCGTCCCCGAGGTGTAGACGAGGAAGGCGATGTCGCCCGGCTTGTAGGCGGGGGTGGGCGGCAGCGCCCCGCCCGCCGCGATCGCCGCCTCGAAATCGACCGTTCCAGAACAGGCCTGGCGCTGCATCCCCGCGAACAGGCGAGGATCGTTGCGGGTCTGGAAGGCGAGCGCCGAGGTGGTCAGCACGATCTGCGGCCGCAACCCCGGCTCCAGCGCGCCCACCGTCTCCTCGCAGGTCGTGTCATGGCAGACGACCGCCTTCGGCGTGCAGTCGGCGAACAGGATGCCAATCTCCCGCGCCCGGTTCATCGGGTTGACCGCCACTGCGATGCCCCCCGCCTTCCAGGCGCCAAGAATCGCGATGACGAATTGCGGCACGTTCTGCAGATAGACCGCCAGCCGGTCGCCCGCGCCGAAGCCGTGCGCCGCGAGATAGCCGGCCAGACCGTCGCTCTGCCGGTCGAGTTCGGCATAGGTCATCCGGCCGTCGAAATAGAGAATGGCCGGCGCTTGCGGCGCGCGCGCCACGGCGGCGCGGAACATCGCCAGCGCATCGGTGAAATCGGGCACGATCTCGCCAGTCTGGCCCGCGTCGTAGAGCGCGAGCCAGGGTTTCTCGTCGTAGATGCTCATCCAGGCGTCCTTACTTGATCACGACGGGGTTCACCGGCGCGCCGGTGCCGTTGACCACCTTGAGCGGGGCTGCGGTGTAGAGGAAGGTCCACTGCCCGTCCTTCGCGCAATCCTCGGCGAGGTCATCGAGGGCAGCGATCTCGGTGAAGGTGACGCCGAGATTGCGCATCAGCGCGTTGTGCAGCGGCAGGACCACGCCGGAGACCGGGTCGGCGGTGATCTCGTTAGCGATCGTGTCGGTGACGAGATTGGGGATCTCCATCTCGTGGAACCACTTCACCAGCTCCTTCGAATAGGTCAGGCCCGGCTCCATGAAATCCTTGTAGAATTCGTCCTTCTCGCGCTTGTAGTAGGAGCCGATCCAGCCGGTGCGGATGATCAGGATGTCGTGCTTCTCGATCTTCGCGCCCTGTTTCTCGGCCGCCGCCATCAGGTCCTCATGGGAGAAGGTCTCGGCGCGTTCCAGCCAGGGCTTGCCGCGATGGCGGGCCATGTCGATCAGGATGCCGCGCCCGACGATGCCGCGCTCGGCGATCGGCAGCACGCTGGCCTTGGTCATGCCGCCCGCCGTGGTGCGCGCGTCATAGCCGTTGTAGAGCGTGTCGTCGCACCAGACATGGCCGAGCGCGTCATACTGCGTCGAACCCTGCAGATACATGAACAGCACGTCGTCGGCATATTCGGCATGGCCGGGAAACACCGGGCCCTTGCCGCACATGTAATGGCCCTTGTCCATCACGTTGATCCGCACCGGGTCCTTGCGGCCGGGCCAGACCGGATCGCCCTTCGGGTGGCACATCTGGATCTGCAGGGTGAAGGTCTTGCCCTGCTTCACGGATTGAACGCCGCGCAGCACCTCCTCGCTGGTGAGAAAGTTCAGGCCGCCGACCTCGTCGTCCGGCCCCCAGCGCCCCCAGTTCTTCGGATCGTCCTTCAGCAGTTCGGTGACGGGAATCTCGGCGCGCAGTGATCCGGCCATCTTCGTTTCCTCCATGATGGGGCGGATCGTTGCCGCCCGGGCGCATCCTGCAACGCGCATCCGGGCGGCACAAGAGGCAGCGAGACTGCCCGGCTCAGGCTGTTTCCGTCTGGAACACCGCGGCCGGATGTTCGTCCGCCGGGCCGAAGAACTCGAAGCGCAGCCGCTCTTCCGGCACGCCCAGCCCGGCGAGCCCGCCGATCACCGCGCGCATGAAGGGCTTCGGTCCGCAGACGTGAAAGACCGTGTCCGCCGGCACATGCGCGTGCAGGAAGGCGGCGGTGACGAGGCCCTCGTGGTCATAATCAATGCCCGGCCGGTCCTCTTGCATGGGCTCGGCGTAAAATGTCGCGGTGGAAACGCCCGGCGCCCGCGCCTCCAGCGCGCGGACATGCTCGCGCATCGCATGGACACGGCCGTTCAGCGCGCCATGCACCCAGAAGGTCGGCCGCGCGGGCGATGTCGCCGCGATGGTCTCAAGCATGCTGATCATCGGCGTGAGGCCAACGCCGCCGCTGACCAGGGCGACCGGCGAAGCCGACGCGGCATCGAGGAAAAAATCCCCCGCCGGTGCCGCCACCCGCAGCATGGTGCCAGGCCGCGCATGGTCGTGCAGCCAGTTGGAAATCCGCCCCATCTCCTCGCGCTTGACGGTGATGCGATAGGTGCGGTCGTTCGGCGCGCAGGAGATCGAATAATTGCGCCGCTGCGCGCCGATGCCCGGCACGTCGAAGGCGAAGCCGAGATACTGGCCCGGGCGGTGCCGCAGCACGGGCCCGCCATCATCCGGCACCAGGGTGAAGGAGCGGATGACGCTGCTCTCTTCCACGACATCCTCGACCACGAAATCCCGCCAGCCGTTCCAGCCGCCGGGTGCGGCGGCGAGATCGCGGTAGATCGTGGCCTCGCGGCCGATCAGCAGCTCGGCGAGAAACCAGTACGCCTCGCCCCAGGCGGCGAGGATCTCGTCGGTCGCGGCATCGCCCAGCACATCGCCGATGGCCGCCAACAGCGCGGTCGCCACATGCGGATAATGCTCGGGCAGGATGTTCAGCGCGACATGCTTCTGCGCGATCCGCTCGACCGCGCCGGCCAGCGGCGCAAGATCGTCGATATGTCGCGCATAGGCCAGCACAGCGCCGGCCAGCGCCTTCGGCTGCGCGCCCGCGCCATCCTGGTGCGACTGGTTGAACAGCTCGGCGATCGCCGGATTGCGGAACATCCGTTCATACATCCGGCGGGTGATGGCCAGCCCGTGCCGTTCAAGCGCGGGCACCGTGGCCTTGATGAGAGCGATGGTCTGGTCGGAAAGTGGAGCGGGCATGGGCAATCTCTTCCTGCGGCCTGGGGCGGACCCCGAATAAAACATGTATTTGATATGAATGTTTATACGCCTTAAAAGGTTCATTCAAAATACGTGTTTTGAGGATCACCCATGCGCCCGCGGGCCTCGACGTAAATCGAGCCCTTTCCGATTTCAGAGCATCATCCGATCCGGATGCGGCGCCCTGTCGGCCTACTGGCTGTCGGCAGCCTCGAACTCGACGTCGCGGTGAACATGCACCGACATCAGCACCCCGAATCCCAGCATCACGGCGGTGAGCGCCGAGCCGCCATAGGAAACCAGCGGCAGCGGCACGCCGCCCACCGGAATAAGCCCCATCACCATGGCGAGATTGACGAAGCAATACAGAAACAGGTTCGTCGAGATCCCGATGGCGACGAGCCGGCCGAACTGGTGGCGGCAGCGCAGCGCCGTATAGGTCGCCATCGCCACCATCGACAGCAGGATGGAGAGCAGCACCGCCGATCCGGCGAAGCCGAATTCCTCGGCGATGATGGTGAAGACGAAATCGGTCTGCTTCTCGGGCAGGAAGTTGAGCTGGTTCTGCGAGCCGTGCAGATAGCCCTGCCCCCACATCCCGCCCGAGCCGAGCGCGATCTTCGACTGGATGATGTTGTAGCCCGCGCCGAGCGGATCGCGCCCCGGATGCAGGAAGGTCAGGATCCGCTCCTTCTGGTAGCCATGCAGATGGTGATAGGCGAACGGCGCGATCACCGCGACGAGCGCGAGCACGATCGCGAATTTCCACCATCGCACCCCGGCGCCGAACATCACTGCGCCGCCGATGCTCATGGTGATGACGGCGGTGCCGAGATTGGGCTCCTTCAGGATCAGCGCGGCCGGCAGCAGGATGGTCAGCGCCGGCGGAACCAGGAAAAGCGGATTGCCGACCTGCTCGTGGCTGGCGCGCTGAAACCAGGCGCCGAGCGCGAGCGCGAGAAACAGCTTCATCAGCTCCGAGGGTTGCAGGTGCACGCCGCCGACATCGAGCCAGCGCTTGGCACCGAGCCCGACATGCCCGAACTTCCAGACCGCGACCAGCAGCAGCAGCCCGAGCCCGTAAAGCGGCCAGGCCATTTTCGCGATCAGCCGGATATCGACCATCGCAATCGCGATCATCATGATCAGGGCCGCGAAGAAGCGCTCGATCTGCGGCGTGGCATAGGGTTGCCCATGGCCGCCCGCGGCCGAGTAGAGCGCCGCGTAGCCGATGCCCGCCACAGCGCAGCAGGCGAGCACGAACAGCCAGTTCATCCGCAGCAGCTTGGCCGGAATGCCGGTGCCGCGCTCGTAATAGGGCCGATAGGTCTTGTCGGTCAGCAATGGCGTCATGCCGGCCCGCTCCGGCCCGCGCTGGCCTCGGCCGGCGTCTCGACCACGGTGCCGGGCGGCGCTGCGCGCAGGTCGCGGGTCAGCGCCGCGGTGACGAGGTCATGCGCGATCGGAGCCGCCGCGGTCGCCCCCTCATCGCCATGCTCAACCGCGACCGCCACGGCCACGCGGGGCGCGTGCGCCGGGGCAAAGGCGATGAAGAAGGCGTTCGGCCGGAATTTCCAGGGCAGCGTTGCGTCGCTGAGATTGGCCTTTTCCTGCGCCTGGGTGTTGTCATGGACCTGTGCCGTGCCGGTCTTGCCCGCCATGAACACGCCCGGCAGCGCTAGCCGCGCGCCATAGGCGGTGCCCTTGGTCGTGTTCACCACCTCGAACATGCCCTGGCGCACCGCGGCAAGGCTGCGTTCGTCAAGGCCAAGCTCCGGCCAGCGGTCCGGCTGGTCCTGATGCAGAAGGTCCCGCCCGATTCCCCGCGCGACATGCGGCTCCACCGCCCGGCCGGTCGCGATTCGCGCGGTCATCGTCGCCAGCCCCAGCGGCGTCACCTGGGTGTAGCCCTGCCCGATGCCCTGGATCACGGTATTGCCCTTGGTCCAGACCAGCCGGCGCCGCCGCGCCCAGCCGGAGGTCGGCAGAAACCCCTCGGAGACCGCCGGCAGGCCGAGCGGCAGCCTGCCGATCAGCCCCAGCCGCCGGCCCATCGCCGCCATCCGGTCGATCCCGACCAGCAGGGCCGCATGATAGAAGAACACGTCGCAGCTCTGCTGCAGGGCGGTGACCACATTGATATGGCCGTGTCCGTAATGATCCCAGCAATAGAAGGTATGATTGCCGAGCTTGAGGTACCCCGGGCAGAAGAACCGGGTCTGCGGCGTGATCACGCCCGCCTCCAGCGCCGCCAGCGCGGTGCAGGGCTTGAACGTCGAGCCCGGCGCATAGAGCCCGCGCGTCGCCCGGTCGCTCATCGGGTGCCGCGGGTTGGACATCCACGATTTCCACACCGATTCCGGCACGCCGGTATCGAACAGCGTGGGATCGAACCCCGGCTCGCTCGACATCGTCAGCACTTCGCCATTCTGGGTGTCGATCATCACCGCGGCGCCCGACTGCCCGCTGAGCCGCTGCGCCGCGATCGATTGCAGGCCGGCATCGAGCGTCGTCTGCACCGTGCGGCCCTGCACGCCGTTGTCGCGGTCCAGCACGCGCACCACGGTGCCGTGGACGTTCACCTCGGTCTGCACGATCCCCGGCGTGCCGCGCAGCGCCGCGTCGCGCACCCGCTCGATGCCGGCGCGCCCCACCCGCATGCCCGGCAGGGCGAGCAGCGGATTGGCGGCGGCCTCGGCCTGGGTCGGCCTTGCGACATAGCCGACCACATGCGCCATCTGCTCGCCGAACGGATAGACCCGCGAAGCCCCGACATCGACGAACACGCCCGGCAGGTCGGTGGCATGCACCTCGATGCGCGCCATATCCCGCCAATCCAGATAATCTTTCAAAAGCAACGGAATATAGTGTGGTTTTCCCTTGAGATCGCGCATGATCCGGGCCGTCTCGGCGGGATCGAGGCCAACGATCCCGGCAAAGCGCGTCACCACCGCCGCAGGGTCCGGCGCCTCGACCATCATGAACATCGCCCGCCAGTGTCGCTTGTTGCTGGCGAGCAGCGTGCCGTAGCGGTCGGTGATCAGCCCCCGCATCGGCGCGACGAGACGCTCGTTGATCGAATTGTGCTTCGCCAATGTCGCGTATTTGCCGTGTTCGAGCACCTGCATGCGATACAGGCGGGAGCCGAGCACGCCGAACGCGCCAAGCTCGGCCGCGCCCAGCAGCAGGGCGCGCCGGGTGAAGATCGGCCGGATCTCGCGTTCGCGCTTCATCGCCGCTCAGGCCTGTTCCGGCGCGGCCGGGCCGGCATGGGCGCGCGCCAGCGGCACGACCACGAGCGGATAGATCAGCACGCTGAGGGTGAATTCCAGAACGGTCGGCATCAGCGGCAACGCGGTGAATGACAGCAGCATCCGGGCCAACCACTCCAGGGACACCACCGCCAGCACGCAGCCGGAAAACGCCAGCCAGACCAGCATGAAACCCTGCCTCAGCAGAACCCGCCGCGACATGCCGGCAATCGCCTGTTCGAGCAGCAGCAGCACCGACCAGATGCCGAGCGGCACATCGCCCAGCAGGCCGAGCAGCACCCCGATCAGGGCGACGACCGGCGCGGGCAGCGCCGCTGGACGGTAAATCGTCCAGAAAAACACCGAGGACATCACGAACCCCGCCCGCAAATCGGTTGCCGCCGGCAGCAGGCCGGGCAGCGCCAGCAGAACCATGACCACCACGATCACCGCGGTCGGCAGCATCGCCCTAGCCGTGCGGTCGAGTGCGCGCAGAATTTCCGCGACATCCATCATCCGCGGGCAACCCGCCGCCTCACGCCGCCCCCGGCGCGTGCGCGCCCGCCGTCTTGCCGCCGGCATCGGCGGCGCCGTATTCGAAAATCCGCAGCACCCGCAGGCTGTCGAGCTGGGCGAAGGGCAGCACCACGGGGTCGTTGCGCCCCACATAATGCACGATGCCGATCGGCAGCCCGTTCGGAAACACCCCGCCGACGCTGCTGGTCAACACGATCGCTCCCTCGCGCGGGGGGGAGCCGGGTGCCCAGTAGAGCAGTCGCGGCGCGCCGGTATTCTGCCCGATCATCATCGCCCGCGCGCCGCCCGGCCCGATCGCCACCGGCACCTTGCTGTTCAGGTCGGTGATCAGCAGCACCCGCGCCGAACGCGATCCCACCTCGATCACGCGGCCAACTACCCCGGCCCCGTCCATCGCCACGGCATCGTGCACATCGCCCGGATCGCGCGGCAGGGTCACGAGCACCGAGCGGGAATACAACCCGCCGAGATCGGCGATGACCCGGGCGGTGAAAAACGACGGCGTGGGCGTCGGCACATAATGAAGCTGCGATTTCAGCGCCTCGTTCTGCGCCTCGAGCGCGAGCGCGACCGCGCGCCACCGCCGCAACGCGCGGTTCTGCCGCGCCAGTTCGGAATAGCCGGCGCGAAGATGCAACCATGAGCCCAACGCCCCGCGGTCGCTCTCCAGGGCCGCCACCGGCGCGATCGCGGCGCGATAGAGCGGCGCCAGCGCGTCGTCCACCTGGGTGCGCAGGAAATCGCCAAGGTGCCGGTCGGCCCGGCCGGCCAGAACCAGGGCCAGTGACGCCAGCAGCATCACGGGAAGGGTTAGCCGGGCAAGCGCGGCTCGCACGGGCATGGACAGCCGCAGCATGCGGCAAGCTCCGTTAATGGATGTTTATGGTGCGGCCGTCTTACGCCAAACCGCACCCGAGTCCAAGCCACCGCCCTGGGTTACGGCGGCGCGGCGTCATCCGGTTCGCGGTCCTGCAGATATTCGGCCAGCGCACCCAGCACCAGCCCCGCCAGCACCATCTTCGCCGGATCGCGCCGGAGCAGCGCGAGCGCCACGGCCAGCCCCTCCCGCAACACCCCGGCGCGCGCCGCCTCGGCCACCGGGCGCCGCCGGTGGCGCCAGCGATAGGTGCCCACCGCATGGAGCGCCGCCGCGACGAGGATCAGCCCGCCGCCGAGCGCCAGCGCCGCATGCACGGGCCCGATCGCCGCACCCAGCGCTTCCGCCGCGGCGGCGAGCAGAAGGCCGAGTCCCGCCAGCAGCAGGGCCAGCGCAACAGCCGCAAGCCCGATCCTCGCCCCCAGCCGCCGCAGGGTCACGCCATCGAACAGCTCGACGAGAACGCGCAGCACCTCAGCGTCCCGCCGGACCCGGCCCGGCGCTCACGGCGCCCGGCGCCGGCGGAACAGATGCGCGGCGACGAAGCCGAGCCCGGCCGCCATCGCCAGCGCCGCCAGCGGTTTCTCGCGCACCGTATCCTCGATCCGCCCGGCGACAGCGCCGCCCTGCTCGCGCAAGGCGCGGCTCAGCGTCTCGATATCGCGCTCGATGCCGGCGAGCCGCCCATCGAGCGCGGCGCGCAACTCGGCAAGCGCCCGCATCCCGGCCTGCGTGCCCGCCGCGGCACGGCCATCGGCCCCGGCCTCGCCCACAATCTCACCGCCAGTCTCACCGCCTGTCTCGCTGGCCAGCCCGGCCAGCCGCGCGCGCAGCGACTCGAATTCGTGCTGGAACCGGTCGAACTCGCCGCCCAGCCGATCCGCGGCCTCACGCCCTTTTGCCGTCCAGTCCGTCATCCGGGCCTCCTTTCGCGTCTCGCTGCCGTCACGGGCGAAAATCACCCGTTCATCATGGAATGGGGCTCGCCGCTTGCCGCTTCAAGCCACCGGCTTCCGCAGGCCGCAACATAGGATTTGACTATGACAGGGTTCTTCGGTCGGGAAAATCGATTAAACACAGGCCATGAATACCCCCGCCGCCGAACTGCCCCGCTCGCTTGCCGGCCTCTCGCTGCGGGATCTGGAATATGCCCAGGCCGTCGCCGAGCTGCGGCATTTCGGCCAGGCGGCGGAGCGCTGCGGCGTCTCCCAGCCGGCGCTCTCCGAACAGATTCGCAAGCTCGAGGCGATTCTCGGCGTCACCCTGTTCGAACGCGCGCGGCGGCGGGTCACGCTCACCCCGGCGGGCACCGCCCTGCTGGCGCAGATCGAGCGGGTGATGGCCGAAGCCCGCCATCTCCTCACGCTCTCGCACGAGCAGCCGGAGGGTCTGGCCGGCACGGTCGGCCTCGGCGCGATCGAGACGCTCGGCCCCTATTATCTGCCCGCCCTGCTGCGGCTGCTGCGCGCGGTCCGGCCGGACGTCTCGTTGCGCCTCACCGAGGGGCGGACGGCGCGCCTGCTCGAACGGCTGGCCGATGGCACGCTCGACATGGTGCTGCTCGCGGCCCCGGTGCCGCGCGGCCGTTTCGGCGCCGCGCCGCTATTCTTCGAACCGTTCCAGCTTGCCGCCCCGCCCGGCCACGCGCTGGCCGGCCTCCGCCGGCTGATGCTCGACGACCTGCCGACCCAGGACCTGCTCCTCCTCGAAGAGGGCCACTGCCTGCGCGACCATGCGCTCTCCCTGTGCGATGCGAAGCCGGTCACCCGGCACGCCACCAGCCTGGAGACACTCTGGCAGATGATCGCCGCCGGCGAGGGCTACTCGCTGCTGCCCGAACTCGCGGTGGTGGCGCGGCCCGAACTGCGCGATCTCGTCGTCTGCCGCCGGCTGGACGACACGACAGCCGGGCGGACCATCGTGCTCGCCTGGCGCGCCTCCGACCCGCGCGAGGCGGCATTCCGCGACCTCGCCACGCTGCTCGCCAAGAACCGGCCGCCCTGCACCCATGCCCCGGCGCCCGGATGACGCCGCCCCCGGCAGGTGCTACCGCCACCGCGATGTTGAGCGCCCTGAAATCCCGCACCCAGTCCCCCGCGATCCAGGCCCGGATCGGCGAAGCGATCGGCGCCGTCCTTGCCTTCGGGCTGCGGACGACACGCTGGCGGATCGATGCGGACTCTCTCCTCGCCACGGTCGGCGCCGGCGCCCCGGCGATCGTCGCCTTCTGGCACGAATGCCTGCCCACGATGCCCGCCGCGGTGCGCCCCCTGCGCCGCCCGGACGACGCGCCGACGATCCACGTGCTCGCCAGCCGCCACCGCGACGGCCAACTGGTGGTCAACGCGCTGCGCCGCTTCGGACTCGAAGCCATCTCGGCCTCGTCCTCGCGCGGCGGCGCGGCGGGGCTGCTCGAACTGGCCCGCCTGGTGCGCGCCGGGCATCCCGTCGCGATCACGCCGGACGGACCGCGCGGCCCCAGGCGGCAAGCGGCGGCGGGCGTTGCCCAGCTCGCGGCGCTGACCGGCGTACCCGTCATTTGCGCCGGCGCGGCCACCAGCCGCGCCATCGGGCTCGACAGCTGGGACTCGATGCGCCTGCCCCTGCCCTTCGGCCGCGGCGCGCTGGTCGCCGCGGCGCCGATCGCCGTGCCCCGCGACGATTGGGCCACTTCACTGCCGCGGATCGAGGCCGAGATGAGCCGCACGCTGGACGAGGCGCTCGCGCGATGCCGCCGTCCCTGATCGCCTATCGCCTCGCCACCGCCGCCATCGCCCCATTGCTGCCGCTCTGGCTGGCGCGGCGGGTGCGGCGCGGCAAGGAAATCGCCGGCCGCCTGCCGGAGCGCTACGGCATCGCCGGGCTGGCACGGCCGCCGGGCCGCCTCGTCTGGGTCCATGCCGCCAGCATGGGCGAGACGATGTCCGCCCTCGGGTTGATCGACGCGCTGGCCGACACGGCAACCGTTTTGCTGACCACTGGCACCCGCACCGCGGCGGCCCTTGCCGAATCGCGGGCGCGGGCGCTGCACCAGTTCGTCCCGCTCGACGTCGCCGCCCATGCCGCGCGCTTCCTCGACCATTGGCGGCCGGACGCGGCGATCTTCCTCGAATCCGAGATCTGGCCGAACCTGCTCGCCGCGCTCGATGCGCGGCGCATCCCCCGCTTCCTGTTCAATGCCCGCCTGTCCGCCCGCAGCGCCGCGCGCTGGCGCCGCGCCCCCGGCCTCGCCCGCGCCCTGTTCGGCGGATTTCGCCTGATCGCCGCGCAATCGGCGCCAGATGCCGACGCCCTGCGCGGCCTCGGCCTCACCCGCGTCGAGACCTGGGGCAACCTGAAATTCGCCGCCCCCGACCTGCCGGACGATCCCGCCGCGCGCGCCGCACTCGCCGCCGCCGCAGCCGGCCCGTTCATCCTCGCCGCCAGCACCCATTCCGGCGAGGATGCGCCGGTCATCGCCGCGCACCGCAGGCTGCGCGAAACCCGCCCCGGCCTCGTCACCATCATCGCGCCGCGTCATCCCGAACGCGCCGCCGCGATCGCCGATCTCGCGGGTGATCTGCGAGTGGCCCGGCGCTCGCGCGGCGAGGCGCCGCCCGCCGGCGGGCTCTACATCGCCGACACGCTGGGCGAACTCGGCCTGTTCTACCGTCTCGCCGCCGTTTCCTTCATCGGCGGCTCGCTGGTCCCCGTCGGCGGCCACAACATGATCGAGGCGGCCCAGCTCGGCTGTCCCGTGCTCACCGGCCCGCATCTTGCGAATTTCGCCGAAGCCGCGGCAACGCTGCGCGCTTCCGGCGCCCTTGCCGATCTCGCCGGCCCGGACGACCTCGCCCCCGGCTTCGCCGCCCTGCTCGACGATCCCGCCCGCCGCGCCGCGATGGCCGCATCCGGCCGCACCGCCTGCGCCGGGCTCGCCGATCTGCCCGCCCGACTCGCCCATATCGTTCTTGACGAGGCCGCCTGATGCGCGCCCCCGCCTTCTGGACCACCGATGCCTTCCCCGCACCGCTCCTCGCCCCGCTCGGCGCGATCACCCGCGCGCTGACCGCCCGGCGCGTCGCCCGGCCGGGATTCCGCTGCGGCACGCGCGTCTTCTGCGCCGGCAATGCCGGGGTCGGCGGCGCCGGCAAGACCATCCTCGCCCGCCATCTGCTCGCCCGCCTCGCCGACCGGGGCGAGACGGTCTTCGCCCTCACCCGCGGGCATGGCGGGCGCCTCGCCGGGCCGCTGCGGGTCGATCCCGCCCGGCACGGCGCCGCCGATGTCGGCGACGAGGCGCTGCTCCTCGCCGCAACCGCGCCCACCATCCTCTCCCGCGACCGCGCGGCCGGCGCCGCCGCCGCGGTCGCTGCCGGCGCGACCGCCATCGTCATGGATGACGGTCTGCAAAACCCCGACCCGGTGAAAACCGCATCGTTCCTCGTTATCGATGGCGGCGCCGGTTTCGGCAACGGGCGGCTGCTGCCGGCCGGGCCGCTGCGCGAGCCGGTCGCCGCCGCCGCCGGCCGCTGCGCCGCCGCGGTGCTGATCGGCGCCGACCGCGCCGGCGCCCGCGCCGTCCTGCCGCAATCGCTGCCGGTGCTCACCGCAAGCCTCGTCACCGATGCCGGGAAGCTTGCCGGCACCCGCATCCTCGGATTCGCAGGTATCGGCCGGCCGCAGAAATTCTTCGAATCGCTGAGCGACGCCGGCGCCGTTCTGGCCGGCACGATGCCCTTCCCCGATCATCACGCCTATCGCCCGGCCGACCTCGCCCGGCTCGACGCCGAAGCGAAGCGCCACGACGCCCGCCTCGCCACCACCGCGAAGGACGCGGTGAAACTGCCGCCGGCGTTCCGCGCACGCTGCGCCGTGATCGAGGCGGGGCTTGCCTTCGACGACCCGGCCGCGCTTGATCGGTTCCTGACATGAGCCTCCTGCACCAGATCGAAACCACCGCCGCCCGCGCCTTCCTCGGCATCTTCCGCGCCCTCGGCCCGGTAGCGGCCAGCAACCTCGCCGGCGCTCTGGGGCGCGGCATCGGCCCGCTGATCCCGACCTCGCGCGTCGCCGATGAGAATCTCCGCCGCGCCATGCCCGAACTCGACGAGGCCGCGCGCCGCCGGATCATCCGCGAGGTCTGGGAAAGCCTGGCCCGCACCGCCGGCGAATTCCCGCATCTCGCGGCCCTGCGCGAAACCGAATCCGGCCCTGGCTACGAAATCATCGGCCGCGAGCATTGCCTGGCCCTCGCCGCGCAGGGCGGCCCGGCGCTCATCTTCACCGCGCATTTCGGCAACTGGGAGCTGATCCCGCCGGTCCTGCACCGGCTCGGGGTCAGGCTCGCCTTCTTCTACCGCGCCGCCGCCAACCCCGCGGTCGACCGCCTGATCCTCGACCTACGCGAGCAGGCCACCGGCGAGCCCGTCACCATGTTCGCTAAGGGCGCCGCCGGCGCGCGCGGCTCCTACGCCCATCTGGTGCGCGGCGGCATTCTCGGCATGCTGATGGACCAGAAACTGAACGACGGCATCGCCTCGCCCCTTTTCGGCATCGACGCGATGACGGCTCCAGCGCTGGCCGTCTTCGCCCGCAAGTTCCGCTGCCCGATCCTGCCGGTGCGCGCGGAACGCATCGGCCCCGCGCGCATCCGCATCGTCTTCGAGGCGCTGCACCGGATCGAGATCACCGACGACCGCGAGGCCGACATCGCCGCCGGCACCGCCTGGATGAACGCGACGATCGAGCGCTGGGTGCGCCAGCGGCCCGGCCAGTGGCTCTGGCTGCACCGGCGCTGGCCCAAGCCGGTGGCCTAACGCCCATCCGTCGGGTAAGGTGACCGGACAATAACAAGACCGGGAGCCATCATGTCTGTTCTGGGTTCGCATCACCGACTGAAGCGCGACGCGCTGGGCCTGCCCCAGATCGTCGCCTCGACTCTCGCCAATATCGCGCCGGCGATGAGCTTCTTCTTCGGCTTCGGGCTGATCGTCAGCGGCGCCGGCGTCGCCGCCCCGCTCACCATCCTGGTCGCCATGGTGGTGGTGCTGTTCCTGACCAACACGCTTGCCGAATTCTCGAAATACCGGCCCTCGACCGGCTCCTTCGTCACCTTCATCGGCATGGCGTTCGGCCCGGTGGCGGGGGCTGCGGCCTCGATTTTCGTGGTGTTCGGCTATGTCGTCGCCGCCTCCTCGGTGGTGGTGATCTCGGGCGGCTGGGCGCATGACACGCTGAAATTGTTTCTCGGCCTGAACATTCCCTGGCAGCTCCTCAGCCTGCTCGAAACCGGCCTGGTCGGCATCCTGGTCTCGCGCGGCGTCGCGCTCTCGACCACCTGGGCCGCCGTGTTCTTCTATTTCGAACTCGCCCTGCTGCTGATCGGCGCGATCACCATGCTGGTGGTCAATGCCGGCCATCTCAGCCTTGCGCCGTTCGAGTGGAGCCACCTGTCGGGCGGGCTCAAGGGCATCGGCCTCGGCTTCCCGATCGCGATCTACCTCTTCATCGGCTGGGAGAACTCGGCAACGCTGGCCGAGGAAACCCGCGATGCGCGGCGCAACATCCCCCGCGCCCTGATCATCGGCACGCTGTCGATCGGCATTCTCTACATGTTCCTCGCCTATGCCACCGAAATCGCCTTCCACAACAACGCGACCGCGATCGGCAAGGCGGACATCCCCTTCGTCGACGCGTTCAAGGCCTCGGCGGCGTCGTTCCTGATCATCGCCTATCTCGCCGGCGTCACCAGCATCTTTTCCTCGCTGCTGGGCCTGACCAACAGCCAGGCGCGCATCCTGTTCAGCTCCGGCCGCGAGGGGCTGCTGCCGCGCTTCTTCGGCAAGATCCACCCGCAGCACCGCACGCCCTTCGTCGCGATGTGGAGCTACGTGCTGGTCGCCCTCGGAATCGTCATCTTCTTCGGCTGGAACATCAAGCCGGTCGATCTCTTCGGCGAGACCGGCTCGCTCGGCACGATCCCGGTGATCCTCACCTATCTCGTCACCAACATCGCGCTGCCGGTCTACATGCTTCGCCACCACCGCAACGAGTTCAACCCGGTGAGGCACGCGCTGATCCCCATCCTCGGCACGATCCTGATGCTCTTCCCGCTCTGGGGCCTGATCCAGCCCGGCCAGCCCTACCCCTACAACATCTATCCCTGGGCGGCGCTCGGCGTGCTGGTCCTCTCGGTCATCTACGGCATTACCCTTGCGAAGCGCGACCCCGATCTCGTGCAGAAGATCGGCGCCTACGTCGCCGACGAGGAATACTGATGCCGCGCCGCCACCGCATCGCCGTCATCGAGGGTGACGGCATCGGTCGCGAGGTCATCCCGGCGGCCCGCACGGTGCTCGACCGTGCGGCCGCCGCCTGCGGCTTCACGCTCGACTGGCGGGATTTCGACTGGAGCTGCGAAACCTGGAAGGCCACCGGGCGGATGATGCCGGAAGACGGCATCGCCCGCCTCGCCGATCACGACGCGATCTTTCTCGGTGCCGTCGGCTATCCCGGCGTGCCGGACCACATCTCCCTCTGGGGCCTGCTGATCCCGATCCGCCGCGAATTCGACCAGTATGTGAATCTCCGCCCCGTCCGCCTGCTGCCCGGCGTTCCCTGCCCGCTCGCCAACAAGCAGCCCGGCGACATCGATTTCTGGGTGGTGCGCGAGAATGTGGAGGGCGAATACAGCCAGATCGGCGGGCGCATGTTCGCCGGCACCGAGCGCGAATTCGTCGAGCAGACCGCGATCTTCACCCGCGCCGGCACCGACCGCATCCTGCGCTACGCCTTCGACCTCGCCCGCCGCCTCGGCCGCCCGCACGTCACCTCGGCGACCAAGTCGAACGGCATCTTCCACTCGATGCCGTTCTGGGATGAACGCTTCGCCGCGGTGGGCGCGGAATACCCCGAGATCCGCACCGACCAGTACCATATCGACATCCTCGCGGCGCGCTTCGTGATGAGCCCCGAGCGGTTCGATGTCGTCGTCGGCTCGAACCTGTTCGGCGACATCCTCTCCGATCTCGGCCCCGGCGTGACCGGCACGATCGCCGTCGCCCCCTCGGCCAATCTCAACCCGGAGAAGAAATTTCCCTCGATGTTCGAGCCGGTGCATGGCTCGGCCCCCGACATCTTCGGCCAGCGCATCGCCAATCCGGTCGGCGCGATCTGGGCCGGTGCGATGATGCTCGATCACCTCGGCGAGACCGAAGCCGCATCGCTGGTCCTCCGCGCGATCGAGACCGCCCTCGGCGATCCCGCATCGCCGCGCACGCCCGATCTTGGCGGCACCGCGAAGATGGACGATCTCGCCGCGGCGATCACCGCCGCGGTCTGATCCCGCTCAGAGTGTTTTCGCGAACCCGAACAGGGTGATGGCAAGGCCCTCGCGGAAATAGAACCGGTGCGCCCGCTCGCGATGGGTGCCCGATTCGAGCGTCAGCCGGGTGCAGCCGCGCCGGCGCGCCTCCGCCTCGCACCAGCCGAGCAGGGCGGCGCCATGCCCGGCGCTGCGGCGATCGGGGGCGGTGACGAGATCGTCGATATAGAACCTATAGCCGTTCGCCGTGTCGTGAAAGGCGCGGAACACCGCCAGCGCCCGCGGCGCGCCCGCCTCGTGCAGCAGCGCCATTTCTGCTCCCCCGGCCAGAATCCGGCGCATCGTGCCCTCGTAATCGGCGGGAAGATGCGGCCGCAGCACGCGGTGCAGCGCCTCGGAACACGCCAGCCAGTCCGCGAGATCATCCGCGCCGGCGGTCAGATGGACGATCGGCGGCATCATCCGCCGAGCAGCGCCACGGCATCGCCGAGCAGGGCCGGATTGCCGAGCGCCAGCGCGGTGCCGTCGCTCTCCAGGGTAAGTGGCGCGCCCCGCCAGTCGGTCATCGCCCCGCCCGCCGCCTCGATCACCGGGGCCAGCGCCGACCAGTCCCACGGCTTGAGATCGGCCTCGGCGATGACGTCGATCTGCCCCAACGCCAGCAACCCGTAACCATAGGCATCGCCGCCATAGCTCACCCGCCGGCAGGCGCCGGCAAGCCGGCGAAACCGGCCGAATTGCGGCTCGGTGAACATGTCGGGCGAGGTGCAGGAAAGCTCCGCCTCGGCCAGCGAGGCCACAGCCCGCGTCCCGGGTTCCCCGCCATGCGGGCCGGAAAAGTGCAGCTCGCCCTCATGGGCAAGCCACCGCTCGCCCAGCACCGGCTGGTCGATCAGCCCGAGTATCGGTCGCCCATGTTCCAGCAGCGCGATCAGCGTCGCGAAGACCGGCCGGCCAGTGATAAAGGCCCGCGTGCCGTCGATCGGGTCGATCACCCAGGTGAACCGCCCGCCTTCCCGCCCGCCCATTTCCTCGCCGATCACGGCATGGTCCGGGCAATGCTGGTCCAGAACACGGCGGATCGCGGCTTCCGCGCCCCGATCCGCAAGCGTCACCGGACTTGCATCCGCCTTGGTGTCGACATCGATCCGCGCCCGGAAATGCGCGCGGATTACCGCCCCCGCCGCGTCCGCCGCGGCCGAGGCCACGGCGACCGGATCAAACCTCATTTGAAGGTTTCGGGATGGTCGGACTGCTGGTTGAGATAGGCGATCATGTTGGCGCGGGCGACGTTGTTCTTGATGCCCGGATAGGCCATGTGCGTGCCCGGCACCGCCTTCATCGGATCATAGAGCCACTCGTTCAGCTCATGCACGGTCCAGTCGCCGGTCGCGTGCGTCTTCGCGGCCGAGGAGAAGCTGTAGCCGGCGGTCGCGAACATCTTGGAGCCCAGCACGCCATACAGGTTCGGCCCGACGCCGTTGGCGCCCCCCTTGTTGATCGAGTGACAGGCCGAGCATTGCTGCTGGAACATCGCCTGGCCCTTGGCCGGCGCGGCCTTGGCCATCAGCGTCTTCACCGGCGGCGCGCTGGCATCGAGCCCTGTCGGCGCGGCGCCCGCGGCAGAAGCGGTCGTCGCGGCGGGGCCCGACGCGGCGGCGAGGTTCACCGGATGGTCGGACTGCTTGTTGAGATAGGCGATCACGTCGGCCCGGGTCTGGTTGTTCTTGATCCCCGGATAGGCCATGTGCGTGCCCGGAACCGCCTTCATCGGCGCATACAGCCATTCATCAAGCTCGTGCGGGGTCCACTTTCCATCGGCATGCTGCTTGGCCGCGCCGGAGAAGGTGTAGCCGGCCTTGGCGAACATCGGCGCGCCGACGACACCGTAAAGATTCGGCCCAACGCCGTTCGCCCCGCCCTTGTTCACCGAGTGACAGGCCGAGCATTGCTGCTGGAAGAACGCCTGGCCCTTGCTCGCGTCGGCACTGGCGTAAAGGGTGGCGATCACCGGCGCGCCGGACTCAAGACCCGCCGGCGCCGCCCCCTTCGAGGCCACGGCGGTGCCGCCGGCGCCCGGCTTGGGCAGCGGGATCGGGCTGTCCGCCAGCGTGCGCAGATAGGCGATCGCATCGGCGCGAACATGATCATTCTTGATGCCGGTGTAGCCCATGCGGGTGCCCGGCGCGAATTTCTGCGGATCGTCCAGCCACTCGTTCATCTTCTGGTAGGTCCAGACGCCGTTGGCGACCTTCTTCACCGCGCCGGAGAAGGTATAGCCCGCCTTCTTGAACATCGGATCGCCCATCACGCCGTAGAGGTTCGGCCCCACGCCGGCCGCGCCGCCCTTGTTGAGTGTGTGGCAGGCCGCGCATTGCTGCTGCACGAAGGCCTGGCCCTTCTTCACATCGGCCTTGACGATCAGCCCGTCGATGGAGGGGATGCCGCTGCTCTGCGCCGCGACGGGCGCTTCGGCGGTCTTGATGACCGGCTTTTTGACGTCCTTCTCGCCGGTAATCACCCCGGCGGCGTGGATCGCGATCCAGACCAGAAGCCCGGCCGAGAGAATGCCACCGGCAATCTTGTTCAGCAGCAGCGGGTCGCGGCCCTTGCCGCCGTGTCCGGAAGACGGGTGGTTCTGATCACTCATAAGCGCGGTCCCTCCAAAGCTTTACGGAGGGATGTATAGCGATTTAGGAAAGTGCGACAAGCGATAACAATGGTGTTGGCCCCATATCCTTCAAGGAGGCAGATATTCCGGCTCCCATCGTCCTGATTCCCGCCCGCCTGGGCTCGACCCGGCTGCCCGGAAAACCCCTTGCCGATATCGGCGGACTGCCGATGATCGTCCACGTCCTGCGCCGCGCCGAGGCCGCCGCGATCGGCCCGGTTGCGGTCGCCTGCGCCGAATCGGCGATCGCCGACGCGGTGCGCGCGGCCGGCGGCACGGCGGTGCTGACCGACCCTGACCTGCCCAGCGGGTCCGACCGTATCCATGCCGCGCTTGCCACACTCGATCCGGCGGGCGTTCATGACATCGTGGTGAATCTTCAGGGCGACCTGCCCGGCTTCCCCCCGCGCGCGCTGCGCGACCTCGTCGCGGTGCTCGACGATCCCGGATTCGACATCGCCACCCTGGTCGCCCCGGTCACCACCGCGAAGGAAGCCGCCGCCCCCTCGGTGGTCAAGGCCGCCTGCGGCTTTGGCGACGCCGCCACCGCCCCCGCGCTCTATTTCTCGCGCCACCCGATCCCCTCCGGCCCGGGGCCGCTCTGGCACCATGTCGGCGTCTACGCCTATCGCCGCGCGGCACTCGAGCGTTTCGTCGCCGCCCCGCCCTCGCCGCTCGAGTTGCGGGAGAAACTCGAACAGCTTCGCGCTCTCGAACTCGGCCTGCGGATCGGCGCGGCGCGGATTGACCGGGCTCCCTTCGGGGTCGATACCCCTGAAGACCTCGACCGCGCCCGCAGGAACCTTGCCGCATGACATCCCGAATCGCCTTCCAGGGCGCGCCCGGCGCCTATTCCGACCTCGCCTGCCGCACCGCCTGCCCCGGCATGGCCACCCTGCCCTGCCAGACCTTCGAGGCGGCGATCGAGGCGGTGCGCACCGGCGAGGCGGAATACGCCATGCTGCCGACCGAGAACTCGCTCGCCGGAAGAGTGCCGGACATGCATGCCCTGCTGCCCGACTCCGGGCTTTCGATCATCGGCGAGCACTTCCAGCGCGTGGAGCACTGCCTGCTGGCCCCGCGCGGCGCCGTGATCGACGCCATTCGCCAGGTGCATTCCCACGCCGTCGCCCTCGGCCAGGTGCGCGCCCTGGTCCGCGAACTCGGCGCGCAGGCGGTTGTCGAGGCCGACACCGCCGGCTCGGCCGAACTCGTCGCCCGCTGGAACGACCTTTCCCGCGCCGCGATCGCCTCGTCTCTCGCCGCCGATATCTACGGGCTCGACATTCTCCGCCGCAACGTCGAGGATGCCGCGCACAACACCACCCGTTTCTACATGATGGCCCGCACCCCGCGCCTGCCGCCGGTCGAAACGCCGGACCTGATCACCAGCTTCGTCTTCCGCGTGCGCAACGTGCCGGCTGCGCTCTACAAGGCGCTCGGCGGCTTCGCCACCAACTCGGTGAACATGACGCGGCTGGAGAGCTACATGGTCGGCGGCCAGTTCGCCGCCACCCAGTTCCTCTGCGAGATCGACGGCCACCCCGAACAGCGCAACGTCCGCCTCGCCCTTGAGGAACTCGATTTCTTCTCCCGCGAAATCCGGATCCTCGGCGTCTATCCCGCCGCTGCCTTCCGGCTGGAACAGCGCATGGCCCGGCAGGGCGCCGACTGAAACCTCAAGTAGAAAAATCCTTAAAAATACTCATTTTTCAGTATTTTTTTAGAAATTGGTGAAGAATTTGTTTGAACCCTCCACGGAGCCCTGCTAACCCGGCGACAGTTTCGGGCGCAAAACACCGCCCTCTTCACGGTCACCGGCACATGACGTGCGAGGCCCGGCCGTTGGAGACATTTGATGACGGGCGATTTGACGACAGATACTTTCCAGCCCCCTGCCGGCGCCGTCGCCGACTGGAGTGCCGCATGGAACTGGAGTAACGGCGCCGTCCCCGGCCCGGCCGGCGCGGCGGAGATCGATGGCAGCGTGGCTCTGGTCGATCCGGGTGTGACGATCGCGGGCGCGCTCCGGCTCGACGGCCGGCAAAGCGCCGCCGGCCTCACCGGCAATGGCGGCGCCGTCGCCCTCGGCACCGACTCGCGGCTCGACATCGCCGGCACGGCCGCACTCTTTGCATCCGACCAGATCATGACCGCGGGGACGATCACGCTCGAAGGCGGCGCGTCGGCCGATGTGGTGGTCGATATCGGCGCGCTTACCGGCCTGCCCGGCGCGGCCGCACCGCAATTCGACAATACCGGAACCATCGCGGTCGGCGCCGGCGCCACGCTGTCGGTCGGCAGCACGGCGTTCGACAATGAAGGCGCCGTCAGCCTCGCCGGCGGCACGCTCATCATCGATGGCGGCGCGCTGTCAGGCGGCGGCACGATCGCGCTCGACGATGGCAGTTCGGTGCGCCTCGCGGATGCGGTCGCCAGCCAGACTTTCCAGTTCGGCCCGGGCAGCGCAACCCTCACCCTCGCCGACCCCTGTCTCGGTGCCAACGTGACCATCGGCGGCCTGTCCGGCGGCGACGCCATCCTGCTGCCATCGCTGGTCGGCGGCTCGATCCGCCAAAGCGGCGCCACCGTCAGCCTGCTCGACGCGCGGGGCCATGTCGATGGCAGCTTCACCAGCGCCAATGCCGCGCCGCTCTTCGCCACCACCGGCCCGGGCGGGCTCAGCCTCACCGCCTCCATCGCCACGCACACCGCCGGCCCGAACCCGAACTGCTATGCGCGCGGCACGATGATCCTCACGCCGAACGGCCCGCGCCCGGTTGAAACCCTCATGGCCGGCGACCGGGTGGTTACCGCCGCAGGCCAGACCGTTCCCGTCATCTGGACCGGATCGCGCGTGCTCGATCTGACGGCGCATCCCGCGCCCGAGCAGGTGCAGCCCATCAGCCTCGCCGCCGGGTCGCTCGCGCCCGGGCTGCCGGCGCGCCGCCTGCGCCTGTCACCCGACCACGCCCTGCTGCTGGACGGCGTGCTGGTGCCGGCGCGGCTTCTCGTCAACGGAGCCACCATCCGCCGGGACGAGGCCTGCCTCGCAATCTCCTATCACCACGTCGAACTCGCCCGGCACGATCTGTTGCTGGCCGAAGGCGCGCCCTGCGAAAGCTATCTCGACACCGGCAACCGGGCGGGCTTTGCCAGCGCCGAAACCTGTGCCGTGCGCGATCTGAGCTGGGATCACGACGCCTGCGCGCCGCTCTGCACCGGCGGCGCCCGCCTGCGCGCAATCCGCGAAACCCTGCATGCCCGCGCCCTCGCGCTCGGCTTTGCGGTCGAGACACATCACGATGCGGCCCTCTGGGCCGGCGGCACAGTCATGCCGATCACGCCCGACAAATGGATCGCGCTGCCGCACGGCCATGGCGGCAGGGCCTTCCTGCACTCGCCCCGCTTCGTGCCCGCCTGGATCGATCCCGCCTCCGAAGACCGGCGGGAACTCGGCGTCGCGCTCGCGGAATTGAGAACCGAGACCCTCGGTCTCGACATCGCCGCCAGCGCGGCAAGCGGCTTTCACCCCAAGGCCGCAGGCGATCAGACGATCTGGTCGTCAGGCCATGGCGAACTTTGCCTTCCACCCGGTGCGACTCGCCTTTTTATCCGGCTTGCGGCTTTCCCACAGCTTTGGCGCCGCGTAGACTCATCCGAGCAATTACACACAGCCGCCCACAATCTGTGCCGCTTTTAACAATATGGAAACGTTTTTGATGTTAAAATTGTCTAAAATATGATCCAGTTCATCTCAAGAATAAATTTGCTCAGGAGAGCGAAATATGAAATTTTAATTCGAATGAAATTCGTTCATTAAAAAGTATGGTATTTCGATTACTATTTGGTAATATGGTCTCAGAAATAACAGGAATTCGAGCATGTCCCTGACCGACAACGACCACCAGACCCCCGCCGTCGAAGACACCGGCAAGGCCGAGCGGTCGACAACCCGCTACAGCCGCCGCCTCTCGGACAAGATCCTGATCGCATTCCACCATGCCTGCGACCAGGACGATTACGAAATCGCGGAAGATCTCCTGGGCATTCTCGAACGCCTGCTGACCCGCCGTTCCGTCCACCCGGACGCCAACCGCAGGAAAAGCATCGAGAGCCTCGTCGCCGCTCATGAGCGTCTGTGGCATTTGCGCCACCCCGAACGCCGCTACGCCTGACCGGCGAAGTCCTGACGGATTCCGTCTCGCCCGGCGCGGATCAGGGCCGCGCCAGGCCCAGCCCCGCCGGCTGGATCATGTGACTTAGAGCATCATCCGATCCGGCTGGATCAGAAAGTGCTTTAGTGTCCTGAATCCGAAATCCGATGGATTTCAGATTGAAAGTGGATACTAGAAAAATCAATCATTTAGCTTCTCAGTAGCGGGCCGAACCCACGCCGGTGATGCGCGGTGGCGCCGAGACTGACAATCGCCGCACGATGGCTCGCCGTGCCATACCCCGCGTTGCGCTCCCAGCCATAGCCCGGATACCGCCGCGCCAGCCGCTCCATCGCCCTGTCGCGCACCACTTTCGCGGCAATCGACGCCGCCGCGATGGACAGCGACAGCGAGTCCCCCCAACCAGACACTGACAGGGTATCGGCAGGTCGGGGCCGATCTTGCCATCGACGAGCACGCGGTCGGGCCAAACCCGCAACCGCGCCACCGCCCGGCGCATCGCCAGCAGGCTCGCCCGCAGGATGTTCATTTCCTCGATCTCGGCGACGGACGCCGCCGCCACCGCAATGTCCGCGCCGGCGCCGATCAGCGCCGCCAGCGCCGCCTCCCGCCGTGCCGCGGATAAACGCTTGGAATCATCGACCATCGCGGCAATCTGCGCCGGCAAGTCCGGCGGCAGCACCGCGGCGGCGGCCATCACGGGTCCGGCCAGCGGACCGCGCCCGACCTCGTCCACCCCCGCGACCACGCCGCCAAGGACGCGCTCATGGCTGAAATCAGGCATGCGGTTCGGTGCGCCTCACCCGCGCTTCGCGCGCATTCGCCTCCAGCAGCGCCACCAGCCCCGCGAGGATCTGCCGTGGCGAGGGCGGGCAGCCGGCGATCAGCAGATCGACCGGGATCACCGCCTGCACCCCGCCCAGAACCGGCGGCGCGCCCTTGAACACGCCGCCATCCAGCGCGCAGTCCCCGGCCGCGACGACGAAACGCGGCGGCGCCATCCCGGCAAGGCTCTTGCGCACCGCCTCCGCGAGGTTGCGCGTCGCCACCCCGGTCACCAGCAGGATATCGGCGGCGCGGATGTCGTCCACGAGCGCGATACCTTGCGCCGCCATGCCGCCCCGCAACCGTCGGCAGGCGCCGATCTCGATCTCGCAGCCGCCGCAACTGCCGGCATCGACATGCCGCACCGCGAGGCTCCGCCCGAGCAGCGCCTGACCAGTCGCCGCAAGCCGAGTGCTGAGCACCCGGACCGGATCGTCCGCGTCATCCATCGATCGCCCCCGGCGGCACCGCGTAGCAGGCCTCGAGCACGCCGAACCCCTCGATGTCCAGCCCGGCGGCCGCAACCTCCAGGCGGCCAGCCAGCCGAGGCGCGGGGTCCATCAGCGCCGCGGCGGCGATCTGCCCGTCATGCAGCTTCACCCAGTGATGCACCATCCCCCGCGACGAGCCCGCCGAACCGAGCCCGGCGGCGCTGACCGGCGGCAGCGCCGCCACGATCTCGCCCGGCGGCGCCGCCTCGATCGCGGGCACGATCGCGGCCCCGCGCGCCAGCACCGCCCGCGCCCTGTCCCGCGCCAGCGCCGCCGCCGGCCCCAGCGCCCGGCGGACGCGAAATTCCCCTACGCGCCGGACCGACGCCGCAGCCTCGGCCAGCGCCGCGGCGAGCGCCGGCAGCGCCTCCGGCCGGGCGTCCACCTCCAGCCCTCCGGGCGTCACCGCGTCCATCATCAGCCGATGGCCGAACAGCACCGCGACGGCGGCGGCGATATCGTCCCGCGCGCGACCGAGACTGGTCGCAAGCCCGGGTCTGCCCGCCGCATCGAGTGCTGCCGCCAGCGCCAGAAGATGCGCCGTCACCCGCTCGATATCCAGCATCGCCGCCCGCAGCGCCGCCGCACGGGGCGGAACATCGCACCCGCCGGCCGCCTCGGCGGCGCGGGCGAAGGCGAGCGCGTGCGCCACCACCGCATCGCCGACCAGCCGCGCCGCGAACCGCGCCGCCGCCCGCGGCGACTTGCCGTGCAGCAGCGACGCGATGTCGCGACAGGCATAGCCGTGGCGGTGTTCGAGCCGGACAATCCGCCCCGCCTCGATGGTGAAACGGCGATGAACCGGCCGGGCGATCAGCCCGGCGACCGGCCCCTGCCCGACCTGAAACGCCCCTTCGCCGGCCGGCGCGTCGAAGCGCGGCCAGGCGGAATCGCCCTCACCGTGGCGAATGGCCGGCCGGGTGTCAGCCGCCCCCGTCGCGACCGCACCCTCGCGGTCCACGGCCAGCCGCTCGTACCAGCCGGCATCGGGGATCACCGGCGAGAGCGCAGGGTATGCGCCGCCTTCCAGCGTGACCGCCACCAGCAGCGGCGCCGCGCGAAAATACAGCGCATGGGCACGGCCATCGGCCACGAACAGCCCGGCGAAATCAGCCGGGTCCACCAGCCGGGCCAACCGCAGCCAGTCCGCCGCGGTCAGCAGATGCAGCGCCGCCCCGCCGCACGGCTCGACCGGCGCACCCGCGAGCAGCGCGGCGATCTCGGCGTCGTTCATCGCAGCCCCGCGACCGGCGCCGCCCAAGCAGCACGGTCAGGAGAAGAAGCAACAGCACGGCCGGCTTGCGCCCCGCCACCTCGCCGGCGCCGCTTCCGCCCGGCAGCGTCAGCCCCCGCGCGGCACCCGCCCCGATCAGCGCGACGAGCCCCCCCGCCAGCAGCGGCGAGACCGTCGCGGCCGCGCCGACGATGCGGAAATCGCCGGCGAACAACCCGAAGGGCGGCAGCCCGGCCAGCGCCACGATCGCCCAGCGCCGCAGCCCGCCCGTGCCCGCCAGGGCGACGGCGATGCGGCCGAGCGCCACCCCCGCAAGAACCATCCCCCGCCCCGGATATCGCCGAGCCCGAACCCGACCATCGCAGCCCCTCCCTGGAGCAGCGCCAGCGCCTCTTCCGCCGGCCAGCGCCGCCAGAGCAGCGCGAGGCCACCGCCCATGCCGAGCAGCCCGGCAACCAGACCGAGCCGGTCCACCGTCACCCCGCCCAGCAGGGCAAGGACGAGCGACACAAGCGCCAGGGCCGCGCCGGCGCGCGGTGCGCCGCCCGGCAGCACCAGCCGCACCACCCCAGCGCCGCCGCCGCGATCGCGAGCTTCGCGGCATAGACCGCGATCCCCTCCGGCCAGCCCAGCGGCGCCGTGGCCCGCGCAAGGCCGGCAGGGGCGAGGAGTGCGACCAGCAGCGCCAGCCCGGCAACCCGGCGCAGCATCGTCTCCGCCAGAAATACCGCGCGGTCGGGCCCGGCATAATCGCCCGGCACCGGTGCTGCATCGGGCCAGGCCAGCAGCACCCCGAGCGCCGCGACGGCGGCTTGCGGCGTCGCCGCGCGGGGCAGCACGGCAAGGGCGGCGAAGCCGAGCAGCCAGGCGAGGTCGGCCGCGAGACCGGATGCGGCAAGGCGGATCGCGGCAAGTCCAGGACCGGCCATGCCGGGATCGATCTCCGCCATCACCCGTATCGCCCGCCCGAGCGCGAGCAACCCGACGAACAGCGCCGGGCCGGCAAGCCCGGCGGTGAGCTGCCCCGCCGCGAAGCCGGGCATGACGGCAAGCAGCGTGACCGTCACCGCCAGCGCGGCCAGCGGCCATATCCCATGCAGCGGCGAGGCGAAGACCGGGCGGATGCGGCGCTTGCGCCCGAGGCGGCGCAGATCCCGCACCGGCTGCGCGAACGGCATGCCGGCCTCTCCCGCCACCGCCCCGGCCAGCCGGGCACGAACGCATTCGAGCAGCACCGCCGCCGCGCCGAGCAGCGCCACGCTCAGCAAGGTGGCCACCGTCCGGCCGGCGAGCACGGCGAGGGTCACGACCACCTCCCTGCGATGCGCGCCCCGCCGAGCCGACGGGCAAGCCGCCGGGCAAGCCATGCCACCGGCCCGTGCAGCGGCGCGGCATATCCCGTGGCGTTGATCTGCGTCACCGGGTCGCCGAAGGGCAGCCAGGCGGGCGGCCGGGCAAACCCGTCCTCGAAGGGCGGCGCCTCGATCGGCCCGGCGCGCAGGCTCCAGCGCCACAGCCCCAGCAGCAGGCCGAGCGGGACCAGCAGCAGAACCGGCGCGGTGACAAGGGCGAGCCCGGCGGCGGCGGCAACCGGCAGGCCGAGCGCGACGAGATCCCGGCGCGGCAGATCCTCGGCCGCGGCGGCGCGCAGGCTACGCGGCCGGCCGAGGCAGACCAGAGCGAACTGGCCCGCCGCCCCGAACCCGGCCAGCGCGAACCCGCAGGCCAGCCCGGTTGCCGCCAGCGCGCCCGGCCATCCCGCGCGGAGCGCCGCGTCGAATATGCCCTGAAACGCGACGAAGCCCGGCCCCGGCGGCAACAGGCTCGCCCAGAACACGGCGCCGCCGAAGCACAGCGCGAAACCCGGCATCCCGCGCGCCAGCCCGCCGAGCCAGTCCGGCGCCCGCGACCCCGTGACGTCCTCGATCCGCGATGCCGCGAGCATCAGCACCGGCGCCACCAGCGCGCCGGTCTCGAGCGCGAGCCGCCCCGCCCCGGCATCGCCCAGCCCGGCCGCAACCAGTGCGAGCCCGGCAAGGCCGAGCGCCGTCCCTTGGGCGAAGCGCAGCAGATCCCCGCCAAGCGCGGCGAGGAGATACCCGGCGGGACACAGCACCGCCCCGGCCGCGAGCGTCGCGCCCGGCAGCCCGGCCGCCGCCGCCAGAGCCAGCAGCGTGGCCGGCAACACCGCCAGCGCGGCAGGTGCCGCCACACGGTCCCGAAGGCTCAGAAACCCGACGATCAATGCCGCAAAAACAAGCGTGTAGAGATTGTTCGCGAGAATGGCGACAAGGCCGGCGAGCACCAGCACGCCGGAAACGCCCAAGCCCGGCGCGGCCAGCAGACCGGCAGACCCGCCCGCCAGCACGGCGAAGATCAGCTCCGCCCGGCCCGGATCGATCGCCAACGCCAGCCCGCCCGCCGGGCCAAGCGCCGGCAGCGCGAACGCCAGCTTGCCCGGCAGCAAGACCGCGCCCGCCAACGCGAGCACAGCCAAGGCCAGCGCCAGGCCGGCAGCAAGAACGGGCGCGATCGACAAGAGTCGCGCGAGCGGGCGGGGCGCGGAGCGTGCCATGTTCCCTTGCTAGCAGGGACCGGCCGAGTCGGGTATGGCGCCGATGTGACGGTTCAGCCCGAGGCCGCCTGGCGCTGCAACCGCCGCGCGGCCACCAGCAAGGCGAACAACGCGAGATCGGCGGCAACGAAGGCCGCCGGGCTGATTCGCGCGGTCGAGAGATTGGCGTCGAGCACGCGCCACGGGTCGATGCCGGAATTCAGCGCATACCAACCGGCCTCACCGCCCGCGGTGATCGCCACCGCCCCGAGGGCGAGGGTGAAAATACCGGCCAGCGAGCGCCGGAAGCCCGGCGGCGCGAGGCGCCAGAGCATCAGCCAGACGAACAGCCCGAACGGCACCATCGCCGCCGAAACGTCGATCTTCTGGGTCAGGAAAAAGTGCCAGATCGAGAGGGCCGCGATCGGATAGACCAGCCGGTGCAGCGACTTCCACCGCCGCCCAAGCCGCGCCATCGCCGCGTCGGTCGAGGTCGCGGCCAGCGCCAGCAACCCGATCGTCGCGATGGTACCGAGGATGAGGTAAAACACCGTAAACATCTGATTCAAAACGAACCCGATGGCATATCCCTCATCCGCCGCATACAGAAACACATGCGCGAACGTGTAGACCGCCGCCGCGAGGCCCAGCATCCGCCGCAGCATCGCCACCCGCATCCAGTCCAACACCGCTCGCGCCGGGGTGATGGCAAGGCCGAGCAGCAGGAAGCGGATCGCCCAGAAGCCGGTCTGCAGCATCAGCTCATGCGTCGGCCGGCCGCCGAGCGCCCCCGCCTGCCGCTCCCACAGCATGTAGCCCGCCGGGGCGATACATAGCCCGAGCGCGATCGTCTTCAGCCAGGAAAACCGCCCCGCCGGCGTGCGCCAGGGCGCGCCGAAAATGCGCGCCTGGCGTTTCGGGCGGGATCGGGCATCAGCGGGCGGGGCGGCATTCGGCATGGCGGTTCTAATTCCGGTGTGGAGGCAGAAATATGCCCTGAATTCGCCCTGCCATCCCCATCCGGATGCAGCGGGGCGCGAAAATCCGTTCAACATTCCGCGCTTGACCGTTCGGGGTGGCGGCTCGCATAACCTCACGCCATGACATCCGCACGGCGCGCCGCCTGCCTCATCCCGCGAATTCGCCGCCCGGCCCTGCAATAGGGCCGGGATCGCCCGCCTGTCCTTTCCTCCGCCGGAGCCTTTTCGATGAACGACCTGCCGTCCAGCCCGCGTGACTACCGCGCCACCGTCTTCCTGCCCCGAACCGGATTTCCGATGCGCGGGGACCTGCCGAAGCGCGAGCCCGAGGCGCTGGCCCGCTGGGCCGCGTCTGGCCTGTTCGGCAAGCTCCGCGCCGATGCCGCCGGCCGCCCGCCCTTCATCCTGCATGACGGCCCGCCCTATGCGAACGGCAACCTGCATATCGGCCACGCGCTGAACAAGATCCACAAGGACCTGATCAACCGCGCCCGCCAGATGGCCGGGTTCGACGCCAACTACGTCCCCGGCTGGGACTGCCACGGCCTGCCGATCGAGTGGAAGGTCGAGGAAGGCTACCGCAAGGCCGGCCGCAACAAGGACGAGGTGCCGGTTCTCGAATTCCGCCGCGAATGCCGCGACTATGCCCAGCACTGGCTCGACGTGCAGGCCGAGGAATTCAAGCGCCTCGGCGTCGAGGGCGACTGGGCGAACCGCTACGCCACGATGGATTTCGCCTCCGAAGCGGCCATCGCCGCCGAAATCCACAAATTCGCCGCCTCCGGCGCGCTCTATCGCGGGCTGCGGCCGGTGATGTGGAGCCCCGTCGAGAAGACCGCCCTGGCCGAGGCCGAGGTCGAGTATCAGGACCGGCGGGACACCGCGATCTGGGTCCGCTTCCCGGTGATCGAGGGCGATCTCGACGGCGCCGCGATCGTGATCTGGACCACGACCCCCTGGACCATCCCCGGCAATCGCGCCCTCGCCGCCGGGCCGGAGTTCGACTATGTCGTGATCCGCATCGCCGACACCACCGAGCACAGCCTCGCCCGCACGGGCGAGCGCCTCGTGGTCGCCGCCGAGCTGCTCGATGCCTTCGCCGCCGAAACCGGCATCACCGCGCACGAAATCGAGCAGACGCTGCGCGGCAAGGATCTCGGCGCCCTCGTCTGCGCCCATCCGCTCCGCGGCCGGGGGTATGACTACGATGTCCCGCTCCTGCTCGGCGATTTCGTCACCACCGAGGCCGGCACCGGCTTCGTCCACATGGCGCCCGCGCATGGCGAGGACGATTTCTTCCTCTGCCGCGCCCACGGCATCGCGGTGCCGGAAACCGTGAACGACGACGGCACCTACGCCGCCGACGTGCCGCTCTTCGCCGGCCTGCATGTCTACAAGGCCGCCGATCCGGTTTGCGCGGCGCTCACCGAAGCCGGCGCGCTGCTCCGGCGCGAGGAGTTCCTCCACTCCTACCCGCATTCCTGGCGGTCCAAGGCGCCGCTGATCTATCTCGCCCGCCCCAACTGGTTCATCCGGATGGACGGCGAGGAGGCGATCCGCGCCCATGCGCTCGAAGCGCTCGACCGCACCGCCTTCGTGCCCGACCAGGGGCGCAACCGCATCCGCTCGATGGTCGAGGCGCGGCCCGACTGGTGCATCTCCCGCCAGCGCGCCTGGGGCGTGCCGATCGCGATCTTCGTCCGGCAGGATGACAAGTCGATCCTGACCGATCCGGCGGTCTTCGCCCGCACCCGCGCCCTGTTCGAGGCCGAGGGGGCGGATGCGTGGTATGCCCGCCCGGCGGCCGACTTCCTCGGCCCGGACCACGACCCCGCCGAGTTCGAGCAGGTCTTCGACATCGTCGATGTCTGGTTCGAGAGCGGCTCGACCCACGCCTTCGTGCTGGAGGCGCGCGGCATGCCCTGGCCGGCGGATCTCTATCTCGAAGGCTCCGACCAGCATCGCGGCTGGTTCCAGGCCTCGCTGCTGGAGGCGGTTGGCACCCGCGGCACCGCCCCCTTCAAGGCGATCGTCACCGACGGCTTCGTGCTCGACGAGCAAGGCCGCAAGATGTCGAAGTCGCTCGGCAACGTCACCGCGCCGCAGCAGGTGATCGACCAGTACGGCGCCGACATCCTGCGCCTCTGGGTGATGAATTCCGACATCCACAACGACCTGCGCATCGGCAAGGACATCCTCAAGCAGCAGGCCGATCTCTACCGCCGCATCCGCAACACGCTGCGCTGGGTCCTTGGCGGGCTCGACGGCTTCACCGAGGCCGAGGCGATGCCGGTCGCCGACATGCCCGATCTCGAACGCTACGTGCTGCACCGCCTCGCCCGGCTCGATGCGATGCTGCGCCGCGCGGTCGAGACGCATGACTGGACCGGCGTCTATCCGGCGATCCACCAGTTCTGCAACAACGATCTCTCGGCCTTCTATTTCGACATCCGCAAGGACGCGCTCTATTGCGACGTCCGGCTCGATGCCGAGGGCCGGATGCTGGCGCAGGGCGAAACCCGGCGCGCCTGCCGTACCGTGCTCGACATCCTGTTCCGCTGCCTCGCCACATGGCTCGCGCCCGTCCTGCCCTTCACCGCCGACGAGGCCTGGCGCGCCCGCCATGGCGAGGAGGCCTGCGTGCATCTCGCGCAGTTCCCCGAGCTTCCCGCCGCCTGGCGCGACGACGCGCTGGACGAGGCCTGGACCGAGATCCGCGCGGTGCGCCGCATCGCCAACGCGCGGATCGAGGACGCCCGCCGCAACGGCGACATCGCCGCCTCGCTCCAGGCCGGGATCGTCCTGACCTTCGCGGTCGACGCGCCGGAAGCCCTGCGCGCGGCGGACTGGGCGGAAATCATGATCACCTCGGCGGCTTCAACCGAAATCGCCGCCGCGCCGGAAGGCGCTGGCGCCAGCGCCCCGCTGCGGGCCGAGCCAGTGGTCGAAATCGCCCCGGGCACGAAATGCGAGCGCTGCTGGAAGGTGCTGCCCGAGGTTGGAACCAGCCCCGCGCATCCCGGCCTGTGCCGCCGCTGCTGCTCGTATGTCGAATGACTGGAACGGCACCTCCCGGCGCACCCGCCCAGGGTAACGCAAGCCGCCGCGCGTTTGGCGCGCTGATGGCGCTGGTCGTGCTGGCGATCGACCAGGTCTCGAAAGCGTGGGTGCTCTACGGGCTCGACCTGCCGCGGCGCGGCAGCGTCGCGATCCTGCCGATGCTCAACTTCACCATGGTCTGGAACCACGGCGTCACCTTCGGCATCCTCGCCGGCGACGATGCACGGCTGCTGCTCATCGCCGTCGCGATCGTGGCGATCGCCGGGCTCTCGGTCTGGCTCTGGCGGACCCCGTCGCTGCTCGCGACCCTCGGCCTCGGGGCGATCATCGGCGGCGCCGCCGGCAACGTCATCTCGCGAATCGGCTATGGCGCCGTGGTCGATTTCGTCGATGTCCATGTCGGCGCCCTGCATTGGTATGTCTTCAACCTCGCCGATGCCGCCATCGATGGCGGCGTCGCCGCGCTGATCCTCGAAAGCCTGTTCAGCCACGACCGCGCCGGTCACTTGCCGCCTCCGGCGCGCGAGGATAAGGAAACGCCATGACCCGTTCATCGCGCGCGACCCTTCCGCTCCTGCTGCTCGGCCCGCTGCTGCTGGCCGGCTGCAGCCATCCCGCCAAGACGTTCGGGCTCGAACTCACCCCGCCGGACGCGTTCGCGGTCGGCACCGAGGCGCCGCTGAGCGTGCCGCCGGATCTGCAAACCCTGCCGCCGCCGGTGCCCGGCGCGCCACGGCCGCAGCAGGTCTCCGCCGCCGGCGAGGCGCAAAGCCTCCTCGCCCCGCAATCCGCCCTGCAAGCGGGCAGCACCAGCCTCGGCCCGGCGCAGCAGGCGCTGCTGCAACAGGCCGGCCCGACCCCGCCCGCCCATATCCGCGCGACCATCAATCAGCAGGCCGAACAGGAAAGCCGCGGCACCGGCTTCGTCGACTCGCTGATGTCCTTCGGCGGCAAGACCCAGGGCGGCAACCAGGTGGTCAACGCGCAGTCCGAACAGAAGCGCTTGCAGGAAAACGCCGCCCTCGGCGAACCGGCGACGAAGGGTGCCACCCCGGCAGCCGCCCCTGCCGGCGCCTCGAAAGGCCTGCTCGGCCGGGTCCTCGACCTGTTCTGAGCCGTTTTCCACCGGCACGGGTGCGGTTCGACCGCCCCGCCGCTTGAAGTCGCCTCCGCGCGGGACATATCGCTGCCATGTCGAACAGCATCACGGCCCCACCGGCCGCGGCCGAAACCGGCCGCGCCGCGCCTTCCGTCGCCCTGACCACGCTCTTTGCCGTCGCCACCGGCGCGGTGGTGGCCAACATCTATTACGTGCAGCCTCTGGTCGGCACGATCGCGCCGGATATCGGCCTGCCGCCCGCGGTCGCGAGTCTGCTGGTGACGCTGACGCAGCTTGGCTATGCCGCCGGCCTGCTGCTGCTGGTGCCGCTGGGCGATCTGCTGGAGAACCGCAAGCTGATCGCGCGGATGGTCGGCGCCTCCGCTCTCGCCCTCGCCCTCGCCGCCTTCGCCTGGAACGGCGCGAGCTTCCTCGCCGCCGCGCTGCTGATCGGCGTCAGCTCGGCGGCGGTGCAGATCATGGTGCCGATGATCGCCTCCCTCACCCCGGATGCGATCCGCGGCCGGGTGGTGGGCAATGTGATGGCCGGGCTGCTGCTCGGCATCCTGCTCGCCCGGCCGATGGCGAGCTTCGTCGCCTGGCTCGCCGGCTGGCGGGCGGTGTTCGGGCTCTCGGCGGCCGGGATCGCCGCGCTCACGGTCCTGCTGCGGCTGAAACTTCCGCGCGTGACGCCGAAGCTCGATCATCATTATGGCGAGCTGATCGTCTCGATGCTCGGCCTCTACCGCACCGAGCCGACGCTGCGCCGCCGCGCCGCCTATCAGACCTGCGCCTTCGCCGCCTTCACCCTGTACTGGACGGCGGCGCCGCTGCTGCTGCTGCATGAATTCCATTATACGCAGCTCGGCGTTGCCATCTTCGCGCTGGTCGGCGCCGCCGGCGCCGCCGCCGCACCGATCGCCGGGCGGCTGGCCGATGCCGGGTATGGCCGGGCCGGCACCGCGACGGCACTCGGGCTGATCGCCCTGTCCTTCCTGATCTCGGGTTATGGCGCGTCCATCCACAGCGTGGTGCTGCTGGCCGGTGCCGGCGTGCTGCTCGATTTCGGGGTGCAGGCCAACAACCTGTTCGGCCAGCGGGCGATCTACGCCCTCGCCCCCGAGCGGCGGGCCCGGCTCAATGGCGCCTACATGACCGCCTTCTTCCTCGGCGGCGCCGCCGGCTCGGCGGTCGCCAGCACCCTGCTGATCCGCGGCGGCTGGCAGCTCGTCGCGCTTGTCGGCGCAGCGCTGCCGCTGATCGCCCTCGCCTACTTCACGGTCAACGAGCTGCGCCGGGCGCGGCTGCGGCACCACGGATGAAGGCGGCGCTTTCGTCGAGGGCGGCGCGGCCCTCGGGCAGGATGGCGTGGAACATCGGCCAGACATGCGGCACCACCGGCCAGACCCGGAGCAGGCTGGCGACGCCCTGGTGCAGCGCCTTTTCGTGCAGGCGCACGGAATCATCGCGCAGCACCTCGCGCGCGCCGACATGGATGAGCATCGGCGGCAGGCCGGCTAGATCGGCATAGAGCGGAGAGGCAAGCGGGTTGCGCGGGTCCGCCCCGGCGAGATAGGGCCGGGCGCCATCGGCCAGCCGGCTGGCCTTGATCATCGGATCGCGCCGGGCATTCTCGACGATGCTGGCGCCGGTCGCGGCAAGGTCGGTCCATGGGGAGAAGAGCAGCAGCCGTGCCGGCATCGGCGTCGCCGCCTCACGGATCCGCAGCGCGAGGGCGAGGGCGAGACCGCCCCCGGCGCTGTCGCCGGCGATGGCGAGGGATGCGGGATCGTGCCCCTGCCGGATCAGGCCCGACCAGGCAGCTTCGGCATCATCGACGGCGGCGGGAAACGGATGCGCCGGAGCGAGCCGGTAATCGGCGGCGAAGATCCGCAGGCCCCTTGTGGCCAGGCCGCCGGTGATGGGGCGGTGCGACTCGGCGGAGCAGACGACATATCCACCGCCATGCAGATAGAGAACGGTCATGGCCGGCGGGGCGCCTAAGGCGGGCTCGACCCATTCGCCGGGGACACCGCCCATGATCGACGAGGTATATCGCACCCCTCGGGGGATGGGCATGGGCGAGCGGAACGCCCGGCGGAGGGTTTCGGGGGTATTGGCCCGGGCGAGCTTTCGCTTGACCTCGAAGCGCAGGACCGGATTGAGCAGGTGGGCGGCGAGACTGGTCATGTGCGTGGTGCCGTGGCGGAGTGGTGATCGGGGAGGCGTGGTTGTAAGATGGGGTCATGCCGATCCGTCGCCTAGACCCGATAACGATCAACCGGATTGCCGCCGGCGAGGTGATCGAACGGCCGGCCGCCGCGGTGAAGGAGCTGGTGGAGAACGCGCTCGACGCCGGGGCGCGGCGGATCGGGGTTGCGATCGAGGGCGGGGGGATCGGGCGGATCGAGGTGACCGATGACGGGCATGGGATTGCCGAGGCGGAACTGAAGCTGGCGATCGAGCGGCATGCGACATCGAAACTGACGGACGAGGCGCTGGTGCGGATTGCCACGCTGGGATTTCGGGGCGAGGCGTTGCCGTCGATCGGGGCGGCGGGGCGGCTGACCCTGACGTCACGGCCGGCGGGGCAGGATTCGGCGGCGAGGATCGTGGTGGATGGCGGGGCGGTGCGGGAGGTCGAGCCGGTGGCCGGACCGGTGGGGACCTGCGTGATCGTCGAGGATCTGTTCCATGCGACGCCGGCGCGGCGGAAATTTCTGCGTGGGGCGGCGGCGGAGGCGGGGGCTTGTGCGGAGGCGGTGCGGCACCTGGCGCTGGCGGCGCCGGGGGTTGGGTTTTCGCTGACGATCGACGGGGTGGCGCGGTTCGAGCTGCCGGCGCAGGACCGGCGGGAGCGGGTGGCGGCGATTTATGGGCGGGGGGATGCGGAGCGGCTGCTGGAGATCGAGGCGGCTCGGGAGGAGGTTGTGCTGCGGGGGTTCATTTCGCCGGCGAGTCTGACGCGGGCGGCGGGGCGGCACCAGCACATGGTGGTAAACGGGCGGCCGGTGCGGGACCCGCTTTTGCGGATGGCGCTGCGGCTGGCGTATCGGGAGCGGATTCCGGCGGGGCGGCATCCGCTGGCGGCTTTATGGCTGGAGATTCCGGCGGAGATGCTGGATGTGAACGTGCATCCGGCGAAGGCGGAGCTGCGGTTCGCGAACCCGGATGCGGTGCGGTCGCTGGTGATCGGGGCGGTGCAGCGGGGGCTGGCGACGCCGGCGGAGCTGGGGGCGGCGCCTTCGGTTTCGCTGCCACGGACGAGCTGGGCGGCGGCGGCGGCGATGCCGCGATATCCGCAAGCGGAGAGCCGGGCGGCGCGGGGGTTCGCGGAGGCGGAGCTGCGCGGGCTGGATTTGCCGCCGGCGCGGGTTGTGCCGGAGGTTTTGCCGGAGGTGCGGCCGGAGTATCCGCTGGGGACGCCGATCGCGCAGGTGTTCGAGACGTATATTCTGGCGCAGAGCGGGGATGGGACGCTGGTTCTGGTGGACCAGCATGCGGCGCATGAGCGGCTGACGGAGATAAGGCTGCGGGCGGAGCGGGAGTCGGGGGGATTGCGGCGCAGGCGCTGCTGGCGCCGGCGGTGGTGGAGCTGGCGGCGGAGGACGTTTCGCGGCTGGTGGAGGCGGCGGAGACGCTGGCGGCTCTGGGGCTGGAGATCGAGGCGTTCGGGCCGGGGGCGGTGCTGGTGCGGACGGTTCCGGCGGCGCTGTCGAAGGCCGATCCGGCGGGGTTGGCGCGGGATGTGGCGGACACGCTGGCGGAGAGCGGGACGGCGGCGGCGCTGGAGGTGCGGCTGGACGCGGTTTTGATCCGCATGGCGTGTCATCGTTCGGTGCGGGCGGGGCGGCGGCTGGTTTTCGCGGAGATGGAGGCGCTGTTGCGGGCGATGGAGACCACTCCCCTCGCGCAGACCTGCCCGCATGGGCGGCCGACGGTTTTGCGGCTGACGCAGGGCGATCTTGAGCGGATGTTCGGCCGGGCCGGCTGATTGTTGGGATTCGCAACAAATCGGGCGTGATGGGGCGCGGCGGCGTCAGGCGCGAAATTTCCGGCGTGGGGGGTTGAAGCGGGCTGCGCCGGGGGCGCGGGACCAGAGCGGGTTGGGCGCGGGATGTGCCGGCGCGGGGGGTTCGGGCGGTTTGGGCTGTGGCGCGCGGGGTTTGGGCGCGCGGGGTTTGGCGCGGGGGCGGCGGAGGCATGTGGGCGGGCGGATGCCGAGCGTGTGGCAGAGCGGGCGGAGGATGCGCCCGGCTTGCGGGGTGGCGGCGACGAGGGCGGCCATTTCCTCGGTTTCAAGCATGGCGCGGAACTGGGCGGCGACCGAGGCGGTTCCGGGGATGAGGCGGGTGAGCCAGGCGAAGCGGCGCGGGAGCGGCGAGCGCGGGCCGGCGCTGCCCGCGCGGGCGGTTTTACGCCGCCGGGCCGGGATGGCGGCGAGGCGGGCGAAGCGGGCGCCGAGGCGGCGGAGGCGCTGCCAGATGAGGACGATGACCGGCCCGGCGACGCCGTGTTTCAGCCCCGCGGCGGCGATGTGCGCGCAGAGCGCCTCGATGAAGGTTTCGAAGCGGGGGAGCAAAAATCCGGGGGGTGTGGGGGTTGGGGTGGTCACGGGTGCAAAAATCCCATGAGGGGTGGGGGTGGGCAAGGAGGTTTGTTGCATCACACCACACTTGTTTTAGGCCAATATACGCTCAGCGTATTGTCTTGTGGATTACGTTAGGCTTTTATAATTTTTCCATTACCTTCTCCAACAACTGAGAAATTACCGATGATGGATAAAAAGCACGCATTCATAGTTGGTGCAGGTTTTTCTAACCATGCCGGACTGCCATTAGCCTCACAATTTACCAAAAATCTCTTAAATATCGAGGGTCTAAGACTTGATGGGCCAACCGCACTCCAAGTCGATTTCATAAAAAAATTTGTTTCCGACATATATGGCCATGATTTAGCCTGAAGTTTTTACTTGGGAATGACCTGAACGTGGCGGATAGCCTCGCGTAGCGCTGATTTCTTGCGAGCGTTTTGTGTCCATAAATGGGGCTTGCGGTGCGACTCGATCTGTGATTCGCTCGGGTTATGTTCATCGATGTGGTTCCGAATGGCCGATCGGCGCCGGCCGTGCTGTTGCGGGAGAGTTTCCGCGAGGGGCGGAAGGTTCACAAGCGTACCATCGCCAATCTGAGCCAGATGCCGCCCGCGTTGATCGATGGCCTACGAGCGCTGCTCGCGGGTGGCGCGGTGGTTGGTGGTGCCGATCAGGCGCTGGAGATCCGGCGTTCGCTGCCGCATGGTCATGTGGCGGCGGCACTCGGGATGATGCGCAAGCTCGGGATACCCCGCCTGCTGGGCCGGAGGGCGTCGCGCGAGCGCAGTCTCGCCCTGGCGCTGATCGCCGGCCGGGTGATCGCGCCGGGATCGAAGCTCTCGACCCTGCGCGGCCTGAACCCGGAGACCGCAACATCGAGCCTCGGGCAGATGCTTGATCTCGGTGTCATTGAAGAGCGCGAGATCTATGCGGCGCTGGACTGGCTGGGCACGCAGCAGGGGCGGATCGAACGGGAGTTTGCAAGGCGCCATCTGCGCGACGGCACGCTGGTGCTCTACGACGTCAGTTCATCCTACCTCGAAGGCCGGCATTGCGAACTGGCACACCACGGATACAGCCGGGATCACCGGCCCGATCGGCCGCAGATCGTCTATGGTCTGCTGTGCGATCGCGAGGGGCGGCCGATCGCAGTGGAAGTGTTCGAAGGCAACACCGCCGATCCGGCGACGATCGCCGCCCAGGTGGAGAAACTCAAGCGCCGGTTCCATCTCGAGCGCGTCGTCCTGGTGGGTGATCGCGGAATGATCACCACGGCGCGGATCCGCGAGACGATCAAGCCGGCGGGGCTGGACTGGATCAGCTGCCTGCGCGCGGGGCAGATCCAGGATCTTGCCGAGGGACCGCTGCAGATGTCGCTGTTCGACGAGCGCGATATCGCCGCGATCACGTCGCCCGATTATCCGGGCGAGCGGCTGATCGCCTGTCGCAACGCCGCCCTGGCGACCGAACGACGGCGCAAGCGCGAGGCGCTGCTCGTGGCCACCGAGACGGAACTGGCGCGGATCCGGGATGCGACACGGCGCAAACGCGCTCCTCTTCATGGCGAGGCCGCGATCGGGCTGGCGGTGGGGGCGGTGATCAACCAGCGCAAGATGGCCAAGCATTTCGATCTCACCATCACCGCCAGCCGCTTCGATTTCCAGCGCAACGCCGCCAGCATCGCGCGCGAGGCGGCCCTCGACGGCATCTATGTCATCCGCACCAGTGTGAGCGCGGACGTCATGAGCGAGACCGAAGCCGTGTCAGCCTACAAGGATCTCTCACGGGTGGAACGGGCGTTCCGGTCCCTCAAATCGGTCGATCTCGCGATCCGCCCGGTGCATCACTGGCTCTCGCCGCGGGTGCGTGCCCACGTCTTCCTCTGCATGATGGCCTATTACGTCGAATGGCATCTGCGCGACGCCCTCAAGCCCCTGCTGTTCCAGGATCACGACCGGCCAGGCGCGGAAACTGAACGCTCATCGCCGGTTGCCCCCGCATCGATATCCCCGGCCGCCGATCGCAAGCGCGGGCGACGCCGCAACGACCAGAACCTGCCGATTTCGAGCTTCACCGACCTGATGGCGCATCTCGCCACACAGACCCTCAACACCGCCTCCCTACCCAAGGCGCCGAACGCCACCTTCACCGCTCTGGCAAACCCCACGTCGCTGCAAACCACCGCCTTCGCCCTGATCGGGATCGACCCCATGCGTGTCCAGTAAGCGGCAAAATCAGATCTCGAAGTTCACCGATAAATACAGGGAATTTGCTTTCGAATCAGTGAAAACTTCAGTTTAGCAAAAAAGACTGGGATATAGTTAATAAATATACCGAAAAAGACTATAAATATAAAACAGAACAAAAATACTGTCCAAGTTGCCAATCGAATTCTCTAGGAAATAGACTAGCGACATTTAGCTATAGAAAGGCATTAGATTTTCCCGCGCACCTAAATTCTTGGAAAACAGCCGAATATGTTTTGAAAAAAACTGATACATGGACGTTTATAGGTTATTCTATGCCCGGGGCTGATTATGAGTTTAAAACTCTGCTTAAGCGCGCCGAGCTTGTGCGCATTTCGCCCCCTAAAATATTTCTAGTAACTGGCGGATCTTCACAAGCAACGAGTCAAACAATCTCAAATTACAAGAAATTTTTTGGCCGTAATATAGACCTAATTTCGGATCAAGGAATAAATTATGACGCAATAGAATCACTCAGGTCTCATAATATTCTAAATACATAAAGGTTGAAATAATTAATTATTTTTGCTATAAGTCTCTGCTTCAGCCTTGGTTCGATAAAAATAAACTGATTTTGTGCTGCTTTCATTCACTCTGCGATAGTCTACTTCTACCGCCTTTAAATTATTACCCGAATTCTCTATCGCTGGATCATCTATCTGACACGAAGCCGCTTCAGCCTTCCAATCAGTCTCGATCATAAAAATCATTCCCTTCGGCCTCACGCTAACCCACGAATAATTTTTATCTTTAAGTGACCGAGCATATTCGAGAGGGTTTTCGGCTTCTATTTTATTCTCTCTTGTCACTTTATACCATTTTCTACCGCCGATCGCATAATCATATCTGAGCGCAACTATTGATTCACCTGAAATCATAAATTCAATTTGTGCATACATTTTATTTGAACATTGATTGGGCGTCAGCTGGCTAATATGCAGTATTTTTGAAACATCTTGAACTGCATCTCTTGGCGGAAACGACATTAAATTCATTTTGACAAGCGCCTTATGTGCCATTTTTTGTATATTTTTGTATGAATGATAGCAGCCGAATTGGTCGTCATCTTTCGTTGCTTCTTGATAACTAGCCGTAAAATACGCTAACTTATGCAAATAGATCAAAGCAGAATTTCCTAATTCCTCATCAGGATCACTCTGGCTTTCATATAATTTATTTATCGTAATCAATATAACAATTATAAAAAACCATATCTTTTTTTGCGATATCATTTTTTGCCTCAATTGACCATATTTTTGTAAAATGTTTTTGAAGAAGTTAACGAATATGCTCAAGATATCTGAAACCAAATTGATCTCAAGCGATTTTTTCGTTTGATTTTTCTAACCCTCTCCCACCCCCGCCTCTGAACAAAACAGCGCCGCCTCCGCCTCGCGCCGCCGCCGGAGGCCGGTGAGAGGAATTCCGTTGGCGAGGTCCCAGCGGGGGAACTGGGCGGCGGCGGCTTTGTCGTCGCCGTTGTTCAGCAGGCGGAGCCGGGTCGAGCGGAGGAAATTGCCGGCGTCGCGGTTGTCGACGACGTCGATCCGTACCGCCCGGCGTCGCGCATCCTCGATCAAGGAACGATTATTAGCCGCCCGGTTTGTCCTGCTGCGCGATGGCTTCCGGCAGTTCCCATTCGTCCGGCGTGGAATTGGGATCGTAGCAACGATATCTATTGATGGTCCATAACATCAAACCGGAGAGTCCCAAGGCCACACCCAGCATGCCGACAAATATCAGATATGATGCAAAAACGTCCTGATTGGGCGCGCGGATGAGTTGCCATACATTCCAAAAGAGCAGCAGCCATACGAAAAGCGACGATAAAGTTGCCACGCGCCGGAACCGCCGTATCCATTTGACGGTTCCGTAAACATACACTTTTCGCACATAGGTTACGCCGAATATCGCGAAAGCGATCGACAGAATGACTGGGCCGACGGGCAGGCCATCCGGCATGAAGACGTTCAGACCATTATCACCAAACAAAAGATACAAAACATCGAGCACCAGGACGAGCGGGGCCATCAACAAAGTTCCCGCGAACCCAGCAGAGCAGAACTTAACCGCTCGCCTCGGCGGGAGATAGGGCCGCTTTCCGTCGTCGTTTTGGCTGGCAGTATCCATGCGTTTTATTACGGATAACGTGCTTGCATGCCCGGAGCAAGCCAACGAATGGAGCGTGATTCAGGATTTGCGCGGCACCCGGAGACGATAGCGCGTTGATAGATATGGATATCTGACTTTGAGAAAGATGGGCGGTCAGGCGGTGTCGGCTTTCTGCGAGTTACCGCCCCATAACGGATTTTTTGCTTCCGGCCCGAATCACACATTCGCAACGCTCCCTGACCGCAACACCTCACCCCTCCCCCACCGCCGTAACGGAGGAGAAAAGCGCCGCTTCCGCCTCGCGTCGCCGCCGGAGGCCGGGGAGCAAACATCCGTTGGCGAGGTCCCAGCGGGGGAATTGGGCGGCGGCGGCTTTGTAGTCGCCCTGGTTCAGGAGGCGGAGCAGGGTGGAGCGGAGAAAATTGCCGGCGCCGAGGTTGTAGACGAAGTCGATGAGGGCGGCCTGCTGGTTGGGGGTCAGGGGGACGGTGACGGCGTGGGTGACGGTCTGGCGAGCGTTCGCGAGGTCGCGGCGGGCGAGGGTTTCGGCGGTGGCGCGGGTGATGGGCGGGGTTGTCTGGGTGACGGGGGCGTTGGTGTCGTCGCGTGTGGAGCCGTAGCCGATGGTCCAGGTGCCGGCGGCGTCGCGGTAGGGGGTGGGAGAGAAGCCTTCGAAGGGGATGATGAAGGTTTCGATCACGAGGGTGAGGATGTCGGTTGCGGTGGCGTCGGTTGCGGTGGCGTTGGGGGTGGGCGCGTCGGGTGGGATGGTCGGGGGGTGGTGTCGGGCATTGTCTCGCTCTCCTGCGGCATCGGGCGAAGGTGCCATGAGGACGGGAGGGTGAGAAAGACTAACGTTCAGTATTGTTTTGGTGACGGACGCGGGGCAGAGTCAGGGGTTGGGCTCGCCGAAAGTTTTGGCGAGGGTGGCGAGGAGGCTGCCGGGGGGGAACGGGGCGTCGGGGGAGATGCCGGCGCGGCGCCACATTTCGCCATAGGCGTGGAGGAAGGCGGTTTCGGGTTTCAGGTTTGGCGTGCTCAGGCGGGGCGGGTTGGGGCGCAGCAGGGCGGCGGGGCTTTGCCAGTAGCCGACCGGGTTGGCGAAGGCGGGCGGCATGATGGCGTAGCCGTGGGCGGGGTGGAGGCGCGACAGCGCGGTCAGCAGGTCGGGGCCGAGTTCGCCCCAGTCGATCGCGGATTTGGGGAAGCGTTCGGCGAGGGCGCGGGCGAGATCGACGAGGTCGCCCGGTTCGGGGGTGGGGTTGAAGATGACGTTGTTGTTGAGGGTGGTTTTCCAGCCGCGGGGGCGGAGGCGGCGGTGGAACCATTCGCGCTGGGTGACAAGGAATTTGCGCGCCGGGAGGTCGGATGCGGGGCGCAGCGCGATGACGTCGGAATCGGTCCAGAGGCCGCCGTGGCGGGAGAGGACGATGTAGCGGAACCAGTCGGTGAAGCTGGCGATGGAACCGCGGCGGTTGGTGAAGAGGGCGGAGCGGGGGAGGATTTCGGCGGCGTCGGCCGCAATGAGGCCGGGCGGGAGGTTGGGGAGCGGGGCGTAGCTCCAGAGGGTGAGGGCGTAGCCCTGGGCGAGGACGCTGCGGATGGCGAGGCGTTCGAGGCGGCGGGGTGGGTCGCCGTGCCAGAACATGTGGGCGTGGATGGTCATCGCCAGAGGGTCATCACCAGGCCGCCGGCGCAGATGAGGGCGCCGCCGAGGAGGATGGGCGGGGATGGGCGGAGGCCGAAGCCGAGCCAGTTCACCAGCTGGGCGGCGAGGAAGAAGAGGACGACGTAGACGCCGAGGACGCGGCCGAAATCCCACGGGCCGAGATTGACCACGAGTCCGTAGGCGGCGAGGACGAGGATGCCGGCGGCGAGGAAGGGGGCGCGGGCGAGGCCGTGCTGGTGGAGGGCGGCGCGCATCAGGGCGTCGCCGCCGACTTCGAGGGTGGCGGCGGCGGCGAGGAGGGCGAGGATGCCGGCCTGGTTCACGGTGTGGGGGTCATTGTTCGGCGATCATTCCGGGGGGCGGGGTTCGTTCAGCAGGTCGAGCGCGCCCTGGAGCATGTAGGAGGCGGCGGCGGCGTCGACCCGTCCGGCGCGTTTGGCGCGGGAGAGGTCGGCCTCGATGAGGGCGCGGTTGACGGCGGCGGAGGAGAGGCGTTCGTCCATCATCGCGACGGGGAGGCCGGTTTCGCGGGCGATGGCGTGCGCCCAGTCGCGCGCGGCCTGGGCGGCGGGGCCGAAGGAGCCGTCCATCGAGAGGGGCAGGCCGATGACGATGGCGGCGGCCCCTTCCTTGCGGGCGATGTCGAGAATGGTGGCGGCGGCGTCGGCGAGCTTGCCGCGCTTCATGGCGCCGTAGGGGGTGGCGAGGCGGCGGCCGACATCGGAGAGGGCGATGCCGATGATCTTCGATCCGGGGTCGAGGCCGATCAGCCTTGCGTTGCGGGGCAGGGTTGAGGCGAGGTCGGTCAGGTTGAACAGTGTCATGCGCGCGTTTATGGTCCAGCGCGCTCAGAAACCCAAGGGATCAGTCATGTCTCTCGATCACGCGACGGTGCGCCGCATCGCGAAACTCGCCCGTATCCGGCTGGATGAGGACGAGGTGCCGCGGCTCGCCGGCGAACTCAACGCGATTCTCGGCTATGTGGAACAATTGGCGGAAGTGGATGTTGAAGGGGTCGCACCGCTGTCGGGCGGGGCGCAGATGGCGCTCAGGATGCGCGAGGACGCGGTGACGGACGGGCAGTATCCCGACCGCGTGCTGGCGAACGCGCCGGAGCGGATCGGCGATTTCTTTGCGGTGCCGAAGGTGGTGGAATGAGCGTATTGGACATGACGATCGCCGCGGCGCTGGACGCGCTGGCGGCGAAGACGGTTTCGGCGGTGGAACTGACCGAGGCGCATGTGGCGGCGGTGGAGGCGCTCAATCCGCGGCTGAACGCGTTCATCACGACGACGCCGGAGCTGGCGCTGGAGCAGGCGCGGGCGGCGGATGATGCGCGGGCGAAGGGCGAGGCCCCTGCCCTGGCGGGTATCCCGATCGCGATGAAGGATCTGTTCTGCACCGAGGGGGTGCGGACGACGGCGGGATCGAAGATCCTGGAGCCGTTCGTGCCGCCGTATGAGAGCACGGTGTCGGCCAGGCTGAAGGCGGCCGGGGCGGTGATGCTGGGCAAGGCCAATCTCGACGAGTTCGCGATGGGATCGTCCAACATCACGTCGGGCTACGGGCCGGTGGAGAATCCGTGGCAGCGGGCGGATGGCGCGAAGCTGACGCCGGGTGGGTCGTCCGGCGGGTCGGCGGCGGCGGTGGCGGCGCGGATGGCGATGGGGGCGACGGGGACGGATACCGGCGGGTCGATCCGCCAGCCGGCGGCGTTCAGCGGGATCGCCGGGATCAAGCCGACCTATGGGCGGTGCTCGCGGTTCGGGATCATCGCGTTTGCCTCGTCGCTGGACCAGGCGGGGCCGATGGCGCGGACGGTGGAGGATTGCGCCATTCTGCTGCGCGAGATGAGCGGGTTCGATCCGAAGGATTCGACCTCGGCGGAGCGGGCGGTGCCGGATTTCCGGGCGGCGTGCGGGCGCGGGGTGAAGGGGCTCCGGATCGGGATTCCGGCGGAGTATCGCGTGGAGGGCATGCCGCGCGAGATCGAGAAACTGTGGCAGGACGGGATCGACTGGCTGCGGCGGGAGGGGGCGGAGATCGTCGACGTTTCGCTGCCGCACACGAAATACGGGCTGCCGGTGTATTACATCGTCGCACCCGCCGAGGCGTCGTCGAACCTCGCGCGGTATGACGGGGTGCGGTTCGGCGCGCGCATCGAGGGCAAGGACCTGATCGATCTTTACGAGCGGACGCGGGCGGCGGGCTTCGGCGCGGAGGTGAAGCGGCGGATCATGATCGGGACCTATGTGCTCTCGGCCGGGTATTACGACGCGTATTACCTGAAGGCGCAGAAGGTGCGGGCGCTGATCCTGCGGGATTTCCAGGAGGCGTTCGGGAAGGTGGACGCGCTGCTGACGCCGACCGCGCCCTCGGCGGCGTTCGCGCTGGGCGAGAAGATGGACGATCCGGTGACGATGTATCTGAACGACGTGTTCACCGTGCCGGCCTCGCTCGCCGGCGTGCCGGGGATGAGCGTGCCGGCGGGGCTGGATGCGGCGGGCCTGCCGCTCGGCTTGCAGGTGCTGGGGCGGCATTTCGACGAGGAGACGGTGTTCGCCGTGTCATCGGTGCTGGAGCGGGCGGCGGGGTTTGCGCACCGGCCGGGCGTGATCGCGGGAGGTGCGGCATGAGCTACGTGATCGAGGGGACGACCGGCGCGTGGGAGCTGGTGATCGGGCTTGAGGTGCATGCCCAGGTGATTTCGCGCTCGAAACTGTTCAGCGGGGCGGCGACGGCGTTCGGCGCCGAACCGAACAGCCAGGTGAGCTTCGTCGATGCCGGGTTTCCGGGGATGCTGCCGGTGATCAACCGCGAATGCGTGGCGCAGGCGGTGCGCACCGGGCTGGGGCTGGCCGCGCATATCAACCTCGTCTCGCGGTTCGACCGGAAGAACTATTTCTACGCCGACCTGCCGCAGGGCTATCAGATCAGCCAGTACGAACATCCGATCGTGGGCGCCGGGGCGATCGAGATCGAACTCGAATCGGGCGAGACGCGGACGATCGGGATCACGCGGCTGCATCTGGAGCAGGATGCCGGCAAGTCGATGCATGACCAGCATCCGAGCAAGTCGCTGATCGATCTCAACCGCTCGGGTGTGGCGCTGATGGAGATCGTCAGCGAGCCGGACATGCGCTCGCCGGAAGAGGCCGGCGCCTATCTGCGCAAGCTGCGCACCATTCTGCGCTATCTCGGCACCTGCGACGGCAACATGGACGAGGGCTCGATGCGGGCGGACGTGAATGTGTCGGTGCGCAAGCATGGCGAGCCGTTCCGCACGCGCTGCGAGATCAAGAACGTCAACTCGATCCGCTTCGTGATGCAGGCGATCGAGGCGGAGGCGAAGCGGCAGATCGAGATCTGGGAAGCCGGCGGAACTGTGGATCAGGAGACGCGGCTGTTCGAGCCGGCGCGCGGCGTCACCCGCTCGATGCGGAGCAAGGAGGACGCGCACGACTACCGCTATTTCCCCGAGCCGGACCTGCTGCCGCTGGTGCTGGAGGAGGCATGGGTGGAGTCGCTGAAGGCGACGCTGCCGGAACTGCCGGACGCGAAGCGGGCGCGGCTGATGCGCGATTTCGGCCTGTCGCGCTACGAGGCGTCGATTTTCGTGATGGAGCAGGTGACGGCGGATTTCTTCGAGACCGTCGCCGCCGGGCGCGATGCGAAGCTGGTGGCGAACTGGATGCTCGGCGATTTCTTCGCCCATCTCAACCGCACCGGGGCGAGCATCGAGACCTCGCCGGTGACCGCCGCCCGGCTCGGTGAGCTGCTCGACCTGATCACCGACAACACGATCAACGGCAAGATCGCCAAGGAGGTGCTGGAGCTGATGTTCGACACCGGCGATGCGGCGGGCGCGATCGTCGAGGCGCGCGGGCTGAAGCAGGTGACGGATACCGGCGCGATCGACGCGGCGATCGACCGGGTGATCGCCGCCAATGCCGACAAGCTCGCGGAATACAAGGCGGGCAAGGACAAGCTGTTCGGCTTCTTCGTCGGCCAGGTGATGAAGGCGATGCAGGGCAAGGGCAATCCGGCGCTGGTGAACGAGGCGCTGAAGCGGAAGATCGGCGAGCCGGCGGCATGATCCGCGCCCTCGCCGCCCTGCTGCTCTGCGCCGGCTTCGCCCTGACCCCGGCGTTTGCCGCGACTGGTGGGCAGGCGAAGCTGACCGGCGTGCCGCTCGGCAAGGGCGGGGTGGTGGAGGTGAGCGGGCTGGTGCCGCCGCTCGGCTTCACCATGACCGAGGCGGAGAGTGGAAAGACCGTCACCGCAAGGAGCTTCCGCGGCAAGACGGTGCTGCTCTATTTCGGCTACACCAACTGCCCGGATGTCTGCCCCGACACGCTCTACAAGCTGCACATGCTGTTCCGCGCGCTCGGCCCGGCGGCGAAGAAGGTGGTGTTCCTGTTCGTCACCATCGATCCGAAGCGGGACACCGATGCGGTGCTGGCGAAATATGTGGCGCTGTTCGACAGCCACTTCCTCGGCCTGCGGGGCACGCCGGACCAGATCTACCGGCTGACGCGGCGGTATCGGGTAGTGGCCTCGGTGCATCCCTCGCCCGATCCGCAGAAATACCAGGTGGTGCATTCGGCGCTGGTCTACGTGTTCGACGCCAAGGGACGGGCGCGGTTCATCATTCCCGATCTCGGGCTGACGCGGCACCCGGACTACAAGGCGCTGGCCGCCGATATCGAGGCGGTGAACCGGACCAAGCCGGGCGGCGTGCTGGGCTGGCTGGCGCGGCTCGGGTAATTTTTTCCTGCCCCTGCCCTGCCCGCCTCACTGCGGCGGCGTGAGGGATCAGACGATGATTTTCAGCCGATGAGGTGGGCGAGGTCGTTGGTGATGCCGGGCAGGTCGGGCGTTTTCGAGGACAGGCCGGCGCAGATGAATTGCGGCTTGCCGGCGCGGTCGAACACATAGGCGGCCGCGGTGTGGGTGACGGTGTAGCGCGCCGGATCGGCCGAGGGATGCACCGCATAGGCGGCGTGGCAGCGCGCCGCGAGGGCATGCAGTTGTGCCGGGGTGCCGCGCAGGCCGGTGAATTCGGGGCGGCCGAACAGCGCGAGATAATGCGACAGCACGGCATCGGTATCGCGTTGCGGATCGACGGTGACGAAGAGGACGCGCACCTGATCGGCCTTGCGGCCGAGCCGGCCGAGGATGCGGGCGGTTTCCTGCAGGGTGATCGGGCAGACATCCGGGCAGTTGGTGTAGCCGAAATAGAGCAGCACCACCTTGCCGCGAAAATCCGCCGCGGTGACGATGCGGCCGGTTTCGGCCTCGGTCATGGTGAGGCGGAGATCGGCGACGGTGGCGCCGGGCTTCAGGTCCTGCGCGCAGAGGGTCCAGTCCTTGTGACAGGCGGCGAGCGGGAGGAATGCGACAGCGCCGATGCCGGCGCGGGTAAAGGCGCGGCGGGCGATCATCCGCGCGCGCCGAGGGTGGCGAGATAGGCGGCGATGGCGGCGCGGTCGGCGCCGGTGAGCGCGTGGGCGATGTTGCGCATCACGTAGTTTTTCCCCTGCCGTCCCGCGGCGATGGCGGACAGCGCCGCGAGCGTCGTGGCCGGCTTCAGGCCGGCGAGGCGCGGGGCGCCGATGGCCGGGTTGCCGGCGAGATCGGTGCCGTGACAGACCATGCAGGGCAGCACCCCGCCCGCCGTGCCGTGGACGACGATATTTTTGCCCAATTCTGCGTTGCCCGCCGGGCTGCCGTCCGGCGGCGCGGCGGCGGGAGCGAGCGTTGGCGACAGGAGCAGGGCGGCGAGCAGCGCCCGGCGGAGACGCGACACGAGGGGGATCTTACCGGCTGCTGGGGTGCCCATCGGCGCCATAGACGGTGAAGGTCACTGTGAGCGGCGGCGCGGCGGCAAAGGTCAGGGTGACATGGGCCGTGCCGCCCACCGTCATGCGCGGTTTCATGCACATCAGGTGATAGGCGCCGGGAGAGAAGCGGAAGCTGCCATGGGCGGGGATGATGATGGATTTCACATGGATCATCATGTCCATCCCGCTGCGGTTCATGCTGCGATGCAGCATGACGCTGCCGCAGGCGGGCGAGCTGGCGCCCACCAGCACCGCCGGCGCATCGCCCGCATTGGCGAGGGTGACGAAGCCGGCGGCCGGGATCTGCGGCAACAGGTAGCGGAACCAGCCGTCCTTCGCCGTGACGGCGGGGGTGGGGGCGGCGGCGGCGAGGACCGGGACCAGGCACGCCGCGAGGGCGGTGAGGAGGCGGCGCATCAGGATTTGTCCATCGTCTTGCGGATGAGGGCGGCGACGCCCGGCAGGTCGGGGCGCGAGGAGGGGAAGGTGGCGAGGAGGGCGATGGCGCGACCGTCCGGCCCGAAGAGATAGGTGGCGCTGCTGTGGCGGATGGCGGATTCGGGGTCGGGCGAATCGGGACCGGTGGGGGCGCGGTAATAGACGCCGAAACGCTTCGCCGCCGCCGCGAGTTCGGCAGGGGTGCCGCGCAGGCCGGTGAAGACCGGCGGGGGGCCGAATTTCGCCATGAACGTCCTGAGGCGGGCGGCGGTGTCGTAGGCGAGGTCGATGGTGACGAAGACGACCCGCAGATCCTTCCCGTGCTTGCCGAGCAGGGGGATGAGTTTCGCCGCGTTCTGCATGGTCAGCGGGCAGGTGTCAGGGCAGCGGGTGAAGCCGAAATAGAGGATCACCGGATGGCAGTGGAAGGCGGCCTGGGTGACGGGGCGGCCGGTTTCGACATCCTGCATGTGCAAGGCGAGCGGCGGCAAATGGCCTTCGAGCGGGATGATGGAAGGGCCGGCGGGGGCGCTGTCGGCCCAGGCAGAGGGCATGGCGAGGCCGCCGAGGGCGAGGCCGGAGAGGCCGCCGAGGGCGAGGCCGGAGAGGCCGAGCATGGCGCGGCGGTCGAGAGCGGATCGGGACATCGTGAACCTCCGTGGAGCGCTGGTGTTAGGGCGGGATTCGGCGCGCGGCAAGTCAGGCTCGCGTGAGGACGGGGCGGCGGCGCTTGACCGGCCGGCGCGGCTCGCCCATGCGATGCGGTCATGAAGCAGATGACACCGGGCGGCGCCGCGCTGCTCGTCATTCTCGCCGCGACGCTGGCGCGGCTGGTGCTGGCCGCCGGCATGGGGCTCGGGATCGACGAGAGCTACATGGTCGCCGCCGCGCACACGTTCCAGCTTTCGTATTTCGACCATCCGCCGGTCTCGTGGTGGATGGAACTCGGCATCCAGCGGGTGAGCGGGCTGCACGCGCCGTTCATCGTGCGGCTGCCGTTCATCGCGCTGTTCGCGGCGACGAGCGGGTTGATGTACGGGCTGACGCGGCGCCTGTTCTCACCGGCGGCGGGGGTGTGGGCGGTGATCGGGCTGAACATCTCGCCGGTGTTCTCGCTCGCCTTCGGCACCTGGGTGCTGCCGGACGGGCCGCTGGACTTTTTCCTGGTCGGCGCCGCCTGGGCGCTGGCGCGGGCGCTGGGGATCGGGCGGACGGAGCTGGAGGCCGCGCCCGACCCTGATTTCTGGCCGCTGGCGGGCATTCTGATCGGGCTCGCGATGGCGTCGAAATATAACGCGGTGCTGGTGCTGGCGGGGGCGCTGCTCTTCCTGCTGGCGGATGCGCGGGCGCGGCGGGCGCTGGCGACGCCGGGGCCATGGGTGGCCTGCGTGCTGGCGGCGGGGATGTTCTCGCCGGTGGTGATCTGGAACGCGCTGAACGGCTGGGCCTCGTTCGGGTATCAGGGCGACCGGGCGGCGGGGCTGGCGCTGCATCCGCTGCGGCCCTTCGCGATCTGGGGCGGGGAGGCGCTGTTCATCGCGCCCTGGATCTTCGTGCCGATGATCGGGCTGATGATCGGCGGGTTGCGGGGAGCGACCGGCGGGCGCGGCTGCTGGCCTGGCTCGGCGTGGTGCCGGTCGTGCTGTTCTCGCTGATCGGGCTGTGGTCGTCGCGCAAGATTTTATTCCACTGGGCGGCGCCGGGCTATCTGATGCTGTTTCCGCTGCTCGGCGACTGGGTCGTGCGGCAGCGCGGGGCGATGCGGCGGTGGATCGGGCGGGCGGCGACGGGAACGGCGGCGCTGCTGGCGGTGGCGGTGCTGTTCATCGCCTTGCAGGTGCGGGTGGGCATCGTGCCGGGGTTCGACGCGATGTTTCCGCAGGGCAAGTCCCCCACCTTGCAGGCGATCGACTGGACCAGCTTCCGCGCGGCGCTCAAGGCGCGCGGGCAGCTCGACCGGCCGGGGCTGGCGCTCGCGGCGCTGCGCTGGTTCGATGCGGGGAAGATCGCCTATGCGGTCGGGCCGGGGATGCGGATGACGGTGTTCGAGGGCAATCCGCACGAATTCGGCGTGACTACGCCGCCGCAATCGCTGATCGGGGAGGATATCCTGATCGCGGCGATGCCGGGATCGGTCGTGGCGATCGAGAAACGGTATGCGCCGCGGTTCCGCTCGATCACCGAGGAGCCGCCGATCGACATCGTGCATGACGGGCATGTGCTGCTGCGGGTGCCGATGCTGATGGGGCACGATCTGCTCTCGTGGCCCGCGGCGCGGCGGTAGCGTTCCGCCGCCGAACCGGTCTCGTTGCTTGATCGGGGCATCATCCATGCCCATTTCGGGGGATGGAACCGATCCTGACGCGCGAGCACGCGCTGTTCCTCGACCTGGACGGCACGTTGCTGGAGTTTGCCCCGACGGCGGAGGAGGTGGCGGTGCCCGCGGGGCTCGGCGCGATGCTGGGCGGGCTGGCGGCGCAGCGCGACGGGGCGCTGGCGATTCTCTCGGGGCGGACTCTCGCGCAGATCGACGCGGTGACCGGACCGCCCTTCCCCGCCGGCGCCGAGCACGGCTTCGTGCTGCGCGACGCGGCGGGGGCGATCCATCATCCGCTGCGCGAGACGGCGAACCGGCCGGCGTGGCGGGCGGCGCTGGAGGAGGCGGCGGCGGCGCATCCGGGCGTGCGGATCGAGGTGAAATCGGCCTCGCTGGTCGCGCATTACCGGGCGGCACCCGGAGCCGGGGCGGCGCTGGGCGAGACGATCGGGCGATGATCGCGGCATCGCCGGAGGTGGAATTGCTGGCAGCAAACATGGCCTGGGAAATCCGCCGCGCGGCGCGGGCAAGGGGGCGCGCGCTGGAGTGGTTCATGGCGCGGCCGCCCTTCGCCGGGCGGGTGCCGGTGTTCGTCGGCGATGACGTGACCGACGAGGAGGCGATCGCGGCGGCGAAGGCACAAGGCGGGCACGGGCTGCACGTGCATCGCGATTTCGGCGGCAGGCCGGGCGCGGTGCTGGCCTGGCTGCGCGGCGCCCTCGCCCCGGGGTGGCGTGACGATGGGGCGGCTCGTCGTTG
>NZ_CAJQZK010000077.1:0-36916 GCF_907164655.1 Acidocella sp. C78
CAAACGGCGATCGCGCCCATATCGATACGCTGCTGGAAAGGCTCGATGGACTTATCCTGACTGGCAGCCGCAGCAACGTTGCCGCCGTGTTCTATGGCGGACCGCCGCAACCGCCCGAAGACGCGCCCGAAGATCCGAGCGGGATCTCGTAACACTACCCCTGGTGCGCGCGCCATCGAACGGGGCCTGCCGGTTCTGGCGATTTGCCGAGGGCTGCAGGAACTGAACGTCGCTCTCGGTGGTACCCTGCATCAACGTCTGCAAGACCTGCCGGGCAAGATCGACCATTCGACGCCCATGCAACCGCATGCCCCGGTCAGGACCGGAAAAGCCCATCACGTCGTCTTGCGCTCCGGCGGCAGGCTGGCTCAGATCGTCAAAAGCGAGTCTCTTTCCGTCAATTCCCTTCATAATCAGGGAATTGACCGGTTGGCTCCAGGTCTTCTGGTCGAAGCGCGCGCAAACCGACGGCACCATCGAAGCGGTCACCGGAACAGCAGCCGGCTACCTCGTCGGTGTGCAATGGCACCCCGAATATGATTTCGAGCATGACGCTGCATCCCGGCGCATATTTGAAAGCTTCGGTGCGCAGTGGATAAGACGAGCTAGAGCATCATCCGATCCGGATGGATCGGAAAGTGCTCTAACCGCTCGCAGGACAAATAGGAAACGGAAATGCCCGACTTCGTGATCGCCCCACCCGCCACCCCGGCCGTGCCTGTGATTGGCGGAGGATTTTTTCCCATCGACGGATTTTCTGCGTCGGGCGCAATTATGCCGCACACACCCGAGAAATGGGCGGAGACCCGAATCGCGAGCCGCCGTTCTTTTTCACGAAACCAGCCGACGCGATCATTGTGGGCGATGCCGTCCCTTTCCCCACCGCCACGAATAATCTTCATCACGAAATGGAACTGGTTGTCGCACTCGGCTCGGGCGGCAGGGATATCCCGTCCAGCGCGACCTTGAATACTGTCTATGGGTATGCCGCCGGCGTGGACCTGACCCGCCGGGATCTTCAGGACGAGGCAAAATCGCTTCGCCGCCCTTGGGACATGAGCAAAGGTTTCGACCATTCGCACCGGTCGGCCCGATTGCCCCGGCAGCACGCATTGGGCACCCCGCCTCGGGCCGCATCTCGCTCGCCGTCAACGGCGAGCAGCGCCAGAACGGGGATCTGTCGGACATGATATGGCCTGTCGCCGACATCATCGCCTACCTTTCCACCCTTGTGGAACTGAGGGCCGGCGACCTGATCTTCACGGGAACGCCAGACGGGTCGGGCCGCTGAGCCACGGCGATCGTATCGCCGGCATCATCGACGGGGTTGGCCAGCTCGAATTCACGCTCTCATGACAGCCCTGACCATCGCGACTGGAATATCAACTCGGTCAGGCTCCGCCGCGATCTGCTGCATCGGCTGAACGAGCTGGCGACACCCGACATCGTCTGTCTCCAGGAAACGAAAGTACCGGACGAGCTCTTCCCTGATGATCTGGGAGCCGCTCTCGGCCTGCCTCATGTGCTGAAGCGCGGCATGAAAGGCTACAACGGTGTCGCCATTCTCTCCGACATCCGCTTGAACGATCAACGATACGCCCGACTGGTGCATGAAATCCGACTGTCGGCACCTCGCGGCACGGGTCGACGCCGGGCCGGAACAACTTGTGGTGCACAATTTTTATGTTCCTGCCGGTGGCGACGTTCCTGACCGCGAGCAGAACCCGAAATATGGCCACAAGCTGGATTTCATCGCCGAAACCCGCAACCATTTCGCGGCCAACCGTCCACAGCGTACAGTGCTGGTCGGCGATCTGAACATCGCACCTCTGGAACACGATGTCTGGAGCCACAAGCAATTGCTTGGCGTCGTCAGTCATACCCCTCCGGAAACCGAGGGGCTGAACGCCTGGCGACGCGAAGGCTTCATCGATGCCATCCGGCATTTCGTGCCGGATGATCAGAAGCTTTACACATGGTGGTCTTATCGGAACCGGGACTGGAGAGCCTCCAACCGCGGCCGCCGCCTCGATCACATCTGGGTCTCGGCAGACCTGTCCGGCTGCCTGACCCGGCACATCATTCTTCAGGACGCGCGGGATTGGGAACGTGGCTCCGATCACGTTCCGGTGGCGCTGACCCTCGATCTGTAGCCCTGCAATGCGCGTTGCAGGGTGCGCCGCGCAGCCGCGGCCTCGCGCGCGAGTGAGAGCAGATGCGGTATCTGTGCGGGTTGGCGCAACACGCTCTGCATCACCCTACCGACGGCGATACGGCCATCCGCGCCAAGCGCAAGCAGAGCCGCCGGAGGCAGATGCCGCCCGGCCGGATCGGCAACAGCCCGCAAGACGGCAAATTTCAAGCCATTTGCCAAAGCGACGCCCGCAACGGCCGCAGACTCAAGATCGATCGCGGAGGCCCCAGTCGACGCATAAAGCGTCATCTTGGCCTCAGGCGTCACAGCGACCTGCCCGCCACCGATCATGGCGCCGACAGTCACACCGCCGAACATCTCAGCGAGCTCATCGTCACAAGGAAAAATCGCGCCGTGCCCATCCAGTATTCGTCCCGGGACGAGAAGATCCCCCGCCGCAAGGCCTGGATCCAGTCCGCCCGCCAGGCCGAAACTGATGACCGCCGAAACCCGCTTGTCCTGCACAAGAGATTGCGCGGCGTGAAGCGCGCCCTCCGGTGTTCCGCCACCAACAACGACCCGTACCCCCATATCGCGCAGGAGGCTGGCTTCCGCGGTGAGCCCCGTCACGAATGCCAGCATGATGTGGAACGGGTGCTCAGCGCGGCTGAGCACCATGATCATCTGCCGGTTTTCCATCTTCGGCATCTGTTCGACCTTGGTGTCGGTCTCCATGTCAATACGGATACGTTCCAGCACTTTGACACCGAGTTCCTGATGGGCCATTTCACGTCCGCGAAAGCGTAGGGTGACCTTAACCTTATCGCCTTCGCCAATGAAGCTCTTCATGGCGCGCAGTTTCACCTGATAATCGTTTTCGTCGATATTTGGGCGGACCTTGATCTCTTTGATCTCGATCACTTTCTGCTTCTTGCGCGCCTCATTTTTCTTCTTCTGCTGCTCGTATTTGAATTTGCCATAATCGAGCAGTTTACAGACTGGCGGATCGGCGTTCGGGCTGATCTCGACAAGATCAAGCCCAACCTCGCCGGCGCGGCGCTGCGCCTCTCTCGTGCTCATGACACCGAGCATTTCGCCCTCCTGGTCGATGAGGCGAACCTGAGGGACACGAATATCTTCATTCACGCGCGGGCCTTCGCGGTTTGGCGGGCTCGGCGGAGCAGGTAGTCTGGCTATGTCGGTCTCCTGTCATTGTGGACAAATATAACTGCAGCCTTATCGCTCTAGACGATATCGGGCCGCCAAAGCAACAGAACAAGCGCCCTGCCCGTCAGTTCGGCATGAATGGATCGGCCGCGTAGTGGACCGCGATGAGAGACAAACCATCTGCCGGCGCGGTCGGCCCGGCCGCGGCACGATCGCGCGCGGCAAGAGCCTCGGCCACGCGGGCGACCGGCCAGCGCCCGTCGCCGACCAACTTGAGCGTGCCGACCATGTTCCGCACCTGGTGATGAAGAAAGCTGCGCGCATCCGCCTCGATCACCACCAAGTCACCATTCCGCACGACGTCGAGCCGATCGAGCGTACGCAGCGGCGACGTCGCCTGACAGGCGCTGGCCCGGAAACTGGTGAAATCATGGCGACCCAGGAGGGACTGGGCCGCTTGGTGCATCGCCGGCACATCGAGCGGCGCCTTCACATGCCAGACGAAGCCCTCCTGCAAGGCTGGGCGGGCGTATCGGTTGAGGATCAGGTAGCGATACGAGCGCCCGGTCGCCGAAAAGCGCGGGCTCCAGTCCGCCGATGGAACCCGCGCGGCTGCAAGCACCACCACCGGATGCGGTTTCATGTGGAAATTCAACGCCTCCCGAACCGCCCGCGCGTCGAACGGGTCCGGCAGTTCAAGAGCGGCGACCTGACCGGCGGCATGCACCCCCGCATCCGTGCGACCGGCGACAACGCTTTCCGGCACAACACCACCACACAACCGAGACGCGGCCGTCTCCAGAACCTCCTGCACCGACAGCCCGTTCTCCTGGCGCTGCCAGCCAACAAAGTCCCTGCCGTCATATTCAAGCCGAAGCGCCCAGCGCGTCACCCGAGACGCGTCCCGATGCCAACTGGATGACCACGCAGAAACGCCTCTGCGGGCATGGCGGCGCGTCCTGCGCGTTGCACCAGTGTCGGCCGGATCGCGGCCTCGCCGCAGGCAATGGTCAGGTGATCATCAAGCACCGTTCCCGGTTCGCCATGTCCCGCTGCCGCGTGCGCCCACATGATCTTGAGCGTCTCGCCGTCCAGGCGGGTCTCCGTACCCGGCCAGGGCTGGAAGGCCCGAATTCGCCGCAGAATCGCTTCCGCCGGCTCGGACCAGTCGATCACGGCATCCGCCTTCGACAGTTTGGGGGCATAGGTCGCCCCTGTTTCAGGCTGTGGGACCGGAATGCAATCCGCTTGCAGAGCCTTGAGAATCAGATTGGCGCCAAGGGCAGCGAGCCTGTCATGCAGATCCGCCGTTGTATCGTTCGGACCGATCGGCAGCGACTCGGCCAGAAGCATCGCACCGGTATCCAGCCCCTCGTCCATCTGCATGATGGTGACGCCGGTCTGTGCGTCACCCGCCAGCACTGCGGCATGGATCGGTGCAGCGCCACGCCAGCGCGGCAACAGGCTGGCGTGGATATTGATACAGCCGCGCCGGGGTGTCGCCAGCATGTCCGGGGGCAGCATCTGCCCATACGCGGCAACAACGGCAACATCGAGATCAAGGCTGCGGAAATAGGCTCTTTCGGCATCGTCGCGACGCAGACGTTCCGGCGTCCGAACCGACAGACCGAGCCCGTCGGCCGCCTCGTGAACGGGGCATTTGTGAATTCGATGCCCTCGCCCAACCGGGCGCGGCGGCTGGCAATAGACCGCAACCACGTCATGGCCTGCGCCATGCAGCGCCTTCAGCGCCGGAACCGCAAATCCCGGCGAGCCCATGAAGACCAGACGCATCAGCGCGCCGGCTTTCGGGCCGCCTTTTCGCGCAGATCCTTCGCCAGCTTGCGCAGGATCATGTTCCGCTTGAGCGCCGAGAGATGGTCCACGAACAGGACACCATCCAGATGATCGATCTCATGCTGGATACAGGCGGCCAGAAGTCCATCAGCCTCCATAATCCGCTTCCTGCCGCCCTCGTCCTCGAACGACACGCTGATCTGCCCCGGCCGGATCACCTCGGCGTATTGTCCCGGCAATGACAGGCAGCCTTCCTCGCGCGACACCAGCTCCTCGCTGCGCGCAGTGATTTCCGGGTTGATCATGACGATGGGCTGTCTCTGGTCATCCGGCGCCAGATCCATGACCACCAGGCGCAGCGACACACCGATTTGCGGAGCCGCAAGACCGATGCCCGGCGCGCGATACATGGCCGCGAACATCCGCGGAACCAACTCGGCGACCTCGTCGCGGTCGGCGCCGACAATCCGGCGCGCCTTCATGCGCAGCCGCTTGTCGGGCACGATCAGGATCTCGGGGATACCGGCATCGGCAATATCGGTCGTCACGCTCATCCGCGCCATGTAGCCCTGCCGCTCCGCCCGATCAATCGGTACTTGCATAGGCCGCGATTTATGCCCATTTCGGGTGTGCGAAACGCCGTTCGGGTTTCGCTTGTCTCGCTCGAAAGGAGGAGGCTTTGACCACTCGCGTTTTTACTTCGCCCCTGTTTCTGGGCTTCGATCATCTTGAGCAGGTGATTGAACGTGCCGCAAAGGCTTCGTCGGAGGGATATCCGCCCTACAACATCGAACAACTGAGTTCGACGAGCCTGCGCATCACGATCGCTGTCGCCGGATTCACGATGGATGATCTCCAGATTACACAGGAAGACAATCAACTGGTGATCCGCGGCCGGCAGAATGACGACATGCAGGGACGGATCTTCCTGCATCGCGGGATCGCCGCACGGCAGTTCCAGCGGGCTTTCGTTCTCGCCGAAGGCATCGAGGTCAAGGGAGCATGGCTGGATAATGGGCTCCTGCATATCGACCTCGCACGGCCGTTGCCGGAAGCGAAAATCCGGACGATCGCCATCAAGAAAGGTGCTGGCGGCCAGAATGGCGCCAGCACGGCACGCACGCTCGATAGCGACGCGATTGCATCGCGTGTGGTCGGCCGTGAACTCCAGGAGGGTTCCTGACATGAACATCAAGGCCCACGACGGCATCGCCGATGATGCGCCGTTCCAGGCGTTTCTTGACCCGCATCATATTACCGAGTCGCAACTCGCCGATCTCGGGCTCCAGGAAATCGCGTATGTCCGCCCAATCATGACGCCGTCCGGCCCGGCATTTGGCGTATTCGCCGCCAACGGCGTGCCGATGGCCGTCGCGGCCGACAACAACGTCGCCCGAGCAGCGATCGTCCAGCACGAACTTGCTCCGGTCTCGGTCCACTGAGGCTTGAGAGTCAACGCAAGTCGAATGCGGATATATCCTCAACCCTTGGAAAGCCGCTCCGGTCGGGTGGAAGCACCTGACCGGGTGATGCTCTAATTATCAATATCATAGAGCGCGACATCCGATCTGGATGGATCGGAAAGTGCTCTAGGCGGCGAACATTACGCCGACGGGGCAACCCACGCCCGTCCCGCCGAGCCCGCAATAGCCGTTCGGGTTCTTGGCCAGATATTGCTGGTGATACGCCTCCGCGAAAAAGAAGGTGGGCGCGGGAGCAATTTCCGTGGTGATCGAGCCGAAGCCAGCCGCGGAGAGCGCTGATTGGTACGAATCGCGGGATGCTTCGGCAACGCTCAACTGCGTATCCGACATTGCACAGATGATCGAACGATATTGCGTGCCGATATCACCGCCCTGGCGCATACCCTGCGTCGGGTCGTGGCTTTCCCAGAACACCCGCAACAGCGCCTGGAACGACGTCACTTTCGGGTCGAAGACAACCAGAACAACCTCGGCATGACCCGTGCGGCCGGAACACACCTCTTCATATGTCGGGTTCGGCGTGAACCCGCCCGCATACCCAACCGCCGTCACCACAACACCCGGGATCTGCCAGAATTTACGCTCGGCGCCCCAAAAACAGCCAAGGCCGAACAGCGCGACCTCCGTTCCCGGCGGATAAGGTGCAGCAAGCCGGGCACCGCTGACATGGTGAAATTCGGGAACCGGCATTGGCGTCGCGCGACCAGGCAGCGCCTCGCCCGGCGTCGGCATCCGTGTTTTCATCGACATCGTCATGGCCATGATCCTCTCCAGCATTTTCATGTCCGGAAACCCAAGCCCGACAACAATCAGGCTAGCTCCGCCAATAGCGAGAATTGAGGGTCTCGCGGCTCGGCGTGGTCTGTCAACGGGATCGGATAATCGCCGCTGAAGCAGGCATCGCAATAGGCTGGCGCCTCCGCGTCGCGCCCGCTATGGCCCAAGGCGCGATAAAGCCCGTCGATCGAGATGAAGGCGAGGCTGTCGACTCCGATCAGCGCGGCCATTTCCGCCTCGCTGTTGCGAGCGGCCAGCAGCTTGGCCCGCTCCGGCGTGTCGATTCCATAGAAGCAGGAATGCGTGGTCGGTGGCGAGGATATCCGCATGTGAACCTCGCGTGCGCCGGCCGCGCGCACCATCTCCACAATCTTCTTCGAGGTGGTACCACGCACGATCGAATCATCGACCAGTACCACGCGTTTGCCCTCCAGCGCGGGCCGATTGGCCGAATGCTTCAGCCGCACGCCTAAATGGCGAATCTGATCCGTCGGCTCGATGAACGTCCGCCCGACATAGTGATTGCGGATAATGCCAAGTTCGAACGGAATGCCGCTGCGTTCGGCATACCCCATCGCGGCCGGCACGCCGGAATCGGGGACGGGAACGATCAGATCGGCTTCGACAGGCGATTCCTGGGCAAGCTCGTGGCCGATGCGCTTGCGCGCCTCATAGACCGACTTTCCATCGACAACCGAATCCGGCCGGGCGAAATAAATATATTCAAAAACGCAGAAGCGCGGCTTTTGCGGCACGAACGGCTTGAGGCTCCGCACGCCGCCGCGATCAATCGCCACGATCTCACCAGGCTCGATATCGCGCACGAATTCGGCGCCGACCATCTCCAGCGCGCAACTTTCCGACGCCAGTACCCAGCCCGGGCCGCTCGCGTCAGCCCCATGTGTCCGCCCCAGGATCAGCGGGCGGACCCCCAAGGGATCGCGAACGCCGATCAGCATGTCGTTGGTCAGCGCAACCAGCGAATAGGCGCCCTGGACCTGTTTGACCGCATCGATCAGACGGTCGAGCACGGTCGCATACAGGCTGATGGCGATCAGGTGAACGAAAACCTCGGAGTCGGTTGTCGACTGAAACAGGCAACCGCGACGGACCAGTGTCCGTTTCAGCGTATGCGCGTTGGTCAGATTGCCGTTATGGCCAACAGCGAGGCCTCCGAACTCGAATTCCGCAAACAGCGGCTGAACATTCCGCAGGAGCGTCGCACCCGTCGTCGCATAGCGATTGTGCCCGATCGCACGGGTCCCCGGCAAACCGGCCATGACCTTTGCGTCGCCGTAATTGTCACCGACAAGGCCGATCCCCTTATGCGCATGAAAGCGCACGCCGTCATGCGTGACGATCCCGGTCGCCTCCTGGCCGCGATGCTGGAGCGCATGCAGGCCGAGCGCAGTGATTGCCGCGGCATCCGCGACATTCCAGACGCCTACGACACCACATTCCTCATGCAGCTTGTCGTCGTCGCCAACAGTCGTTGGAATTTTGGATTGTGTCACGCCGCCTGATCCCCTTGCGACCCAGGATTGTCACATAATGCCTCGGTTCGGCCCTGTCGAGGATCAAACCATTCCCACACCTATTGGCTGGGTCCTGCCCCGCCTGCGGCAGTACTCGAACGCGCTGGCGCCGCAACTCCGTCCGGCCCTAGATTGTCGATATGGGGCCTGTAGGCCGCCGGGAGAAATGCCACCAGAAACGCGGAGCCGCTCTCGGCGTAATTCAGAAACCGCGCATCCCGGATCGCCGCCGGCCATTCCGGTGGCTGCAGGAAAATCGACATACCGATATAGGCTAGGCACACGATCACGCCACCTCGGGCAAGGCCGAAAGCCAGGCCAAGCGTGCGATCGATGCCGGAAAGAGCCGAATCCCGCACGAGCGATCCGAGCCATGCACTCAGGATCGACAGCACGATGAGCACAACGATGAACACGACGCCGACCGAAACCGGCAGAACCAGCTTCGGATTGCCCACAATGCCGGTAATCTGCGGCTCGATATCGGGATAGAGAAGGAAGGCAGCCGCACCGGCGCCGATCCAGGCACCGATACCCAGAACCTCGCGAACGAAGCCGCGGGCCAGAGCCAGCACGCCCGAAAGCAATATGACGGCAATCGCGACACCATCAGCCCAGGTCATAATTCCTCCTCCCTGTTGCCGCCATTACCCCCATGGCCGCAACAAGATCGCTCAAATGTCCGTATTCCATCAACGACATGCCCTCCGGCGACAAGAGGCGCCTTTGTCCGCCGGCCACACGGCGAGGCAGAACGGCCCTTGTGAAGCCAAGCTTCACCGCCTCCTTCAACCGCAGTTCCGCCTGAGCCACCTGACGCAGCTCGCCGGACAGACCGATCTCGCCAAAGAAAACGGTTTCCGGATCGGCCGGCACGCCGCTCGCTGCCGAAATGAGCGCTGCGGCGACAGCGAGATCCGCGGCGGGCTCGGAAACGCGCAATCCGCCGGCGATATTGAGATACACATCCTGACCACCAAGTTTCAGGCCGCAGCGCGCGTCGAGAACAGCCAGCAGCATCGACAGCCGGCCCTGATCCCACCCGATCACCGAGCGCCGCGCCGATCCCGCCCCATTGGCCGAGAGCAGCGCCTGCACCTCCATCAAGACAGGCCGTGACCCCTCCAGGCCCGCAAGCACCGCACTGCCCGTGACGTTGCCGTGCCGTTCGGCGAGAAAGAGAGCCGACGGATTCGCGACCTCGGCCAGACCCTTTCCGGTCATTTCAAATACACCGATCTCATCGGTGGCGCCGAAGCGGTTTTTGGCCCCCCGCAAAATGCGGAACTGATGGCCGCGATCGCCCTCAAAATGCAGCACCACGTCGACCATGTGTTCGAGCACACGAGGCCCGGCGAGCGCGCCTTCCTTGGTCACATGCCCAACCAGCATGAGCGCGAATCCCTGCGTCTTTGCTGCCTGGATCAAGGCAAAGGCGTTGGCGCGCACCTGGCTCACCGTGCCGGGGGCCGATTCGATCGTCTCATCCCAGATCGTCTGGATGCTGTCGATCACGACGAGCGCGGCATGGCCCTCGGCGCGCAGCGAACCGAGAATGTCGGCAAGCACTGTCGCAGAGGCCAGATTGACGGGCGCGGACTTGAGGTCCAGCCGTTCGGCGCGCAGCCTGATCTGCGCGACCGATTCCTCGCCTGAAACATAAAGCACCCGCTGACCGGAAGCGGCGAGCCGGGCCGCTGCCTGCAACAGCAATGTGGATTTACCGATCCCCGGATCGCCGCCCACCAGAATGACGGAGGCCGGCACCATCCCTCCCCCAAGGACACGATCAAACTCGTCGATGCCAAGCGGAATTCGTGGCGGCGGAGGCGTCTCCCCCGCCAGCCCGACGAAATCGACACCCCTTCCGGTCTGAACGGCTGCCTTGCGTCCCGTGCCGGTTGGCATGACCGTTTGCGGCTCGAGGGTGTTCCAGGCGCCGCAAGCCTCGCATCGGCCCGCCCATTTCGGGACCACGGCGCCGCATTCATTGCATACGAAACGGGTGGCGCTCTTCGCCATTCAGTCGCCGGTTCCCGATGAAATCAGCATCAGTTCGGCCGCCAGCCGAACCGTGTGAACAGAAACTGCCGCAAAGCCAGAAGCGCATCGGGCGGCGCCGCGATCGGTGACAGAGCGAGGCCGGCGCTCTCCACCGTGAGGCTGATTGCACTCGCCGCCGCGGCGGATTGCAGGGCAGACTGGCCGGTCGCCCCCAACGCGGCCTGGCGCCAGAGCGCGACGGAAACCGCGGGCGTCAGCCGCGGCAGGATCAGGACGAAATCCAGCCGGCTCGCCGCCAGTACCGCCTGATAGGCACGTTCAAGCGGCGCTGGCAGCGTTGCCACGTTGCGGGACAAGGCGAGTTCTTCAACTGTCGGCAAGGCGGGAAAGTGCTGGTCCCGCTTCGTCCCGCCAGCCTGATCGGGACTACCGAGCGTGCAGATCGCGCTGCCGTCCGCCGCCTGCAGGGAGGCAAGATCCGCCGGAATATCCTCTCCGGCGAGCAACACGGCATCCGCCTCTCCAAGTCTGAAGGCTCGCGCCACGGCCGACACGTCGCGAAGCCCGAAAATTGGCGCAATCGGGACACCAAGCCGCTCGAATGCCAAAATCGCGGCAAGATCGGGGCTTTCCGGCGCCGCCGCGGCAAGGCGGAGAGGATTGGGCCGCGCAAGCCTGGCGATTCCGCCCCGCACCACAATCACGCCCGGATTGATTCCGGCAAGAATGGGAATCCACTCCCCCGGCCGAAAATGAACACGCGGATCACCGGTCAGGTAAGCAATCGCCGCCGCGCCAGGCAGCAGCGCCCCGGTATGTCCATCCGCCGTGACAAGGGTCTGCAGCCGGTTGGCACCCGTAACGCCATCCCGCCCCCCTGCCGTTTCAATACGCAACGCAGTGTTAGGCGAGAGTATGGTTTGAAGCCCGAGCGAAATCGCATGAGCCCAGCGATCGGTCCTCCCGCCGGGCAAGCCTCCCACCAGAATGCGATAGTCATGTTCGAGCGTATCAGCAAAGACCGTGTTGTTCGGCGTAACGCTGGTTGCGGCGGAGGATATCCCGGGAACCACCCACGCCAATGTCGCGCTAAACGCGCCGAGGACGAACCGGCGCCTCACCCTGGTGAACCTCTCGAACCGGACCTAGCGGTCGTAACTGACAAGAGCTTCGAACGGCACGTCAAGACGATCCCGTCCTTTCAGGAACTCCAGTTCTATGAGCGCGGCCGCCGCCGGCACTGTGGCGCCAACATTCCGCAGCAGGCTTATGCCGGCCGCCATCGTGCCGCCTGTCGCGAGCAGATCGTCAACCACAACGACACGCTGACCCGGTTGAACGGCATCGGCCTGGATCTCGATCCGGTCGGTGCCATATTCCAGATCATAGTCGTAGCCGACAGTCGCCCCCGGCAGTTTGCCGCGCTTGCGAAGCATGATGAACCCGCACCCAAGCTTGAGGGCGAGCGGCGCCGCGAGAATGAAGCCGCGGCTTTCCACACCCGCGAGCAGATCAGGGTGATATGCCCGCACCACATTGGCCAGACGTCCCATCGCCACCTGCCACGCATCGGCGTGTCGGATGAGGGTGGAGATGTCATAGAAGAGGATACCCGGTTTCGGAAAATCGGGGATGCCGCGGATGTGATCCTTCAAATTCATGCCGCCGGTATAGCGGAGGCGGCGGCCTTGGCAACGTCCTGAGGGCGATCGGGCGGGACAAAATCATTCTCGCACGAATTCACGCAGCCTTGCTCTCGTCACGATATGGGTGTTCCGCTATTCAGACGGCGGCTGGCGCGGTTTCCGCTCGACGATGTCGCGCGTTCCAGCTACACAACATATAGGGGATTTCTTGATATGGATCGTCGTTCGCTACTAGGTATGGTGGCTGGACTTGTGAGCGCCGGTGGCATCGGAACTTCGCTCCCGGCATTCGCCGCCGCGGCAGACACCGATTCTCCCTATTCGGTTCGCAGCCTCGGCAATCCGGACGCCCCCGTCAAAATCTTCGAATATTTCTCCCTCAACTGTCCGCATTGCGCGGAATTCGCCACCCACGCGCTGCCCAAGGTCATCGAAACCTATGTGAAGCCGGGCAAGGTATATTACGTGTTCAAGGACTTCCCGCTGAACGAGGATGCCCTCTGGGCCGCGCAGATCGCCCGCGCGCTGCCGGCGAAGGCATATTTCCCATTCATCTCGGAACTCTTCCGCACGCAGGATGAATGGGCCTACGCGCCAGAGCTGAAAACGCCCAAGGACTACCAGAACGCGCTGTTCCGCTACGCCGCCCTCGCCGGGATGGACCGGGCGACCTTCGACGCCGCCATCGCGAACAAGAAGCTGCGCGCCTTCATCCTCAACGAGTTGAACGGCGCGGAGAAGACCTACAAGGTGAACTCGACCCCTACCTTCATCATCAATGGCCGCAAGCGGGAGGGCGCTGTGTCGTTCGACACCTTCTCCTCCTGGCTGAAGGCGGCGTAGGTCCGGCTTGCCCGCGCGTTTCGCCCGCCTGCGGATCAGCGGGTTCAAGAGCTTCGCCGATCCGACCACGATCGACATCCTGCCAGGGCTGACCGGCATCATCGGGCCGAATGGCTGCGGCAAGTCGAACGTGGTCGACGCGCTCCGCTGGGCGATGGGCGAGGCCAGCGCGAAGTCGCTGCGCGGCGGCGAAATGGAGGACGTGATTTTCGCCGGCACGATGGCGCGCGCCGCGCGGAATATTGCCGAAGTGTCGATTACCCTGACCGACACGGCGGGTCTCGCCCCGGTGCCGTTCCAGAACGAGCCGGAACTACAGGTCTCCCGCAAGATCGAGCGCGGCAGCGGCAGCGCCTACAGAATCAACGGGCGCGAGGTGCGGGCGCGCGATGTCGCGACCCTCTTCGCCGACCTCGCCTCCGGTGCCCGCAATTCCGCGATGATCAGCCAGGGCCGGGTTTCCGCCCTGGTGAATGCCCGTCCGGACGAACGGCGCGCCCTGCTCGAGGAAGCCGCCGGCATCACCGGCCTGCACGCCCGCCGGCACGAAGCCGAGCTTAAGCTGCGCGCGGCCGAGCAGAACCTGCTCCGGGCGGACGATCTGCGCACCCAGCAGGAGGCCCGCCTCGCCGAGTTGCGCAAGCAGGCGCGCCAGGCCAACCGCTACCGGAACATCTCCGGGCTGATCCGCGATGCCGAGGCTGAATATCTGGCGATCGAACGCGAACTCGCCGAGCGCCGGCGCCGCGCGGCGCGCGCGGAATTCGCCAAGGCCGACGCCGAGGTCGGCCGCGCCGAGCAGATCCGCGACGATGTACTGGGCCGCGAGGCCTCGCAGAACGACGCGCTGCCCGCCTTGCGCGCGCGCGAGGCGGCAACGCGCACGCGCCTCGAGCGTGCGCGGATTCTCGCGGAGCAGATCGATGCCGAAATCGCGCGCCTCGAAGCCGCCCGGCACGAAGCCGAAGCGCGGGTGGCAACCCTGCGAAAGGACCATGCCGGCGCCGAACGCATCGCACAGGATGCCGAGGCCGCCGCAATACGTCTCGAGGCCGAGCGTTCGCGACTTGCAGCCGATCATGCGCAGGCTCCCGCCCGGATCGAACAGGCGCGGCACGAGGCCGAGGCTGCGTCGGTCGCCCTCGCACAGTGTGAAACCGCAGCCCAGCAGGCCACCGAAGCCGCCGCCCGCGCCCAGGCCCAGCGCCAGGCGATGGAGAGCCGGCTGAGCCAGGCCCGCGGCGCCGCAAGCCAGGCGGATCGGCGGGCCAGGGACGCCGAGGCGACCCATGCCACAGCCCGGGCAGCCCTCGTTTCACCCCAGCGTCTCGCCGCGGCGGAAACCTCTCGCGAAGCGGCCGAACAGGCCGTGACCGCAACGGAAGCCGCCTATGCCGAGGCTCAAGGCCGGGTGGAGGAAGCGGAAGCACGGCGCGCGGAAACCCATGCCGCCGCCATCCACGCCCGCGCCGCCGCGACCGAAGCGGACGGCGCGGCAGCGCGGCTAAAGGCCGAAACCGATGCACTGAAAGCCCTGCTCGCCCAGAAATTCGGCCGCGACCCCGACCCGGTGCTGGACCGGATCAAGGTTCCCGCTGGGCTGGAAACGGCACTTGGCGCAGCCCTGGGCGCCGAACTCTCGGCTGGCGAGCAGGCCAGCGCCGCCCGGCACTGGCGCCCCCTTCAGCCAATCGCGTCCGATGCCGTGCTCCCCCGGATCGGCGAGACGATCACCGCGCCAGACTCGCTCAGGCGCGCCCTCGATCATATCCTCCTGCTGCCCAATGGCGCCGACGGCGATGCCTTGCAGGCAACGCTCCGTCCGGGTCAGATCCTCGTGTCGATAGAGGGTGGAGTCTGGCGTTGGGACGGGTTCGTGGTCCGCCCCGGCGCGCCGACCGAGGCGGCAGTCCGCCTCGCCCAGCGCAACCGGTTGGATGAGCTCGACGTCTCTTTCGCGGGCGCACGGAAAACCGCCGAGGCCACCCGCGCCGCGCTGCAGAACGCCGAAGCCGCAGAGCGCGACGCGAGGCGGGCCGAAGAGGAGGCGCGCACCGCCCGCCGCGCCGCCGAATCGGCGATCGACCGGGCCCGCAAGGATCTGCGCACGACGGCGGAGACCGCGAGCCGGCTGGCGGCCGAAGCCGAACGGCTGGCCGCCCGCGAAGCCGCCGCCGCCGAGACGCGCGCCCGGATCGAGGCCGAGGCGGGCGAAGCGCGTGCCGCCCTTGCGGCCATCGAGGCCGAATTCACGACACTCGACGACGCCCAGGCCCTTCGCGACGCGCTCGATCGCGCGCGCGCAACCCTCGCGGAGAGCCGCCGGCGCGACAGCGAGACAACCCAGGCGCTGCAACGCCTGCAAACGGAAATGGAAACCCGCGCGCGCCGTCTGGAGACGATCATCCGCGAACAGGCGGACTGGGCCGAGCGCGCACGTGACGCCGATGATCGCCGCACCGACCTCGCCGCCCGCTTGCGAGAGGCCGAAGCCGGCCTCGAATCCCTTGGGGCCGACAGCGGCCCGCGAGAACGGCGGGCCGAGGCGGGCGCCGAACTGGAAATGGCGGAGCGCGAACACCGCGCCGCCGCGCGGGACCTTGCCGGCGCCGAAGACGCGGCGCGGCTGAATTCGACCGCCGCGCGCGCCGCGGAACAGGATCTCGCCCGCGCCCGTGAAGCCCGCATCGGCGCCGAATCGGCTGTGCGCGAAGCCGACCACACCTGGGGCACCGTCGCAGAAAAGATGCTGGAACGTCTGGGGATTGATCCCGTTTTGCCCGCAGTGGACACTCCATCGCCCGACGCCGCCGACAAGGCGCGAAAGCGGTTCGAGCGCCTCACCCGCGAACGCGACGAGATGGGCCCCGTCAACCTGCGCGCTGATATGGAGGTCGGCGAGATCGAGACCCGCCTCGCCGCGATCGAGCGCGACCGCGACGAAATCACCAGCGCAATCGCCAAGCTGCGCGGTTCGATCGGCCATCTCAACCGGGAAGGGCGCGAGCGCCTCTCGGCCGTCTTCACCGAGATCGACCGACATTTTCAGGCGCTGTTCACCCGGATGTTCGGCGGCGGGCGCGCCCATCTCGCCCTCACCGGCTCCGACGACCCGCTCGAAGCCGGGCTCGAGATCTTCGCGGAACCGCCGGGCAAGAAACTCGCAACGCTGTCTCTTCTCTCCGGCGGCGAGCAGGCCCTTACCGCCCTGTCGCTGATATTTGCGGTCTTCCGCTGCAATCCCGCGCCGCTCTCCGTCCTCGACGAGGTCGACGCCCCGCTCGACGATGCGAACGTCGAACGCTTCTGCCGCCTGCTGGAAGATATCTCCCAGGACACCGGCACGCGGTTCATCGTCGTGACCCACCACCATCACACGATGGCGCGCATGGACCGCCTCTATGGCGTCACGATGCAGGAGCGCGGAATTTCGCGCGTCCTGTCGGTGGATCTCGGCACTGCGGCGGCAATGGTCGAGCCCGCCGGGGCGATTGCCGCGGAATAGATTTCACGCTCGCGATATGTTGACTTGGAACGGCAGCATCGGTAGCAACCGCTGCCGCCTGTCGGCGGGCGTAAGGGTGTGAAAATGAGTGACGAACCGGCTCAGGGGCCAGATGATCGGAGCGATTTCGATCAGCGCCTTGCCGCCGCGCGCAGCCGTGCCGGGCTCGACAAGCCCGCCAATGGCGCCGCGCAGCAGGACAAGGGTCCCAATCCGTTCAGCGTCGCAACACGGCTGGGCGCCGAGATGGTGGCGTCACTGGTCGTGGCGGTTGCGATCGGCTATGGACTGGATCGGCTTTTTCATTCAGCACCCTGGTTCATGATTGGCTTCGTGCCCATTGGCGCGGCTGCGGGGCTTCGAAACGTGTTCCGGGCCATGGGGCCAGGCGACAAGGACTGACCGGAGGATACGGATGGCGCAAGAATCGGGGATCAACGCTCTGGGGCAGTTCCAGCTGACCACCGGATTCGGTGCGTTCGGCAAGGCGATCGAATTCACAAATTCGAACCAGATGATGCTGCTCGCCGCCGTGATCGTCACCTCGCTCTTCGTGATCGCCCTGCGCCAGCGCGCGCTGGTTCCCGGCCGCATGCAGGGGCTTGCCGAGATCAGCTATGAATTCGTTCACAACATGGTGCTGGACACGATCGGCGAGGAAGGCAAACGCTTCTTTCCCTTCATCTTCACCCTGTTCGCATTCATCTTGATCGGCAACATCCTCGGCCTGTTCCCGTATTTCTTTGCCTTCACCAGCCACATCGCGATCACCGGCGCTCTGGCGCTGTTCGTCTTCGCCCTCTCGACGCTGGTGGGGTTCTGGTATCACGGCATCGGCTTCCTGAAGTTCTTTTCGCCGCCGGGCGTCCCGGGCTGGCTGTTGCCGCTGCTGATCCCGATCGAAATCGTCTCCTTCCTCTCCCGCCCGATTTCGCTTTCGGTCCGACTGTTCGCGAACATCACCGCTGGACACGTGATGTGGGAAGTGTTCGCCGGCTTCATGCTGATGCTGGTCTCGGGTCTCGGCGCCGTCGGCGTTGTCGCTGCGATCATCCCGCTCGGCCTCAACATCGCACTCACCGCGCTCGAATTTCTGGTCGCGTTCCTGCAGGCTTACGTGTTCGCGATCCTGACCTGCCTTTACCTGCACGATGCGATCCATATGCATTGATCGCGTCGCGTATCCCTTCACCTCCACCGGCCTGACCGGCCTCAGCTACCGCTCGAACTGAAAGGAACCCTAGTTATGGCCATTGACACCCTTCTGCTTGCTCGCGACGTCGGTGCGGGTCTGGCGACCATCGGCGTTGCCGGCGCGGGCGTCGGTATCGGCAACCTGTTCGGCGCTTTTGTCGGTGCGGTCGGCCGCAACCCGGCGGCGCGCGACAAGATGTTCCGCGACGTTCTGCTCGGCTTCGCGCTGACCGAAGCTGTTGCCCTCTACGCGCTGGTCATCGCGCTCATCATCCTGTTCGCCTGAACCACCGGCAGGGACACTTCACGCGATGCGCCGAACCACCATACTGCTCGCCGCCACCACCCTGGGCCTGACGCCGGCTATAGCCGTTGCTGAAGGCAAGATGCCACAGATGGATTTTGCCAATCCGCTGACCGGCGCGCAGGTCGTGTGGATGGCGGTCATCATGGTCGCGCTGTACTTCATTCTGGCGCGCTGGGCCCTGCCCAGGATCGGCGGCGTGATCGAGAACCGCCACAACCGCATTGCAAGCGACCTTGAAACCGCCCGCCGCGCTAAGGCGGAGGCCGAACATGCCGTCCGGGAACTCAATCTCGCGATTCAGAATGCGCGGGAATCGAGCCAGGGTGCAATCGCCGAAGCGGTGAATGCCGCCAAGGAACGCGCCCGGGCACAATCCTCGACGCTGAACGAGCGGCTCGATGCGCAGATTTCCGCAGCCGAAACCGAAATCGAGGCAGCGCGCCGCGCCGCGGTGAACGCTTTGGGCCCAATCGCCCGCGATGTGGCGTCCAGCCTGTTGCACCGCCTGACGGGTGAGGCTGTGGAGCCTGGCCGGGTCGATCAGGCGATCGCGGCACTTTCAACCCAGGGGTGAGCGACCATGGAATATGAAGCCCTTACCGGTACGCTTTGGGACAAGGGAACTTTCTGGGTCACCGTTGCGGTCCTGATTTTCCTCTTCTTCTTCGGCAAGAAAATCGTCGGCGCGATCACCACGATGCTCGATCAGAGAAGCTCCGAAATTCAGCGTGAGCTTGACGAGGCCTCGCGTCTGCGAGCTGAAGCCGAAGCAATGCTGAAGGATGCCGAAACCCGTCGCGAGGCGGCGCTCGCCCAAGCGAAGGACATGCTCGCCATGGCCGGTCGCGAGGCGGAACGTCTTGCCGCCGACTTGCAGGCTGAAGCAGAAGCGTCCGCCCGCCGTCGTGAACAGATGGCCAGGGAGCGGATCGCGGCGGCCGAATCGGCAGCTGTTGCAGAAGTTCGTGAAGCCGCCGCATCACTCGCCGCCCTTGCGGCGGAACGGGTCCTCAAGGAAACCATCGATGCGGCCCACGATCAGGGCCTGATCGATCAGGCGATCAGCGGTCTGCCCGCAGCGCTGAGACAGAAAGCCGCCTGAGGCTAAATGGAAGCTGCCCTCACGGGCAGCTTCCGGCTCCGGGCATGGCGCAAACCGCCGCCGGTTGATATACCCGGTCGCGTGCGGCACCCTTCATTTCCTTTTCGCCGCCGAGATACGAGGTTTACCCATGGCGCGTCGCCGGCAACTCTACGAAGGCAAGGCAAAAATTCTGTTCGAAGGGCCGGAACCCGGTACTCTCGTGCAGTATTTCAAGGACGACGCCACCGCGTTCAACGCGCAGAAGAAAGGCGTGATCACCGGCAAGGGTGTGTTGAACAATCGCATCAGCGAGTTTCTGATGCAGCGGCTCGGCGAGATTGGCATTCCAACCCATTTCGTCCGCCGGCTCAACATGCGGGAACAACTCGTGCGCGAGGTTGAGATCATCCCGATCGAGGTGGTTATCCGCAATGTTGCCGCCGGCAGCATGAGCACCCGGCTGGGCATCCCCGAGGGCACGCGGCTTCCCCGGTCGATCATCGAGTATTACTACAAGAACGATGCGTTGAACGATCCGATGGTGTCGGAGGACCATATCACCGCATTCGGGTGGGCCAGCACGCAGGATATGGACGACATCGTCCATCTCAGCCTGCGCATCAACGATTTTCTTACAGGCCTGTTCCTTGGGGTCGGTATCGTACTGGTCGATTTCAAGATCGAATTTGGCCGGCTTTGGGAGAACGAGGATATGCGAATCGTTCTCGCTGATGAAATCAGCCCTGATAACTGCCGGCTCTGGGACGCCAAGACCAACGAAAAGATGGACAAGGACCGTTTCCGCCGCGACCTCGGCCGGGTCGAGGAAGCGTATCAGGAGGTCGCAAAGCGGCTCGGCATACTGCCCGAGGCCGGAACCCGCGACATGAAGGGCCCGGAGACGATGCAATGAAGGTTGTGGTCGCTGTGAAGCTGAAATCCGGCGTGCTGGATCCCCAGGGCAAGGCCATTGGCCACGCTCTTGAGGGGCTGGGGTATGATGGCGTCACCGATGTCCGTGTCGGCAAGCTGATCGAGCTCGACATTGCCGAGACAGACCGCGAAAAAGCTCGGTCCGCCGCCGAATCAATGGCGAAGCGCCTGCTTGCCAATACCGTCGTCGAAAGCTTCGAGATTTCCGTTCCCTGACGAACGGGCGTTGCGGCCCCGATCATTTGCGCCCATCTCCGGAGCAGATGAATGGTGAGATGACAGACGCCGGCGGCTCCGGTGGCCGCCTCGCAGGGCGCCGTGATGATTAGCGTGTTTTCACTGATCATGCGGCAGCCGCGGTTGCTTGGGCACCGCTGGTATCGGCGCCTGCGGATGGATCTTTGGTTTCCGCATGTTCCACTCGCGCTCGCGGTGGGCGTTGCGGGTGCACTCGCGATCCTGCCCACGATCCAGAAATTCGCCGCGGAATACCTGCATCTCGACCTCGCCAATCTGGTCAGTGCCATTCACCCGATATCGGGGAACATCCCAGGCCTGATCCTCAACGGCGTTCCGACCGTTGTCGTCGGCGTACTGCAGCTTCTGATCGCCCTGGGGTTGCTGGGCCGCTCGCGCATCGCCTGGCTCTCGGCCATCGGGATCACGCTTGCCCAGCTTCTGCTGACCGTCCATGTCCAGTCGGCCGCCCGGCTCGACGGCGAATCCATCTACATCCTCGCCCTGCTGGCTTCGCTCCTGCTTGCGCGCAATCACTTCTCCCGCTCGTCACTTGCCGCCGGCACGCTGTTCGCGGTGGCCTCGGTCCTTGTCTTGATGGTGTATGGCGTGCTCGGGTCACTGCTCCTCGGCGCAGGCTTCAGCCCGCCGATCACCAACCTGCCCTCGGCGCTTTATTTCGTTATCGTTACAATGTCGACCGTGGGCTATGGCGATATCCTGCCCAAGAGCGAGAACGCGCGGCTTTTCGTTGTCTCGCTCATCGTGCTTGGCCTGACGGTTTTCGCGACCGCGCTGACAGCCGTGATAGGCCCGGTTCTCCAGAATCGTATCAACCGGACGATCGGTCCCCGGAGACAGAAGATGAAACGCGTGAACCACTTCATCATTTCCGGCCATGGCGTCCTTGCCCGGAATACAGCCCGCGAACTGCGCAATCGTGGTGAATCGGTGATCGTCATTACGGAATTCGAGGATGCGAGTTTCGGCGATGCCGAGACGGTGATCGGCGATCCAACCGACCTCGATACGCTCCGCAAGGCTGGCGGTGAGCATGCGCGAGCGATTCTCGCCCTTTCGGATGACGACTCGGAGAATGCCTTTGTTGTTCTTGCGGTCCGGGAACTTGGCACGGATGCCAAGAAGGTTGCCGCAGTCAGCACACGAAAAAACCTCGAGCGCGTCCGGCGGGTTCACCCCGACATGGTTCTCGCCGCGCCGGTATTCGGCAGCGAAGTGCTGGCAATGGCACTGACGGAAGAGAAGATCGATGGGGACTGGCTTCTCAGCCAGTTCCTCGATGTCCGCCCCCATGAGGAAAATGCCTGATTTTCCAGACTTTTGACGAAAGGATCAGGAAATCTCCGACTGCCATATCCGCACGGCGGGCCGCCCGGTCGTCGCGGCGGTCAACCGGGCCTGCTCGAGACCAGAGCGGGCGTTGGCGAGAACCGCCGCCGGATCATCGCCCGAACGCGACCATCGGGACGCGATCCCGATGGCAACATGGCGCCCGGTTCCAGCAAGCATCGCATCAAGCCGTGCAACGATACGGTCTCCCCGTTCGGCAGCCACCAGATGATCCACTCCATCGCACCAGGCGGCAAGGCGGGTCGGGCCGATCCGCCCGATCAGATCGCTCGGGCGCAACATATCGCGCAGGGTTTCGGCGGATTCGCGAATCACGGCCGACGATGCTTCAGATCCTTGTGTTCCGCTCGATCTGACCCAGCCTATGGCGAACATGGTGCCAACACGCTCTTCGATGTCGAGCCGATCAAATCGGCGGTCCGCCTGCGCAAGGAAGCTTGGCAGCGGCCACAATCCGGTTTCCGGATCGAGCGCATTCCGCTTCTTGGAAGCACCGGCCGCAAGCAAGCGAATGACAAGACGCCGCAGATGCGGCCCGATCGCGGTCAGCAGATCGGTTTCCGAGGCGGTGAACCGCCTGTCTCCACGGCTGCGCCAAGCCACCAGCGAAGCCGCAAGCGAACGCCCGGCGGTTGCATTCTCCAGATCGACCGGAATGGTGAGAATTTCGCCGCCGTTACAGTCGGTCAGGCCAATGCCGTACGGATAATCGGCGAGAATTGTTTCGCCCCCGTGCTGCACCGCCGCCGGACGCACCACGAAACACATGCCGGAGTCAGGAAATTCAGCCGCCAGCAGGGCGCAGGCGGCGGGGCCCGCCGTACTCGGGTCAGGCAGTCCTGCCAGACTCTCGATCATGCGTGCCATGCGGTCGAGACGTTCCGAATTTTCTCGACCGTCACGGGCGCCGTCGGATGCTTCCATGGAAAAGCCTGCCTTATCCGTCATCAACAGGCTTTTCGCAGGATCGGGTAAATAACGTATTACCGCCCGATTGACAGGCAGGACCCGCCTCCGCATGGTCTCGCCGGAACAAATACGGAAAGGTTACCGATGGATCACACACCTCTCGCTGCGACGATTACCGCTGCCTGGGATCGCCGGGATCAACTTGATCCAGCATACCAGGGACCAGTGCGCGAGGCGGTGAACCAGGCCCTCACCCTGTTGGACGATGGCGTATTACGGGTGGCGGAACCCGGCCCGGATGGCTGGACCGTGCATCAATGGGTCAAGCAGGCCATTCTCATGTCGTTCCGCCTGTTGCCGAACCGGACCATGGCTGGCGCCGGCGGCGCGCCGGTATTCGACAAGGTGCCGATGAAATTCGGCGACTGGGACGATGCCCGCTTCGCGGCCGCGGGCATTCGGGCCGTGCCGGGAGCCGTTGTACGACACTCGGCCCATGTCGGGCGGAATACGGTCCTGATGCCGAGCTTCGTCAATGTCGGCGCCCGTGTTGGCGAGGATACGATGATCGATACATGGGCGACGGTGGGCTCATGCGCGCAGGTCGGCCGCAACTGCCACATCAGCGGCGGCGTCGGAATCGGCGGGGTGCTTGAGCCGCTGCAGGCCAATCCGGTGATCATCGAGGATGATTGCTTCATCGGCGCGCGGTCGGAAGTCGCTGAGGGCGTGATCGTGGAGCGCGGCGCCGTACTCTCGATGGGGGTGTTTCTCGGCGCCTCGACCAAGATCGTCGATCGCGCGACCGGTGAAATCTTCTACGGCCGGGTGCCGGCCTACTCGGTTGTCGTGCCCGGCGCACTGCCCGGCAAGCCGCTGCCCGACGGCAGCCTTGGGCCGTCGCTCGCCTGCGCCGTGATCGTGAAGCGGGTCGATGCCCAGACCCGCTCGAAAACCGCGATCAACGAGCTGCTGCGGGCGTGACAGGAACGGACCCCGTTGCGATAGCGCAGCTTTTGCTGCGTCACCGCTCGGTCACGCCGGCGGATGACGGCGCTCAGGCCACACTCGCAGGCCTGCTTGAGCCGCTCGGCTTCAAGATCGAGAGGCTGCAATGCGGCGAGGTGTCCAACCTTGTCGCCCGACGCGGAACCGGCAGCCCGCACTTCGCCTTTGCCGGTCACACCGATGTCGTTCCCCCTGGCGAGGGCTGGCGCCACCCGCCATTCGGCGGCATCATCGAGGACGGTCTGCTTTATGGCCGCGGCGCCGTCGACATGAAGGGCGCGATCGCAGCCTTCATCGCCGCACTGGCATCCCGCCCGGAATCGCAGGCGGGAACCGTTTCCCTGCTGATCACTGGCGATGAGGAAGGCGAAGCCCTCGATGGGACCCGGCGCATTCTCGAACATCTGGCCGACAAGCGGGCCCTCCCGGAATTCTGCCTCGTCGGCGAGCCGACCTGCCGCGCCACGCTTGGCGATACGATCAAGATCGGCCGGCGCGGATCGATTTCGGCCCGCATCACTGTCCCCGGCGTCCAGGGCCATGTCGCCTATCCCCATCTCGCGGACAATCCCCTCCACCGGCTGATCCCTGCACTCGAAGCGCTTCGCACGCGTCAACTCGATGCCGGCACGCTTTGGTTCGAGCCATCCTCGCTGCAAATCACCAGCGTCGATACCGGAAATGGGGCGGGCAATGTGATTCCGGCCAGCGCATCGGCGCGGCTGAACATCCGGTTCAACGACCAACACAAGGGCTCCGACCTCGCCGCATGGATACGCGCCACGACCCTGGCCTGCGCACCCGGCGCAAAATGCGAGACCAGCATCAGCGGCGAGGCATTCCTGACCCAACCTGGCAAGGAGATCGACCTGATCAGCGATGCCATCGCCACGGTCACCAGGGTCACACCAAAACTGGATACCGGCGGCGGCACGTCGGACGCCCGGTTCATCGCGTCCTGTTGCCCTGTCGCCGAATTCGGCCTGGTCGGAACCTCGATGCACCGGGTCGATGAGGCGGTTCCGATCGGCGAGTTGAGACATTTGTCCGAAATCTATGCCCAAATCCTGGATCGTGTGTTCGCATGAACGGTGAGGATCGTTTTGCCGGTGCGTTTTTCAGCACCCTGCGCGGGATCTTCCGAGTGGCCCTCGGCAGGGTCGATGCGCTGCGCGAGTTCGGGAACACACCCTCCGCATTCTCCGCGTCGATCGCACCGCAGATCGCCTTTCCGATGGTTGGCGCCTCCCTCCTGGCTTTGCGCGGCGACTGGGTCTACGCGGCGGGGCTCATGCTGTCCCGCTTGTGCGGTGTCCTGGTTCAACCCGTCATCATCGAACGGGCAGCGCACTGGCTTGGGCGGCGCGACCGATGGTTGAATACCGCCACGGCGCTGAACTGGTCGATCTGGATTGTCTTCGTTCTCATTCCTTTAGGAATGTTCGCCAACGACGTGCTGCTTGCGCTCGGCGCCGGGCAGGTCGGCGCGCTCAGCCTCTCGGCCGGGCTGATCGCCTTCTACATGCTTTGGTTGCAGGGATTCATTCTGCGGGCCGGGCTGTCAACCAGCTGGTGGAAGGCTCTCGGGCTGCTGTTCGTCGTCAATCTGAGCACGGCAGCGCTTTATGCCGTGCCGTATGTTTTCCATCCCGGCCTGCTCAGCCTGACTCTGCGTCCCGCTTCAGGCTGAGCGCGCGCGCGTAGACCAACTTGCGCGGCAATTCCAGTTCCCGGGCGACGGCGGAAACCGCATCCTTGATCGACATGGCCGCCAATGCCGTTTCGAGCGCCTCGTCCAGCGCCTCCGCCGACGCGTTCGTCCGGGTCGCGGGGCCGATCACCAGAGTGATCTCGCCGCGCGGGGCTGTCGTCGCGTAATGCCCGGCAAGCGCGGAAAGCGCGCCTCGCCTGGTCTCCTCGAAGCGCTTGGTCAACTCCCGCCCCACCGCAGCAGGCCGGTCTCCGAGGATGGCAAGACAATCATCAAGACACGCCGCCAACCGATGGGGCGCTTCGTAAAATACCAGTGTCGCGGCGAGCCCGACCTGCTCGGCGGCGACGATTCGCTGCAAGGCGCTGCGGCGAGCGGCCGAGCGTGGCGGCAGAAATCCGCCGAAGAGAAAGGGATGCGGCGGCAGACCGGACAGCGCGAGCGCCATGATGGCCGCATTCGGCCCTGGCACGGCGCTGACAACGAGCCCTTCGTCAATCGCCGCGCGCACCAGCCGGTAACCGGGATCGGCGATGAGAGGCGCTCCCGCATCGCTCACCAGGGCGAGCCGCTGTCCCTCGCGCATCATGCCGATCAACGCAGGAGTCCGCGCCTGTTCGTTATGGTCATGGAATGATTGTAATTTTGTTAAGATTTGATATTGAGCCAGCAGGGTCGCGCTAACACGCGTATCTTCGCATAAGATCATGTCTGCTTCGCGCAGCGCGCTGACCGCGCGCGGCGACAAATCGCCCAGGTTGCCGATTGGCGTGGAAACCAGCACAAGGTCGGGTTGCCGACGAGAGGCCGTTTCGGATGCAAGTGGAGAAGTCTCGGATGTCACGAACGACATTAACGCCTGTGGCTCTGGTTTTGGCAACCTTGGCGGCACTCGCGCTTGCGGGATGCAGCACCGCGCCACGTTCCGCCGCCAGTGGCGGCGCCGTTCCGTCGGCGCCCCTCGCGGCGCGCGCCACACGAACTCATGGCCCGGTGGCATTGCTCGTGCCGCTGACCGGACCCTATGGGGGAATCGGACATTCGATCGAGCAGGCCGTCAAACTCGCATTTTCAGCGCCTGGCGCGCCGAGGCTGGATGTCGAAAACACCGGCGGCACGGCAACGGGCGCCGCCAGTGCCGCGCAGAACGCCATCGGCAAGGGGGCCGGCCTCATCCTCGGTCCGCTTACAATGGTTGAAACGCGCGCGGTCACGCCCATCGCCCAGTCAGCGGGCGTGAATGTCCTCGCCTTCACCAACGACGACAGCATGGCGCGCCCCGGCGTATGGCCGCTGGGCATCTCGCCGGACCAGCAGGTGGGTAGAGTCGTCTCCTACGCCATCGAGAGCGGCCGTACCCGTACCGCCGCGATTCTTCCCGATGACCAGTTCGGCCGGCTCATGGCCACCGCCCTGCGCCGTACCACAACCCGCCTCGGCGCGCCGCCACCGCGAATCGGATACTACTCCTCGTCATTCTCAAGCCTGAACGCAACAACCCGGAACATCTCGCAATTCGACAGCCGGGGTGCGGGGCTGATGGCGCGGATTCGTGCCGCGCGAGATCAGGACAGCGCCGCAGGACGCCGCCTCGCTGCCAAGCTGCGGAGCGAACCGGTTCCCCCGCCGCCCTTCGATTCGCTGCTGCTCGGCGCGACGGGCGAAGACCTCGCGGAGCTGCAAACCTTCCTCCCGTATTACGAGGCAGGCCCGCCGCAGGTGCAGCTGATGGGTCCCGCGCTCTGGTCCAGCCGGGCCAAGGCGATGGCCACGCATGAGGTCCTGCGGGGCGCCATCTACGCGGCGCCCGATCCTGCGGCAGGCCTGCCATTTGACCAGAAGTTCCAGGCAACCTATGCCGGCGCGATGCCGCCATCGATCGACAAGGTTGCCTTCGACGCCGCCGCGATCAGCGTGCTCGCCGCGCATGAGGGCGGATTCAAGACCACCGTGCTGACGGAGTCCCGCGGGTTCTCGGGCACCGACGGCCCGCTCCGATTGCTACCGAACGGTCATGTGGAACGCGGGCTCGCAGTGTTCCGGATCGAACCGGACGGGCCGAAAGTGGTTTCGCCCGCACCCCAGACATTGCCGTCGCCGGCACCATCGCCGAACACATGACCTGACCGGATGCGCCGACCGATCGCAACGATAGCGGCCTGGCTCGGCGGTCCGCCAGCCATCGTCCTGTCTGGGCTGATCCTTGCCCGCGCGATCCCTCTCTGGGAGGGGATCGGCTGGCTTGCCGGCTGCGCGGCCTGGTCGGTGGCAGCGGGCATGGTTCTGGCGCGCGATCTGCGGCGCTTCAGTGCAGCGCTCACCGCGTCGTCATCGCCCGCGGCGTTGCAGCTCGTAACGCCGGGGCTGACCAACCTCGCCCAGCGCATCATTCAGACCATCGCGACCGAACGCGAAACCCGCGAGGCCGCCGCGACCAACGCGAATTACAGCCAGTCTCTTCTCAACCGCCTGCCGGACGCGCTGTTCCAGCTCGATGGTCTGCCAGGATCGCGGCGGATCGTCTGGAGAAACCCCGCCGCGGTCAGGATCTACGGCGCCGAGGAATCGGCACTTCTGCGCCATCCGCAGCTGCGCGCCGCCCTCGCGGAAGCGGAGCTGGCCGATCAGCCGGTGCGGACCACCCTCTCGCTCGCCACACCGGTCACCCGGGATCTGGATGCCACGGTGATCCGCAGCGGCGATCTCGGCCGCGCGGCGCCCGTCTATATCCTGCTGACCGACCGCACCCGCGAACGCGAACTGAACCAGATGCGCGCCGATTTCGTTGCCAATGCAAGCCACGAATTGCGCACACCGCTGACCAGCCTGATCGGCTTCATCGAAACCCTGCGCGGCCCGGCCCGCGGCGACATCGAGGCCGTGCCGCGCTTCCTTGCGATCATGGCCGAACAGGCCGAACGCATGCAGAGAATCATTGCCGATCTGCTCAGCCTGTCGCGAATCGAGATGTCGGAGCATCAGCCCCCTTCCGAGCAGATCGATATCGGGCCCGTGATCCGCCAGGTCGCAAGCTTCATGGATCCGATCCTTGCGAAGGCCTCGACCAGGCTGACCCTGGATATCGCCGAAAGTCTTCCCGTGGTGCATGGCGATTCCGGCCAGCTCACCCAGGTCATCGGCAATCTTGTCGACAACGCCGTCAAATACAGCGCGCTGAAGCACGGCGGCTCGGGCGGCACCATCACGGTATCCGTGCATGCGACGCCGGATGCCGACTTTCCCCAACCCGGCATTCTGCTTGAGGTGATCGATGACGGCCCTGGAATCGCCCGCGAACACCTGCCAAGGCTGACGGAGCGCTTCTATCGGGCGGACAAGGGACGCGCGCGCGCCGTCGGTGGCACCGGGCTTGGCCTCGCCATCGTCAAGCATGTGGTCATGCGGCACCGCGGTCGGCTGGTGATCGACAGTGTCGAGGGAGCCGGCACGACATGCCGCGTATGGCTGCCCGCGGCAGCACCCGCAGTTCCGGCCGCACGACGCTCTGCCTGATCTGCGATGCCGGCGGTTTCATCGGTTTCACGGTTCGGCTAAACCGCGAAACGCGGCACTGGCCTCGCCCGGATGCCCAGCCTTGCGTCCATGGCCATGGTCAGGACACAAAGACCCGTTGGCCATCCCGGTCGACAATGCACCAATGACGTTCAGAAAGATCGACCTGACAGCACGATGGTCATCCCGCTTCGCCTTGCCGCCCTGAGTGTCGTCGTTAGCCTGCTCTCGCTTGGGCTTAAGGTGACGGCGTGGCGTGTCAGCCACTCCGCGGCGCTCTATTCCGACGCTCTGGAATCCCTCGTGAACGTCTTTGCCGCCGTGATGGTGATGGTGGCGCTCAAGGCGGCCGCCAAGCCCGCCGACCGGGAACACCCCTACGGCCACGCGAAGGCCGAACTGCTGAGTGCCGTCGCCGAGGGCGGCATGATCCTCTTCGCCGCCGTGCTCATCATCGAGCGCGCCGCAAGCACGATATTCGCGCCGCACCTGCCTTCGGCGCCTGAACTGGGTCTCGGTCTGAACGCGGCGGGCGGCCTGGTGAATGCCCTCTGGGCGCTGGCTCTCGGCCGGTCCGGCGTAACCCGGAAGTTTCCGGCGCTGGCGGCCGACCAGGCCCACCTCATGGCCGATGCCATCACCACAATCGGGATCATCGCGGGCCTGTCCATTGCCATGCTCACCGACCTGCCGATCATCGATCCGCTGATCGCCATGGCCGTCGCGGCGCAGATCGCGTTCATGGGCGGGCGGACAGTGCTCCGCGCCCTCAGCGCGCTGCTCGACCGGGCACCGCCGCCAGAGATGGTGAAACGAATCCATCGGCTGGTCGCCACCCACGCCGCCGGCGCGATCGAGGCGCACGACATGCGGGTCCGTGAAGCCGGGCAGTCGCGCTTCCTCGAATTCCACCTTGTCGTGCCGGGGACCATGACGGTCGCCGAATCCCACACCATATGCGATCGGATCGAGGGGGCCTTGAAGCGGGAGATGGCGGGCGTGATCATCACGATCCATGTCGAACCCGACCACAAGGCCAAGAACGAAGGAATATTGGTGAAATGAGACCTGCAAGATGGTGAAGCTGGATACGATCGTCACCCGCGGCGGCGATGGCGGCGAAACGTCCCTTGCCGACGGGTCGCGCGTTGCCAAGAGCCACACCCGCATCGCCGTGTTCGGCGCGCTGGATGAAACCAACGCCGCCGTCGGCCTGCTCCGCGTGATCTGCGCGCAGTCTCCCGAGATCGACCGGGACCTCGCCGCGATCCAGAACGACCTGTTCGATATCGGCGCCGACCTCGCCGCACCCTCCGATCCCGCCCGTCCGTCGAGGCTGACCAGCGCCTATGTCGCACGGCTCGACGCTGCCGCCGCCGCGTGGAATGCGGATCTTGCCCCGCTGACCAGCTTCATCCTGCCGGGCGGAACCGAAGCGGCGGCCCGCGCGCACATCGCCCGCACCATTGCCCGCCGGGCCGAACGCGAGCTGGTCCGCCTTGCCGGCGAGGCGGAAATTTCAGAAATACCGATCCCCTATCTGAACCGCCTGTCCGACGCGATGTTCATCCTGGCCCGCCGGCTCAACGATGAAGGCCGCGCCGACACGCTCTGGCAACCCGGCGGCGCCTGAGCGCAGGGTCGCCAGAGCAGTTTCCGATCCATCCGGATCGGATGCGGTGCTGTATGGTATTGATAAACACAGCATCTTTATCCGATCAGACGGAACCATCTGATCGGATGATGCTCGCGCCGGGATCAGAGAAGATGGAAGCTCGAAACCTTGGTGCCGTTCAGGGTCAGGTCCGTGAGAACCTGATTGCCGCCCTGTAGCGTTACCTCGAAAATATAGCCGATCGTCGACCCGACCCGCTGCGTCGTCAGGTATTTGACGGCAAAAGGCTGGGATAGCGGGATCTTCGCGTCGATGGCGGCCGCCTGGGCCGGGAATTTCTTGCTGCCGACATGCGCCCGAAACGTCGGCGTCGTCGGCGCCACGAAGGATTTGTAGTCGGAATGGCCGATGGCCGAGAGCATCTGGGTCATGTCCCGCGTCGCCAGTTGCACCTGCGCGGGCTGGGCCCGCGCCACCGCACATTGCGCCGCCATCGCGGCCAACAGCAATCCGGCCGCTACAATCGAAAACTTCATCACGCGTCCCTTCCCTGTGCGTTTTCCACCCCATTATGAACGGAATGCCCGCGTCCTCAAAGGGCCGACCACCTTCCCGGGCCGACCAAATTGCGTCCACACTGTCGCCTGCACCCTGACCGACCGAAGGAGACGGATCAATGACCGACGCTTTCCGTGGCCGCCGCGCCCTCGTCACCGGCGCTTCCAGCGGCATCGGCGCCGATCTTGCCCGCCAGCTCGCCCAGCGCGGCGCCGACCTCGTGCTCACCGCGCGGCGGCAGGACCGGCTCGAGGCTCTGGCCGCCGAATGCCGCCTGTTCGGCGTCACCGCCGAAACCGCCACCGCCGACCTTGCCGATGAAGCAGCCCGCCTCGCCCTGGCCGAGCGCTTCCCGACCATCGACCTTCTGGTGAACAATGCCGGGCTCGGCGTCTTCGGCCCCTTCGCCGAGGCCGAATGGGCGCGGACCGAGGCCATGCTCGCGGTGAACATCACCGCCCTCACGCATCTCACCCGGCTGTTCGCCGCCCCCATGGCGGCGCGTGGGTGGGGCCGGATCATGATGGTGGCTTCGACCGCCGCCTTCCAGCCGGTGCCGCTCTACGCCGCCTATGCCGCGACCAAATCCTACGTCCTCTCGCTCGGCGAATCGCTGAATGTCGAGCTGTCAGGGCGCGGCGTGCGCACCACCGTGCTTTGCCCCGGCGTCACCGAAACCGAATTCTTCGACGCCGCCGGGCAGACCCGCTCCGCCTTCACCAGGCGCAGCGCGATGACCAGCGCCGAGGTCGCGCGGATCGGCGTCGCCGCATTGCTCGCCGGGCGCTCCAGCGTCGTGGCCGGGCGGAGCAACGCGGCGATGGCCTTCGGCACCCGCTTCGCGCCGCGCGGCCTCGCCGCCCGCCTCGCCTTCCGGATGATGAAGCCGTGAGCGGTAGCGCCGACCCGATCCATGCCGAGCTGATCGCCGTCGTCGTCGCCGTCACCGACGCAACACCGCGCGTCCTCACCCTGCTCGACGGCAGCGCCCTGCCCGCCGGCCCGCTCGAATCGGCCCATCGCTCTCTGCAGGCCGGGCTGCGCGACCGGGTGGAACGCCAAACCGGTCATCCGCTCGGCCATGTCGAACAGCTCTACACCTTCGCCGATGCCGGCCGCAGCCGCGCCGGGCGCAGCATCTCGATCTCCTACCTCGCCCTCAGCAGCGAAACACGGGCGCGGCTCGGCGGCCAGGTCTCCTGGCAGGACTGGTACCGCTACTTTCCCTGGGAAGACCGCCGCACCACGCACGATACCCCGGCGCGGATCGAACCCGGCCTGCGAAGCTGGGCGGGCGCGGAGCCGACGCGGCGCGCCCGCATCGCCCGCTGCTTCGGACTCGACGGCGCGCCCTGGCAGGAGGAGCTGGCGCTCGACCGTTACGAACTGCTCTACGAGGCCGGGCTGGTGCGCGAGGCCGCGCGCGACGGCCGGCCGGCGCATGGCGATTTCGCCCCGGGTGACACGCTCGCCGCCGATCACCGCCGCATCCTCGCTACCGCGATCAGCCGGCTACGCGCCCGGCTACGCGCCCGGCCCGCCGTTTTCGAGCTGATGCCGGAGCGATTTTCCCTGCTCGATCTGCAACGCTGCATTGAAGCAATCGGCGGCCAGCCCGTGCACAAGCAGAATTTCCGGCGCCTGATCGAAAGCCAGAACCTGCTGGAAGAAACCGGAGATTTCGCCAACGGCCCCGGCCGCCCGGCCAAGCTGTTCCGCTTCCGCAGCGCCATCCGCGACGAACGGGCCATGACCGGCAGCCGCCCGCCGCTCGCCCGGCCTTGACCCTATTATACTCACATCCACTATAAAGATAATCGATACGGCTAAATTTCGGCCGTAAAACTGCTTATGATATGCTCATATCGAGCATAAGGATGTGGCCATGACCCTCGCCGTCGCCTCCGTTCCCGCATCGCTCGCAGCACATGTGCCGCCCGCCGAATGGGCGCTGATGCAGGAGGACATCGCGGCGATCCGCGACCTCAAGCAGGCGCGCGACGCGATCATCCTCGCCCATAACTACCAGACGCCCGACATCTATCATGGCGTCGCCGACATCATGGGCGACAGCCTCGCCCTCGCCCGCGAGGCGATGTCGGCGCGCGCTTCGGTGATCGTCGTCGCCGGCGTGCATTTCATGGCCGAGACGGCGAAGCTGCTGAACCCGGACAAGACGGTTCTGATCCCCGATTCCCGCGCCGGCTGCTCTCTCGCCGAAAGCATCACCGCCGCCGATGTCCGCAGCCTGCGCGCCCGCCATCCGGGCCTGCCGGTGATCGCCTATGTCAACACCTCCGCCGCGGTGAAGGCCGAGGTGGATTACTGCTGCACCTCGGCCAATGCCCGCGAGGTAGTCGAGCACGCCGCCCGCGCCGCCGGGACCGACGCGGTGATCATGCTGCCGGACCGCTTCCTCGCCGCCAACACTGCGCGCGAGACCGCCATCCGCATCATCGCCTGGGACGGCGCCTGCGAGGTGCACGAGCGCTTCACCGCCGCCGACATCGCGCAGGTGCGCCGGCAACATGACGGGGTCGCCGTCCTCGCCCATCCGGAATGCCCGGAGGAAGTGGTCGCCGCCGCCGATTTCGCCGGGTCCACCGCCGCGATCGCCGACTATATCGCGCGTCACCGCCCCGCCCGCGCCGCGCTGATCACCGAGTGCTCGATGGCCGACAACATCGCCGCCGCCAGCCCGGGAACCACCTTCGTCAAGCCCTGCAATCTCTGCCCGCACATGAAGCGGATCACGCTCGCCGGCATTCGCCGGGCGCTGGAGACCATGACCGAACCGGTGACGATCGACCCCGCCCTCGCCGCCCCGGCCCGCGCGGCGGTCGAGCGGATGCTCGCGATCTGATGAACGCGGATGCTCGCGATACCTTGATGCGAATGCTCGCGATCCCATGAACGCCCCGATCATCATCGGCGCCGGCCTCGCCGGCCTTGCCGCCGCCCTGGCCGCCGCGCCGCGCCCGGTGCGGCTGCTTACCGCCGGCACGCTCGATGCCGGCGCCGCCAGCCTCTGGGCCCAGGGCGGCATCGCCGCGGCGATCGGCGCCGACGATTCGATCGACCTGCACATCGCCGACACGCTCGCCGCCGGCGACGGGCTGTGCGACGCCGCCGCGGTCTCCCGCATCATCACCAGGGGGCCGCTCGTGATCGATGCCCTGCGCGCCCATGGCGTGCGCTTCGATGCCGGGCTGGGCCTCGAAGCCGCCCATGCGCGGCGCCGGATCAGCCATGTGAAGGATGCCACCGGCCACGCCGTGACCACCGCCCTCGCCGCCGCCGTGCGCGCCGCCCCGCATGTCACGATCATCGAACACGCCCGCGCCGTGGCGCTCGATGTCGTGGAGAACCGGGTGCGCGGCCTCTGGGCCGAGACCGCAGGCGGCATGGTCCATCTCCCCGCCGCCGCCGTGCTGATCGCGACCGGCGGCGTGGGCGCGCTGTGGCGGCACAGCAGCACCCCGCCGGGCGCCGACGGCTCCGGCCTCGCCCTCGCCGCGCGCGCCGGCGCCGTGCTGCGCGACATCGAATTCGTCCAGTTTCACCCGACCGGCCTCGATTCCGGCGCCACGCCGATGCCGCTGATCTCCGAGGCGGTGCGCGGCGAGGGCGCCATCCTGACCGACGAGACCGGCCAGCGCTTCACCGACGAACTCGCCCCGCGCGACGAAGTCGCCCGCGCCATTGTCCGGCATCTCGCCGCGGGCCATCGCGTCACGCTCGATGCCACACATCTCGGCGCCGGCTTCGCGACCCGCTTCCCGACGATCGACGCCGCCTGCCGCGCCGCCGGGCTCGATCCCGCGCGCCAGCCGATCCCGGTGCGCCCGGTCGCGCATTACCACATGGGCGGCATCGCCGTGGACGCACGGGGCCGGACGAGCGTGGACGGGCTTTACGCCGCCGGCGAGGCCGCCTGCACCGGGCTGCACGGCGCGAACCGCCTGGCCAGCAACTCGCTGCTCGAAGCCTTCGTCACCGGCGCCGATGCCGGAACCGCGCTCGCCGGCGAACCCGATGCCACCGCGACAACCGCGCCCGCCGCCCCACCGCACCGCGCGGCGCCGCCGGCGCTGGTGCGCGACCTCGTCAGCCGTCATCTCGGCGTGCTGCGCGATGCCGCCGGCCTGTCGCACCTGATCGAGCGCCTCGCCCCGCTGGCGCCGGCGCACGATGCCGCGCTGATCGGCCTGATGATCGGCGTCGCGGCACTCGACCGCGCCGAAAGCCGTGGCGCCCATGCGCGGACCGACGCGCCCTGCAGCACCGCGCAGCCGCGCCATGCCAATCTCACCCAGGCGGCCGCCCTCGCCCGCGCCGCCGCCCTCGCGCAAAGGCCCCACGCCGCATGACCCCGTTGCCCCGCATCATGATCGAACCCGCAGTGCGCGCCGCCCTGCTTGAGGATCTCGGCCGCGCCGGCGACATCACCGCCGAGGCGGTGATCCCGGACGACACGCGCGCCGCCGTCGCCTTCGTCGCCCGCGAGCCGGGGACGATCGCGGGACTCGGCTGCGCCGCCATCGCCTTCGACCTGCTCGATCCGTCGCTCGGGCTCGACATCGTTATCCCCGATGGCGGTACCGTCGCGCCCGGCGACGTGATCGCGCGGATCGAGGGAAAGGCGCGCGCCATTCTGTCGGCCGAGCGCACGGCGCTGAACTTTCTCGGCCAGCTTTCCGGCGTTGCCACCGCCACCGCCGGCATCGCCGCCGCCATCGCCCATACCCGGGCGCGGATCACCTGCACGCGCAAGACCATCCCCGGCCTGCGGGCCTTGCAGAAATACGCGGTGCGCTGCGGCGCGGCGCCAATCACCGCTTCGGCCTCGACGACGCGGTGCTGATCAAGGACAACCACATCGCCATCGCCGGCGGGGCCGGCCTCGCGGTGCGCCGCGCCCGCGCCGCGGTGGGCCATCTGGTGAAGATCGAATGCGAGGTCGACCGGCTCGACCAACTCGCGGAAGCACTCGAAGCCGGGGCCGATGCGGTGCTGCTCGACAACATGGACCCCGACACGCTGCGCCGCGCCGTCGCGATGGCGCAAGGCCGCGCGATCACCGAGGCCTCCGGCCGGATTACCCCGGAGAGCGCCGCCGCCATCGCCGAAACCGGGGTCGACCTGATTTCGGCCGGGTGGCTCACCCACAGCGCGCGGGTGCTGGATATCGGGCTCGATTTCATGACATAAACGCGCATGAACCGCGCCCCCTTCACCATCGCCATTCTGCTCGGAATCGCCGGGCTGATCCCCTTTCTCGGCGGCCTCGCCGTCATCATCACCGATCCCACGCGCGCCCCCGCTCGCGACCACGGTGATGATCGATTACGGCGCCTGCATCCTCGCCTTCTCGGCGCGGTGCACTGGGGCTTCGCGCTGGAGCCAGGCGGCATCGTGCCCGAGGCGCGGCTGAACAACCAGCGCCTCCTGTTCGGCGTGCTGCCGGCGCTGGTCGGCTGGGGTCGCACTGCTCGCTCTTTCGCTGGCGCAGGCCCCGCGCCTCGCCATCGCGATCCTGATCGCCGGCTTCTTCGCCACCATCGTGGCCGAGACGGTCGGCCGC
>NZ_CAJQZK010000078.1:0-107292 GCF_907164655.1 Acidocella sp. C78
ACCGAGCGAGTGGGCCTTGAGCAGGTCGTCCAGAGTGTCGCCGAGAGGCTTGCCGTGGGTATCGCCGCGTCGCCACGGGCGGAATCGCCAGCAGGGTCATTTCCGCGCCGCCGGCTCCCGCCGTCGCGAGGCGCCCGGAAAGGTGCCGCGCCTCCTCGACCGCATCCGGCGGCGGCGCAGTCTCGGGCGCGTCTCCGGCAGCCGGCGCATCGCGACGTAGATGCGGTCACTGCCGCCCTCGAGCCGATGTGCCGCCATGCTGACCCGAGTAACGGTTCCCTGCTGCCCGGCAAGGCGCACCGTGCCCGCCATCGCTCGCCGTGTGGGCGTCAGGGCCTCCAGCATGCCGGTGATCCGGCCGCGATCTGCCCGGTCGATCAGGTCGTCGATCGGCCGTCCGGTCCAGGCCGCTATGCTTCGGCCGGTCAGCGCCTCGCTTGCGCCCGACATGGTTTCGATCCGGAGATCGCGGTCGATCGTCAGAAGCAGGTCGCCCCAGCAGAATGCCAGCAGAGCATAGCGATCGCGGTCCTGCCGCAACCCGTTTGTCGCGGCGTCGGCTGTCGACATCCCGTTTCAGTCTCCGTACGGTGTCGAGAATCCGGCCCGCCTCCAGGCCGCATCCATAATGAAACATACACAGCCCCGATGCGAGGCGATCGTATCAATATGCGATGAATTGATTAATTGAGAGTTAACCCGGCTGGCTCATCCCAGTTCCCTGGCCAGCAGGTCGAGCCCGTGGTCCACAGTCGCCCGCCGCACCTCGCCCCGGTTGCCGGCAAAGACGCGCCGTTCGGCCAGGGTCGCGCCGCCCTTGCGTGCCAGGCCGAACCAGACCGTGCCGACCGGTTTCTCCGCCGAGCCACCCTCCGGGCCGGCGATTCCGGTGACCGCCACGGCGAGGTCGGCTTCCGCGCGTGCCAGGGCACCCTCGGCCATTGCCCGCGCCACCGCCTCGCTCACGGCCCCATCCCGCGCGATCAACGCGGGGGAACGCCGAGCATCGTCGTTTTTGCATCGTTCGCGTAGCTGACGAAGCCGTGGCCGAACACGGCGGAAGCGCCGGCGATGTCGGTCAGCGCCGCGGCGATCATTCCGCCGGTGCAGCTTTCCGCGGTCGTGATCCTGCATCCCGCGTCCCGCGCCCGCCCGATCACCAGCGCCGCTTTCGGGTTCACAGCCCCGTTCCCGGCCAGATGAAGCGTAACACCACCAGCACGATCGCGGCGAAGGCTCCGGCGATCCAGTCGTCCGCCATGATGCCGAAGGCGTCGTGCCGCGCATCTGCCAGGCTGATCGGCCAGGGCTTCCGGATGTCGAAGATGCGGAACAGCAGGAAGGCCAGCAGCACGCCCGAGCCGGTCAGCCAGGGCAGGCCGAGCAGGGCGATCATCTGCCCCGCCACCTCGTCGATCACGATCCAGCCCGGATCGCGCCGCGCCATGCCGGTTCCGGGGATCGCAATCAGCCCCGCAGCGCTGGACAGCAGGATTCCGCCGACGAGCGCGCCGATACCGTAATTGTAAAGTATGCAGCCGACGAGCAGCCCGAGCAGTGCGCCGGCGGTGCCCGGCGCGCGCGGCACGAAGCCGACGCCAAGGCCCGAGGCCACGGCTCGGCCCAGAACGCCAGAGGCGCTCACCGCGATGCGGTCCACCGCACCACCGGGTCGGTCGCCGGTTTTCCCTCCAGCGCGCGATAGATCACGATCCCCTCCGTCACCCGTTCCACATAGTTGCGCGTCTCCCCGAACGGGATCTCTTCGATCCACGTCACCAGGTCGGCCCCGCCTTCCGCCTTCGGCATGCGCGGATCGCCATTGGTGGCGACCCACTTCATGACGTTGCCGGGACCACCATTATACGCCGCGATCGCCAGCGGGAGGCAATCGCCGAAACGCTGGAGCAGATGGGCGAAATAGGCCGAGCCGAGCGCGATGTTCCGTGACGGATCATCGAGCAACGCCCGCGGCGGCAAGGCAAGGCCGGCGCGCTGCGCCACCTGCCTTGCCGTTCCCGGCATCAGCTGCATCAGCCCCTCGGCCCCGGAGGGGCTGACCACACGCGGATCGAAACTGCTTTCCTGGCGGATCAGCGACAGGATCACGCTGCGCGGCGGCGGCGGCGGGGGCGGCGGAACGGTCACCGCGGCGGGTTCAAGGCGCGGCTGGCCGGGTGCCGGCAGCAGCCCCGGCGGGATCGGCCAGCCGATATGCACCAGCATGTCGCCCGCCGTCCCGGCCATTCGCGCGACCATGACCGAAGCCGACACCTGGCCGATGCCGTCGGCAAGCCGCGCGTCGAGATATCTGTCGACGAGGCCGGGGCTAAGCTCGGCCATCCGCAGCAGGAAGGCGCGGGCCCGGCGCGGCGCGCCCATCTCGTCCAGCAGCACCGCGGCTTGCGGCAATTCGCGGGCGGCGAAGGCGGAGGCCTGCCCCGTCGTCACCGCAGGGGGGCCAAGCGTGCGGATTCGCACCGCCAGCTGCGCCGGCGTCTCGCCCGCCTGAAGCGCGGCCAACTGGCCGTAGAACGTGTCCGGATAGGCGGCGGCGCGCAGCAAATCGGCCCGCGCCGCCTGGCCGCTCTCGGTCTGCGCCAGCCAGTAGAAGGCGCGGGCACGGGTGATCACGGCGGTGGAAAGCGCGCCCAGCCGCACGAACCAGGGCCGCGCCACGGCCGGTTCTTGCAGCATGCGCAGGGCGATGAATCCGGCGAGGAAATCGCGGCTGGCCCGCGCGTCCTCGCCCGGCGGCCGGGCGGTGGCGACCAGCGCATAGGCGTCCTTCGCATCGCCGGCGGCAAGCAGGTCGCGCGCGAAACTCTCCCGCCGCCGCCAGAGCAGCGCGCGCGCCAGCCCCGTCGCCTGCTTCGCCGCATCCGCGCCCAGCGCCTGCCACAGCGCGAGTCGTCCGGCCTGATCGGGAGTTGCGGCGAGTTCGGCGAAGAACAGGAACGGGGTCGCCCGCTGCTCGATGGTCAGCGCCGCCACCGCCGCTTGCGCCTGCTTGCCGCCATGCGCGAGTGCCATGAAGGCGCGCGCGGTGGCGGCCTCGCCGGCCGGCAACTGATCGAGCAGCATCGTCGCCACGCTCAGTTTGCCGGCGATGGCGAGGCGCGAGAACCGCGCCCAGTTTGTCTGCCGCGTCAGCAGCGCGCCGTATTTCGCCTCGAATGTCGCCGCGCTGGCCGGACTGTCGAACCCGTCGATCCAGGCGCGCCGGGCGAAGCGCGCCGCCTCGCGCGGCGCCACCGGGTCGAGGGCGGCGGCGCAGCGCGCATTGGCGGCGGCGGTTGCGGGCAGCCGGGTGCGGCATTCGCGCCGCACCGCGGCGTCGTCCGGGTCGGCGGCCAGCGCCTCGTTCCACCGTCGCGCCAGGATCCCCTGTTCTGGCCAGTCGGGATATTTCGCCATGAACGCGGCGATCTCGGTTTCGTTCGCAGCGCCGGGGTCGAGCAGCCGGTAATAGGTCGCCAGCCGCGCCACCAGCCGGTCCGGCTGGGTGGCGGCCAGAGTTTCCGCCTCGGTCCAGCGATTGGCGCGGATGTCGTTCATGATCCGGGCGAGGGCAGGGACGGGTTGCAGCGGTGCCGCGATGGCAACCACGCCCAGCGGCGCGGGTGCGGCGCCGAGAGCGAGCAGGGACGTCAGCAGCAGCAGCAACATCCGGACCATGCACGAATCAATAGCAGGACTGATCCCGCGCTCCCATCCCTTGTCGCCGCCGAATGCTGCGAATAGGTTACGTCCACTCACGGAGATTACAATGTTTCACGGCTCACTGGTCGCGCTGGTCACCCCGATGCACGAAGACGGTCGCATCGACGAGGCCGCACTCGAACGTTTCATCGAATGGCAGATCGCCGAGGGCACCGACGGCCTCGTCCCGGTCGGCACCACGGGTGAATCCCCCACGCTCAGCCATGACGAGCACAAGCGCGTGGTGGAAATCACGATCGAGGTCGCGAAGAAACGCGTCCCGGTGATCGCCGGCGCCGGCTCCAACGCCACGCGCGAGGCGATCGGCCTCGCGAAGCATGCCGAATCCGTCGGCGCCGACGGCGTTCTCGTCGTCACTCCCTATTACAACAAGCCGACGCAGGACGGGCTGTTCCGCCACTTCACCGCGGTCGCCGATGCGATCGGCATTCCGCTGATCATCTACAACATCCCGCCCCGCTCGGTGATCGACATGAGCGTGGCGACGATGGCGCGCCTCGCGCAGCACCCCAACATCGTCGGGGTGAAGGACGCGACCGCGAGCCTCACCCGCCCGCTGCATACCGCCGCCGCCTGCGGCGCGTCGTTCTGCCAGCTCTCGGGCGAGGATCACACCGCACTCGCCTTTCTCGCCTCCGGCGGGGTCGGTTGCATTTCGGTCAGCGCCAACATCGCCCCGCGCCTCTGCGCCGAGATGCAGGGGGCCTGGCGCGCCGGCGATGTGAAGACCGCGATGGCGATCCAGTCCCGCCTGCTGCCCCTGCACGATGCGATGTTCGCCGAGAGCAATCCCGCCCCGGCGAAATATGCCGCCTCTCTGCTCGGCTTCGGCTCGGAAGTCTGCCGCCTGCCGCTCGCCCCGCTCGCCGAGGCGACGAAGGCGCAGATGCGCGCCGCGATGACCGGGCTCGGGCTGCTCGGCTGATGGCCGAACCCCGGAAATCCGGGCTGATCTCCCACGGGGTCGCCGCGCAGAACCGCAAGGCCCGGTTCAACTACACGATCAAGGACACGGTCGAGGCCGGACTCGTGCTGCGCGGCGCCGAGGTGAAGTCGCTGCGCATGGGGCGCGCCACCCTCTCCGAGGCCTTCGCCGGCGAGCGTGACGGCGAGATGTATCTCTTCAACATGTACATCCCCGAATATCAGGGCGGCGTGCTCTCCCGTTTCGACACCAAGGGCCCGCGCAAGCTGCTGCTCAAGCGCAAGCAGATCGACCAGCTCCTCGGCGCCATCGCCCGGCAGGGCTCGACCGTCGTTCCGCTCGATGTGCATTTCAACCCGCGCGGCCTCGCCAAGGTCACGCTCGGCATTGCCGAGGGCCGCAAGCAGCACGACAAGCGCCAGGCCATCGCCAAGCGCGACTGGGAACGCGACAAGGCCCGCATCCTCAAGAACCGCTGACCCTCGCCGCGCGCTGGACCGCGCCCCCTTTCACCCCATATCATCGTGTGGCCCGAAAGGAGAACGGCGATGGACGAGGCGGACAAGCAGGGAAACGACGGACCGGATATCAGCCTGATCGGCCAGATCCGCGACAAGCTGATCGGCCGCAAGCAGGACTGGTCGCGCGAGGGGCGGGGCCTGACCGGCGCCACCGCGCCGCCGGCGCAGCGCCTCCCCCCCGGCCAGCGCCTCGTCACCGACTGGCCGGTGCTCGATCTCGGCATCCAGCCGGAGGTGCCGAAATCCGCCTTCCGCCTCGCGATCGACGGCGCTGTCGCCAGCCCCGTCACCCTCGACTGGGACAGGTTCATGGCCCTGCCGCAGCAGGACAGCGTGTCCGACATGCACTGTGTCACCACCTGGTCGCGCTACGACAACCACTGGCGCGGCGTGTCGATCCGCACCATTCTCGACCTCGTCCAGCCGCACCCGGACGCGACCCACGTCCTTTTCGAGTCCTATGACGACTACACGACCAATCTTCGCCTCGACCAGTTCGCCGCCGAGGATTGCTGCCTGGTGCACAGCTGGGAGGGACAGCCGCTGACCCGTCAGCACGGCGGGCCGGTGCGGGTGCTGGTGCCGCGCTACTATCTCTGGAAATCCGCCAAATGGGTCCGCCGCATCACCTTCGCGACGGCCGACCGCAAGGGCTTCTGGGAAACCCGCGGCTACAACAACAACGCCGATCCCTGGGCCGAGGAACGTTACGCCTGATCCCCCCGCCTTCACGCGGGCCCCGGCTTCGGCTACCAGTCGGCTCGAACAGGGTATCCAAATCAGGAGAAACGCGATGATCAAGGTGGGCGACAGGCTCCCGGCCATGAAGCTGATGACCCCCGGCGCCGAGGGGCCGCAGGAGATCGACACCGGCGAGCTCTTCGCCGGCAAGACGGTGGTGCTCTTCGCCGTTCCCGGCGCCTTCACCCCCACCTGCAGCGCGAAGCACGTGCCCGGCTTCCTCGAGCATCACGACGCGCTGAAGGCGAAGGGCGTCGATGAAATCGTCTGCATCGCGGTGAACGACGTGTTCGTGATGTCCGCCTGGGCCGATGATCAGAAGGCCGCGGGCAAGATCACCTTCGTCGCCGACGGCTCTGGCGCCTTCACCCGCGCCATCGGCCTCGAACTGGATCTCATCGCCCGTGGCCTCGGCGTGCGCAGCCAGCGCTATGCCCTCGTGGCGCAGGATGGCGTGGTGACGCATCTCGCCATCGAACAGCCCGGCGGGTTCGACGTCAGCCGGGCCGAGGCGGTGCTGGAGTCGCTCGGCGGCTGAGCCTGCCCGCGTGAGTGCAAACTGCGGCCCGACGCTGAGCGTCGTCGTTCCCTGCTATCGCGAGGAGCCGAACGTCGCCCCCATGGTCGCCGCCCTCGATGCCGCGCTTGCCGGCATCGACTGGGAGGTGATTTTCGTCGATGACGACAGCCCTGACGGCACGGCCGACGCCGCCCGCGCTCTCGCCCGGAGCGATTGCCGCGTGCGCTGCCTCCGCCGGATCGGCCGGCGCGGCCTGTCCTCGGCGGTCATCGAGGGGGTGCTGTCCAGTTCCGCCCCCTTTGTCGCGGTGATCGACGGCGACCTCCAGCATGACGAAACCATCCTCCCCGCGATGCTCGAGGCGGTGCGCGCGGGGGCGGACATCGCGGTGGGCAGCCGCCATGTCGGCGACGGCGACGCCGCCGGTCTCGCCTCGCCGCTGCGCCAGCGCCTCTCCGCCGCCGGCATCGGCCTCGCCCAGAAACTCGCTGGTGTGAGGATTTCCGACCCGATGAGCGGCTTCTTCCTCCTCCGCCAGTCGCTGTTCGAGGATCTGGCGCACCGGCTGAACGGGCAGGGCTTCAAGATCCTGCTCGACCTGCTGCTTTCTGCGCCGGCGCCGCTAAAGGTCGCCGAACTGCCCTACCGCTTCCGCCCCGCGCCGCCGGCGAGAGCAAGCTCGATATTCTGGTGATGGTCCAGTTCGCCGGCCAGTTCGTCGACCGCGCGCTGGGCGGCATGGTGCCGCTGCGTTTCATCGCCTTCGCCCTGGTGGGGCTGTGCGGCATTGTCGTGAACCTTGCGGCGATGCAGGCGAGCCGCGCCGCCGGGCTCGATTTCGGCGCGGCGCAGACGCTTGGCACCGTCGTCGCCATGATCGCCAATTTCGAACTGAACAACCGCCTGACCTACCGCACGATGAAGCTGCGCGGCGCGCGCTACTGGCAGGGGCTTGTGCTGTTCATGCTGGTCTGCGGCCTCGGCGCCATCGCCAATATCGGCATTGCCGGCGCGCTCTATCATGGCGCCGATGCCAACGGTCTTGCTGCCAGCGCCGCGGGCTCGGCGGTTGGCGTCGTCTGGAACTACGCGGTCTCCGCCACCCTGGTCTGGCGGGTGCGATGAGCCGCCGGGCCTGGCTGGTGGCTCTGGCCGGCCTCACCCTCCTGCGCCTCGTCCTCGCCGCCCTCATTCCGCTTGCGCCGGACGAGACCTATTACTGGCTGTGGTCGAAGCACCTCGCCACCGGCTATTACGACGACGCCCCGCTGGTCGCGCTCTGGATCCGCGCCGGCACCGCCCTCGCGGGTGACGGCGCGCTCGGCATCCGCCTGCTCTCGCCGCTCTCCGCCGCGATCGGCACGCTGCTGCTCTGGCGCGCCGGCGAGGACCTCTTTCCCAACCGCCGCGCCGGCCTCACCGCAGCACTACTGCTCAACGCCACCCTGGTGCTGAACGCCGGCGCCATCATCACCACGCCCGACACGCCGCTCCTGCTGTTCTGGACGGCGTCGCTCTGGGCGATGGCGCGTTGGTTCGCCACCGGCGACGACCGCTGGGTCCTCGTGGCCGGCCTCGCCGCGGGGCTCGGCTTCGAGGCCAAATACACCGCCGCCCTGCTGTTCGTCGCGATCGGCCTGTTCATGCTGGTCACGCGCGAGGGCAGGGCGGGGCTGCGCCGGCCTCTGCCCTGGCTCGGCCTGCTGCTCGGCCTGCTGGCGATGCTGCCGGTCGTGAGGTGGAACGCGGCGCATGGCTGGGCGAGCTTCGCCAAGCAGGGCGGCCGCTCCGCGCATCTCGACCTTGTCGGCCTGCCGGGTCACCTGCTCGGGCTGGTTGGCGGGCAGGTGGGCCTCGCCACCCCGATCGTCCTCGGCCTGATGGTCTGGGGCGTCTGGTCGCTGCGGCGCGACCGTTCCGCCCCAGCCCGCCTTGTCCTGCTTGCGGTGCTGGTGCCCGCCGCCGTCTTCGTCGAGCACACGCTCTCCGGCCCGGTGCAGGCGAACTGGCCCGCCATTCTCTATCCCGGCGCCGCCCTCGCGGCCGGCGCCATCGCCCCGCGAATCGCCCACGTCTGGCTGCGGGCCGCCGCAGCACTCGGCTTCCTGCTGGCCGCGATTGTCTGGCTCCAGGCCGCCGTCGCCCTGTTCCCGCTGCCTCCGCATCGCGATCCGACCGCAATCCGCCTCGCTGGCTGGAAGGCGCTGGCGCGCAATGTCGCCCGCGCCGCCGCGTCGCGCCATCTCACCGTGATCGCCAGCACCGACTACAGCACCCTGTCCGAACTGGCACATGATCTGCCGCCCCGCTTCGCCGTGGTCGGACTCGGCCCGCGCTGGTGCTTCTTCGCCGCCCCGCCAGCCGCGCCCGGCACGCCGGTCCTGCTGGTCGAACCGTCCTGGCTCGCCGGTTTCGCCGCAAGCGAGGTCGCCGCCGCCGCCCCTGCCGGCCATGCCGCCCGCCGGCGCGCCGGCGTCGCGATCGAATCCTACGTCCTGTCCGCCGCCCGGCTCGCCGCCGCCCCCGCCGCACTCATGAGGCCCAAGCAATGACCCGCCTGCCCACCGCCGAGGATGTTCTCGCCGCCCGCGCCCTGATCGCCCCGCACATCGTCCGCACCCCGACGCTGCGCTCTCCCGCGCTCGACGAGCGGACCGGCGCCGAGGTCTTCATCAAGGCCGAGCCCTTGCAGCGCACGGGCAGCTTCAAGTTGCGCGGCGCGACCAACGCGATCCTGAGACTCGACCCTGCGGCGCGTGAAGCGGGCGTCGTCGCCTATTCCTCGGGCAATCATGGTCAGGCGGTGGCCTGCGCTGCGGCGGCTCTCGGAATTCCGGCCACGATCGTGATGCCGCGCGACGCGCCTGCCATCAAGCGCGAGTCGACCGCCGCCTGGGGCGCCGAAATCGTCCAGTACGACCGCCGTACCGAAGACCGCGTCGCAATCTCCGCCGCAATTGCCGCGCGCACCGGCGCCGTCCTTATCCCGCCTTTCGACCATCCCGACGTGATTGCCGGGCAGGGCACCCTTGCCCTCGAACTGGTGGATGACGCGCGGGCGGCGGGCGCCGAACTCGATATTGTCTTCGTCTGCACCGGCGGCGGCGGCCTCACCGCCGGCTGCGCCCTTGCCCTCGAACACGCCTCGCCGGAGACCCGGCTGATCGCCGTCGAGCCCGAGGGGTGGGACGATACCGGCCGTTCGCTGGCGGCCGGCGCCCGCCTCGCCAATGACGGTGCGGGCTCCGCGCTGTGCGACGCGCTGATGGCGATGACGCCCGGCGAACTCACCTTCGCGCTGAACGCGCCCCGCCTCGCCGGCGCCGTCGCGGTTGGCGAGGTGGAGGTGCTTGCCGCGATGGGCTTCGCGCTGCGGCATCTCAAGCTCGTGGTCGAACCCGGGGGCGCCGTGGCGCTGGCGGCGGTGCTGGCCGAGGCGCTGCCGCTTGACGGTTTGTCCGTCGGCGTTGTCCTGTCGGGGGGGAACGCCGATCCGGAAATTCTGACCCGCGTCCTTGCTGTGACCTCCTGATGGCCTGATTTAGGCTTTTTTAACACCTACCCCTGATACTCCGGCTCCGAAAGGCAGCACGGAGTTCATGGCGCAGCGCAAGAAAAAGGGCGGCAAGGGCGGCGATCAGGCGGTCAACCTGATCATCCGTCGCGAAGAGATCATCGAGGCCGGCCATCATGGCGGGTCCTGGAAGATCGCGTATGCCGACTTCGTGACGGCGATGATGGCATTCTTTCTGCTGATGTGGCTGATCAGCGCCACGACAAAGGCGCAGCGCATCGGCCTTGCCGACTATTTCAGCCAGGCCAACGTGCTCAATCGCGGCGCTTCCGGCGAGGGCAAGCCCTTCGGTGGCAAGACTCCATTCGACAAAGGCTCGCTCGCGTCCGATCTCGGTGCGGTCCGTGTCACTGTCGGGCACAACCCCGTCTCCTATCAGGTGCCGCACACGCCGCAGGGGCGTCAGGTCCGTCCCGACCATCCGACCGGCAAGGACATGGTGAATACCTCGCCGGGTTCTGGCCATCAGCCCCGTGCCGACAGTTCGCAATCGTCATCCACGCCGCGCCCGGCACCTGTCTTGCAGAAGCCGCAGCCAGCCGGCTCTGCCGGGTCAGCCATCCAGGGCGCCTTCGGTGGGGTTGCGCCCGGCAATCTCGGGATCGCCCAACTGAAGATCGCCGGCACCGAGATCAAGGATATGGTGGCGCAGGATCCGAACCTCGCCTCGCTGTCCAAACAGGTGAGCGTGACGGTCACGCCGGAAGGCCTGCGCATCCAGATCATGGACGCGCACAAGCGGCCGATGTTCGCGTTGGGGTCGTCCCAGCCCAATCCCATGACGCTGCGGCTGCTCACCAAGATAGCGCCAATCCTGAGCGGCCTCGGCGATCACATCCGCATCGCCGGCTACACCGACGCGAGACCTTACGTCGCTGGCCCCAAGGACAATTGGGATCTTTCTGTCGAGCGCGCGAACGCGACGCGCCAGGTTCTTGTCAAGGCCGGCTTTCCGAAGCGACTGATCGCGCGCGTGAGCGGCTATGCCGACCACAAGTTGCTCATCCCATCCAACCCTCTGGCGGCGGCCAATCGGCGGGTGGGGATACTGGTGGTGCGACCGGCACTGCCTAAAGGGGTCAAAACAGCTGGCGCTGCGGCGCCATGACCCGACCGGAGAAGCAATATTCTGGAATATCGGTGATTTATGCTCACTCTGGGAGGCGTTGCATTCCTGCTCGTCTGTGTATTCGGGGTCTTCATCGTTACTGGGGGGGCCATCATCCCGCTGCTCAAGTCGATGCCTTTCGAACTCATCACGATCGGCGGCGCTGCGATTGGCACGTTTGTGGCCGGCAACTCGATGCACGACATCAAGCACACGATGGGCGGCTTCAAGAAGGTTCTGCGCGGCAGCGCCTTCAAGAAGACCGATTATATCGATCTGCTGTGCCTGCTGTTCTACCTCGTCCGCCTCGCGGCGACACGCGGCGCAATGGCGCTGGAGCCGCATATCGAGCGGCCGGATGAAAGTCCGGTCTTCAAGCATTTCCCGACGATCCTGAAAAATCACGAGGCCACCGGCATCATCTGCGACTATCTGCGGATGGTTGGCATGAACGCCGACGATCCGCACCAGATCGAGGACGTGATGGCGCGGGAATTGCGCAAGACCCTTGCCGAGGAACTGCACGGCGCGCATTCGTTGCAGACCATGGCGGATGGTCTGCCTGCGCTCGGCATCGTCGCGGCCGTGCTTGGCGTGATCAAGACCATGGCCGACATTAGCAAGCCGCCCGCGGTGCTCGGGGAGATGATCGGCGAGGCCCTCACGGGCACGTTTCTCGGCGTGTTGCTGGCCTATGGCGTGGTGGGGCCGCTGTCCACGCGGCTACGCGGCGTGGTCGAGGAGGAATCCCGCTATCTGGAAGTGATCCGCGCGGTTCTGGTTGCCCATTTGCACGGCAACGCGCCGCAGGTCAGTGTGGAGGTCGGCCGCAAGATGGTGCCGAACCCCCTGATGCCGACATTCAGCGAGCTTGAGGAGTCGATCGAATCCCTCAAGATCGCAACCTGATCATGCCCATGACATGTTCCGATCCTCCCGGATCGAATATGTCGGTCTGTGATATCGAGGATTACAGTGTCCCGATCCGGTCGGATGATCCCAGAGGCGCCGATGACGCTTTAGCCTGGTCCGGCGAGATGCCGTTGCATCAGGACGACGTCGATCCAGCGGCCGAACTTGAACCCCACGTCGCGGAGCGTGCCGACGCGCTGGAACCCGAGGCTCGCATGCACGCCGATCGAGCCGACATTGTCCGAATCTCCGATGACTGCAAGCATCTGCCGGAATCCTGCTTCGCGCGCTTCATCGAGCAGCCGTGCCACAAGCGCCTTGCCCACGCCCTGGCCCCTGACGTCCTCCCGCACATAGACGCTGTCCTCAGCCGTGAACCGATAGGCCGAGCGGTCGCGATACTGGTCGAAATAGGCATATCCGAGAATGCCCGTCGCATCCGCCGCGACCACCCAGCTTCGTCCCCTGCCGGTGATCTCGCGATGTCGCGCCGCAACCGCCTCGAGCGAGGGTGGCACCTCGTCGAACGTGCCGGTGCCCTCCAGCACATGATGGGCGTAGATCGCCTGGCAGGCGGGCAGATCTTCCGGGGTGGCGGGGCGGATATCCATCGACGCAACTCCTTTGCAGGTCGGACTCTGATGCAGCACCGCCGGTTCGGAAACGCAAGACCCGCACGCCAGTGAGCACGATCTATGGCAAATGGTCTGATTTAGTGTTAGGTTATGGATAGATGTTTGATTGGATATTTTATTTCGTAACCGGGTGCGTTTTTTGCACCCCGCGGTGCCTCATTTCGGCGCTGCAGACCGGCAGATGCGCCCCGGGCGAAAAATCCATCGCAACGGGGAAAGAATTTGTCTGATGCACGATACCAGCGAGCCGATCGACCCTGCGCCGCAGAGCGGCGTGGTACCTCATGTCCGCGTCCTCGCGGTCAGGGCGGCGGCGCGGTTTCACGGGGTCGATCTCGACCCTGAGCTGCTACGCAAGGACACGGATCCTGCGGCAGTGCCGGGCTCGCCCGCCCTTGTCGAGTGGGCGCGCGAGGCCGGGCTCTGGGCACGCGCCATCCGTGTCGGTTTCCGCCAGCTCCTCAAGACTGACACGACCGCTCCCGTAATTCTCCTGATGAAGGATGGCGGCGCGGCGCTGATGATGGCCTGCGACCGTGAGCGCGCCGTCGTCTTCCTGCGCGATCCCCGCGCCCCGCAGGGAACGGCTTCGGTGCCGATTGACGAGCTGCAACTCGCCCAGCTCTGGGATGGCACGGTTCTGCTGATCCGCGGCGAGCGCGCCGAAGAAGACGCCGATCCGATCTTCAACTTCACCCTGCTGTTCCGGATGGTCTGGCGTGAGAAGCGCCTCCTGCGCGACATCGCGGTGAGTTCCGTCACCCTGACCATCCTGCAGATCATTCCGGCGCTGCTCGTCATGGTCGTGCTCAACAGCGTGATCGAATACCACGCGATGAATACGCTGGCGCTGATGTCGATCATCTTCGGTATCAGCATTCTCTGGGAGGCGCTGCTCACCTGGGGTCGGCAGATGATGCTGGTCACGCTTTCCACCAGGATCGATGCCCGGCTGAATCTGATGATCTTCGATCGGTTGATGACGATTCCGATCGAATTCTTCGAACGCAACCAGGCGGGGCAGATCGCCTACAAGGTTTCCCAGATCTATCGTGTGCGCGACTTCATCACCGGTCGCCTGCTGACGACCTTCATCAACATCTTCATGATCGCGCTGGTTCTGCCGATCCTGTTCTACCTCAATGCCTTCCTGGCCTGGACCATTTTGATCGCTTCGGCGATCATCGCCATCATCATCACTGCCTTTCTCCCGGCGATCGCCCGTCTGACCGGGCGCATCATCGAGGCAGAGAGCGCGAAGGGCGCGGTTCTCGTCGAGAGTCTTTACGGCGTGCGGACGGTGAAATCGCTGGCGCTTGAAAAGGTTCGCGCTGATGACTGGGATGGCCGTGTCGCGTTGACAAGTCGGCTTAACCTCGAAATGGGCCAGCTCTCGGCCTGGCCGCAGGTGCTCTCGCTCCCCTTCGACCGCTATGCCTCGATCGGCGTTCTGCTGCTGGGCGGCTATGTCGCGCTTACCGCGCAGAATCCGCTCGCCGCCGGATCGCTGGTCGGGTTCATGCTCCTCGGCGGGCGTGTTGCCGGCCCGCTGGTCTCTTTCGCCCGTCTTGTGCAGGACGCGCAGGAGGCTCGCGCGGCCTTTGCCATTGTCGGCGAAGTGCTTAACCGGCCGACCGAACGGCGCGCCATGAACACCGGCCTGCGCCCGGCTTTTCATGGCGCCATCGAATTCGAGGATGTGACCTTCACGTATGAGGGCGCAAAGACACCGGCGCTGAACAAGGTCAGTTTCGCGGTGCCCGAGGGGACCATGCTCGGCATTGTCGGCCGTTCCGGATCGGGCAAATCCACGATCACCCGTCTGCTCCAGGGGATGTTGATTTCCGCTGAGATCTGACCCGGGAAGGCCGGATTTTTCCACTGAGATTTGACCCATGTTTGACTGTTTCCCCGTCTGGAAGAGGCGGGGGCGAACGGAGTGTTGGACATGGCGTTTTTGAGCATTATCCGCCGGTGGCATAAGCGTGAGCATGTGCCGATCCGAGAGATTTCCCGGCGCACAGGCGTGTCGCGGAACACGATCCGCAAATATCTTCGGTCTGATGTGATTGAGCCGAAGTTTCAGGTTCCGGACCGGCCGAGCAAGCTTGATCCTTATGCCGAGAAGCTTTTGGCGTGGCTGCGCCGTGAAGCTGGCCGGCCGCGCAAGCAGCGGCGGACGGTCAAGCAGCTATACGGTGATCTCGTCAGCCTGGGCTATGACGGTTCCTACAATCGTGTGGCGGCCTTTGCCCGGGCTTGGAAGGGGGAGTGCCAACGGCTGCAGCAGACCGCCGGCCGGGGAACCTTCGTGCCCTTGGCCTTTGCGCCTGGCGAGGCGTTCCAGTTTGACTGGAGCGAAGATTTTGCGATCATCGGTGGCGTCCGCGTCAAGTTGCAGGTGGCGCACACCAAACTGTCGCATAGCCGGGCGTTCATTGTTCGGGCCTATCTGCTGCAGACACATGAGATGTTGTTCGACGCGCATAACCACGCCTTCCAAGCTCTCGGCGGCGTACCGCGGCGCGGGATTTACGACAACATGCGCACCGCCGTTGACAAGGTCGGCCGTGGCAAGGAGCGCAGCGTCAACGCCCGCTTCCTGGCGATGACCAGCCATTATCTCTTCGAGGCCGAGTTCTGTAATCGGGCCGCCGGTTGGGAGAAGGGGCAGGTTGAGAAGAACGTCCAGGATGCACGCCACCGCCTGTGGCAGTCCATGCCTCCGTTCGAAAGCTTGGACGCCCTGAACGACTGGCTGGAGCGGCGCTGCCGGGAGCTGTGGGAGCAGACCGCGCATGGCAACGAGCCGGGAACCATTGCCGATGTCTGGGCCAGCGAGGTTGAGAGCCTCATGCCTGTGGGCCGTCCGTTCGATGGGTTCGTGGAACACACCAAGCGGGTCTCCTCGACCTGCCTGATCCACTTGGAGCGTAACCGCTACAGCGTGCCGGCCTCTTTTGCCAACCGGCCGGTCAGCCTGCGGGTCTATCCCGACAGGCTGGTGGTGGCGGCGGAGGGGCAAATCATCTGCGAGCATCCGCGCATCATCGACCGGACGCACAACGGCCCAGGGCGCACTGTGTATGACTGGCGGCATTATCTGGCGGTGATCCAGCGCAAGCCGGGCGCCTTGCGCAACGGTGCGCCGTTCCTGGAATTGCCCGATGCCTTCAAGCGGCTGCAGCAACATCTCCTGCGCCGTCCTGGCGGTGACCGGGAGATGGTGGAGATCCTGGCCCTGGTGCTGCACCATGACGAGCAGGCGGTGTTGGTGGCGGTGGAACTGGCGCTGGAGGACGGCGTGCCGTCCAAGACGCATATCATCAACCGGCTCCACCGGCTGATCGACGGCAAACAGGCTCCGCCTCCGGTCATCACCGCGCCACAGGCACTGACATTGGCCAATGAACCCAAGGCTGACGTCGAGCGCTACGATAGCTTGCGCCAATCTGAGGAGGCCCGCCATGCGTCATGATCCCGCCACCGGCGCGCTCGTCATCATGCTGCGCAGCCTCAAAATGCACGGCATGGCACAGGCCGTCGATGAACTGGCCCAGCAGGGTGCCCCGGCCTTCGAAGCCGCCATCCCGGTACTCTCCCAGTTGCTCAAGGCCGAGACCGCTGAGCGCGAGGTCCGCTCCATGGCCTATCAGTTCAAGGCCGCCCGCTTCCCGGCCTATCGCGACCTGGCCGGCTTCGACTTCGCCAGCAGCGAGGTCAATGAGGCCCTGGTCCGCCAGTTGCATCGTTGCGACTTCATCGAACCCGCCGACAATGTCGTGCTCGTCGGCGGCCCGGGCACGGGCAAAACCCACATCGCCACCGCGCTCGGCGTGCAGGCCGTCGAGCATCACAAAAAGCGCGTCCGCTTCTTCTCCACCGTCGAGCTGGTCAATGCTCTGGAGCAGGAAAAAGCTCAGGGAAAGGCTGGGCAAATCGCCGGCCGTCTGATCCATGCCGACCTCGTCATCCTCGATGAGCTTGGCTATCTGCCCTTCAGCGCCTCAGGCGGAGCTTTGCTGTTCCATCTGCTCAGCAAGCTCTACGAGCGCACCAGCGTCGTCATCACCACCAACCTGAGCTTCAGCGAATGGTCCGCCGTCTTCGGCGACGCCAAGATGACCACCGCGCTCCTCGATCGCCTCACCCACCACTGCCATATCCTCGAGACCGGAAATGACAGCTTCAGGTTCAAAAATAGCTCCGTGCAGAAATCCCAAAAACGAAAGGAGAAAAATCCAGCCTTGACCCCATCATGAAACTCAAATCATAAACTATGGGCGGGTCAAATCTCGATGGAATTCCCGGGTCAGATCTCAGCGGAAATCAACAGGAAGGTGAAAAATCACTCCATGACCGCCATTTCCGGCTTCTCCGTCTTCGCGGCCATGGCGGTGCGTGGCGGCCGGCGCATCAGCAACAGGCAGAACATGGTCGGGATGCTCACGATCATCATGAACTTGAACGAATCGATGAAGGAGATGATCTGGGCCTGCTGGTCGAGGGTTGCGTTCAGCAGCGCGGCGCCGGCATGCGTGAGTGGATCGAGCATGTGCGATACAGCGCCGCCCACCTGAAGGTTGCGGCTGAATGGCGTCACGTGGTCGGCCAGAGTCGCGTGGTTCACCTGCGCCATCTGCACCTGCACCGCCTCGGTGACGGAAATGCCCACCGCCATGCCGATATTTCGCATCAGGCTGAGCAGCGAGGTTCCCTGTGTGCGTAGCGCCTGCGGCAGCGTGTAGAAGGCGACGACCTGCAGCGGCGTGAACACGAACCCAAGCCCCATCCCCTGCACGATCAGCGTTTCGACCATGTAGTCCTGCGGCGAGGAGGGCAACCATTGCTGCATCATCCAGAACGAGACGACGAGCAGCGCGAAGCCCGCCGCCATCAGCGCGCGCGGGTCGATCCGGTTCGACAGCCGCCCCGCCAGCATCATCGCGCCCATCGTGCCGATGCCGCGTGGCGCCATCACGAGGCCCGCCGTCTCCACCGGATAGTTGCCGAGCTTTTCCAGGAAGGGCGGCATCAGCGTCGCCGAGGAGAGCAGCACCGAGCCGACCGCGAACATGGTGATCAGCCCGGCATTCAGATTTCGGTCGGCGAACACGCCGCGCGGGATGAAAGGCGCCTTCGCGGTCATCATGTGGACGATGAACAGATAGAGCCCGATGACGGCCAGCACCGCGAAGGTGACGATTTCGGGTGAACCGAACCAGTCCTTCTCCTGCCCGCGATCAAGCATGATCTGCAACGACCCGAGAAAGAGCGACAGCACGGCAAAGCCGATCCAGTCGAAATGCCCGCTTGCCGGCCGCTTCGCCCGCTTCGGCATGAAGGCGCCGAGCGCCAGCAGGGCAGCGACGCCAAACGGCACGTTGACGAAGAACACGTAGCGCCAGTCGTAGAAATAGGTGAGATAGCCGCCCAGCGTCGGCCCGAGGATGGGGCCGATCATCACGCCAACACCCCAGATCGCCATTGCCGAGCCACGCTTCTCGACCGGGTAGATGTCCAGCATGGTGGACTGGCTCAACGGCACCAGCGCCGCGCCGAACACGCCTTGCAGCAGCCGGTCCATCACCATCTCGCCGAGCGAGGTGGCGACGCCGCACATCATCGAGCTGACGGTGAAGCCCACCAGCGAGAACAGGAAGATGTTCTTCCGCCCATACTGAGCGGCAAGCCAGCCAACCGGCGCGGTCATGATCGCCGCGGCGATCACGTAGGAGGTCAGAACCCAGGTGATCTCGTCATACGAGGCCGAGAGCGAGCCCTGCATGTAGGGCAGCGAGACGTTGGCGATGGTCGCGTCCAGCGCCTGCATCAGCGTGCCGATCATGCAGCCGACCGTCACGATCGCGCGCGGCAGCCCGCTGAGCTGCATTTCCTCCTCGTGCGAAGCCGGCCCGGCCATGGTTCAGCGCCCCCGCGTCAATCCGGCTCAGAACAGGTCCGAAAGCCGGTTCTGATGGCCCGTATGGATCGTGATCTCGGCGGTCATGCCGTTGCGCAGCACGAGATTTTTCGGCCCGCCGATGATGTTCACCCGCAGCGGAATGCGCTGCACGACCTTCACCCAGTTGCCTGAGGAATTCTCCGCTGGCAGGATCGAGAAGCTCGACCCGCTGGCCGGCGCGATGCTGGCGACAACGCCCTGCCAGGTGCGGCCCGGATAGGTGTCGACATGCACGCTCACCTTGTCCCCCGGCTTCACCCAGGTCAGCGAGGTTTCCTTCGGCTGAGAGCGGATCCAGATATCCGTATTCGAGACAAGTGCGAAGGCAGCGGTGCCGGCCGGCAGGAACATGCCCGGCCGCAGCTTGTCGGTTTCGGTTACTACTCCGGCGAAGGGCGCACGCACGATCGAATGGCGGTAGTTCAGCTCGGCGGTGGCCAGCGCCGCCTTCGCCGCCTTGTATTGCGGCGTGTCCTGCGCCTTGATCTTCGGGTCGCCCGAGAGTTTCGCGAGATCGACACCCGCCTGCGCGGTCATCGCATCTAGCGTCGCCTCGTCGCCCTGGAGCTTGTATTTCGCATCGTCATAGGCGGTGCGCGTCACGCCGCCAGTATGCACGAGTGCCGCGTAGCGCTTGAAGTTCAGCCTGTCGTTGTCGACCACCGATTGCTGGGTACGGATCTTGGCGATCTCGGCGCGATAGCCGGCCCGAGTTGCCTCGACCTGCTGGCTCACTTCGGCGAGGTTGGCCTTCGCCTGCGCGATCGCCACCTCGAAGCGCGAGGGATCAAGGGTGAACAGCACCTGGCCTTTCTTCACCTTTTCATTGTCGTGAACGTCGATGGTTTCCACCAGGCCTGACACGTCGGTGGACAGCGCCACCTTGCCCGCCTGGACATAGGTGTCCGTCACGCTCACCGTCCCACCGCTCACCAGCCAGTAGACAAGGATGGCGCCGAGGATCACCGCCACGCCGCCGATCATCAGCAAAGGCCGCAGCATCCGGCCCGAGCGACGGCCCCGGGTCGCTTCCTCGCGGGTCTCGGCCTCGCGGGCCACCGGGCCGGCGGCTGTACTCGTATGGGACATCAAACCATCTCCTGTTCGGCGTCTGCCGTGGTATTGTCGCGAGGCGCATCGCCGGCCATTGTGCCGTGATCTGTCGCGCCGGTCTCATCATGTGTCGCGGCCCCGCAGCGGCCCGCGCCGAGCAGGGTCGCCTTGATCCGCAGCAATCCGGTGACCAGCGTGTCCATCGTCTCGGGCGCGATCCCGTTGCCGATCAGTGCGGCGACGGCGCCGCGCTGGGTCTCGATCTCGGCGAGGAGCGGCTGCGCCGCCTCGGTCAGGTGCAGGCGCCAGATACGCCGGTCACGCGGGTCGGCCCGCCGCTCCACCAGGTTGCGCGCCGCCAGCCGGTCGGTCAGCCGTGCCACACTCATCGGCTCGACCTCGAGCAATTCGGCGAGATCCTTCTGCGACAGGCCGGGATGCCGGGCGAGCTTGATCAGCATCGCCCATTGCGCGCGGTTCATGCCGTGCAGCCTCGCACGGCGATCGGTTTCAAGCCGCAGCAGCCGCGCCACATCGTGCAGCAGCAGCAGCAGGTCGGGTTCGGCGGGTAACTGGGACATAGCCCCCGAGATAATAAGGTGCGTTACGAGTAAGTGCTACTGCCGCAGTTCTGCGTTTTTCGCAGGGGCCGGTCCTCGTTTCATGCCCTTGCGCCGCCCGCGCCGGCTCCGGGCGCTTACCGGGCCAGCGCCTCGTGCAACACCGGAATGGCGCCGGACAGCATGATCTGCACGCCGATTCCAAGCAGGATGAATGCAGCGAGGCGCGAGAGCACCCGCCGCCCGGTCGCGCCCAGAATCACATCCAGCCGATCGGCCGCCGCGTAGCTGATCCAGGTGATCGCGGCGATCGCGATCGCCGCGAGCGACATGCCGGTGAAGAACGCGCCGAGCGGCGTGCCATAAGCGCCGCGCTCCGTCCCCAGCGTCACCGCCACGGCGATGGTTCCCGGCCCGGTGGTGAAGGGCAGGGTGAGCGGAAAGAACGCCATCGAGGCGATTTCGTCCGGGTCCTGGTCCGGTGCCGGCAGCGAACTCGCCGCCTGCGCCTGTTTGCGCGCTTCGGTGACTTCCGGCGCGTTCAGCATCTGGAACGCCCGGCTCGCCACCACCGCGCCGCCGGCCAGCCGCAGCGCGTTCAGCGTGATGCCGAAGAAATTCAGGATATAGCTGCCCGCCCAGAGCGAGACGAGCATCACCGCGGCGCTGTTCATCCCCACCTTGCGGGCCAGCATCGCCCGCACGGAGCGGCTCGCATTGCCGGTGATCTCGTTGAAGATGATCGCCCCGGCGAGCGGATTGACGATCGACAGCAGCGCCGGAAACCCGAGCAGGAAGGCGTGCAGCCCGGGGCCGAACAGGCTCAAGCCGGCAGCTCCCGCGCCACCACAGCGGCAAACAGCGCCGCCCCGAGCGGGATGATCGCGTCGTTGAAATCATAGCGCGGGTGATGCAGCGGCACCGCGCCGCGCTCGCCGTCGGCCTGGCCGATGCGGAAGAAGCAGCCCGGCCGCTCCAGCGCATAGAAGGCGAAATCCTCCCCGCCCATCGAGGCTGGCATGGTCGTCCGCACCTGCGCCGCGCCGACCACCCCCCGCGCCGCCTCGGCGAAGGCGGAAGCGGCGGCGACATCGTTGACCACCGGCGGATAGCCCCGCTCGTAGCCGATCTCCGCCGCCACCCCGGCGGCGGCGGCGAGTTCGGCCACCAGGCCCGGAATCTCGCGCGCCATGTGGTCCTGCACGTGCGGCAGCAGCGTGCGCACCGTACCCGACAGGGTCGCCGCCTCGGGGATCACGTTATTGGCGCTGCCGGCATGGAAGGTGCAGACCGAGACCACAGCCGAATCGAGCGGCGCGATCCGCCGCGCGACCAGGCTCTGCAACCCGACCACGATCTGCGCCCCTGCGACGATCGGGTCGATCGTCTGGTGCGGCCTCGCCGCGTGGCCGCCCTTGCCGGTCAGCCGGATCCGCAGCGTATCCGATGCCGCGTTCACCGTTCCGGGGGATGCCGAAACCACACCCATCGGCAGGAGCGGATCGTTATGCGCGCCGAACACCGAATCGAACGGGAACCGTTCCAGCAGCCCGTCCTCCAGCATCGCCCGCGCGCCGGCGCCGCCTTCCTCGGCGGGCTGGAAGATGAAATGGATTGTCCCGGAAAACCGCCGCGTCGCGGCGAGGTAGCGCGCCGCGGCAAGCAGCATCGTGGTGTGTCCGTCATGGCCGCAGGCATGCATCGTCCCCGGAGTGGTCGAGCGCCAGGGCGCGTCGCCCGCCTCCTCGATGGGCAGCGCGTCCATATCGGCGCGCAGCGCGATCGCCCGGTTGCCCGAGCCCGCCCGCAGCGTGCCGACCACGCCGGTGCCGCCGATCCCGGTCGTCACCTCCAGGCCGAACGCCGAAAGCCGTTCAGCCACCAGCGCCGCGGTGCGGCGTTCCTGATAGCCGAGTTCAGGATGGGCGTGGAAGTCGCGGCGCCAGGAGGAAAATTCTGCTGCCCATGCAATGAGCTGCTCATCGATCGTCATGGCGTCGAGAATAAGACCAAAACCACTATGCCGTCACCCATGCCGCGCTGCTTGGCTCAACCTGCATCGGCAAAAGGTTTCATGCGGCTGACGTATGGGTGATAGGTATTCCTCACCCGTTATTGCGGTGCAGCAAAGGGTCTATATGCAGTTTCAGACGGAGCGCGGCTCCGGAACAGCAAGGCCGAAAGCCAGATCAGAAAGGAAGACTCCCATGACGAAGCTGACCCGCACAATCGCCCTCATCGCCGCCCTTGGCGCCATCGCGCCGGCTGCTGCCAGCGCCGCCAATATCGGCAGCGCCCACGACCAGCTCGTGCAGAAGATCAACAACGCTTACGGCACGCAGTTCAAGACCAGCCACACGGCCGGCCAGACTGCCCCTGCCGAGGCCCAGCACAACAACTGAGTAAAACGCGCTGACTTTGCGCCCGCCGCATGCGGCGGGTCGCGATGTTGGTGGCAATACGCAGGAATGCCGCCCCTGAAATTCACATGCGAATTTCAGGGGCGTTTCATTTGGCCCAGGGCTGTCTCCGATATTCGGGAAACAATGGCCATTCTGGCTTCGGTCGCGTCAGGCGGCCGAGCGGATTGCCGCGGCGCGAATATCCTCGTCGACGGTTTCCGCGAACCGGGCGAAATTCTCCTCGAACCGCGCCACCAGCTCCGCCGCCTGCCGGTCGTAGGCTGCCTTGTCCGCCCAGGCTTCCCGCGGATCGAGCACCGAGGAGGGCACGCCCGCGACCGCATCGGGGATCATCAGGCCGAACGCCCGGTCGGGATGGAAGCTTGTGCCCTCCAGCGCGCCGGACAATGCTGCATTGAGCAAAGCGCGCGTATGGCGGATCGACATGCGTTGACCGGTGCCGAACGACCCGCCGGTCCAGCCCGTGTTCACCAGCCAGCACGAGACGCCATGCTCGGCGATCAGCTTCGCCAGCAACTCGCCGTAAACCCGCGGCGGGCGGGGCAGGAACGGCGCGCCGAAACAGGTCGAGAAGGTCGCCTGCGGCTCGCGGCCCAGCCCCTTCTCGGTGCCTGCCACCTTGGCGGTGTAGCCGGAGAGGAAATGATACATCGCCTGCGCCGGCGTCAGTTTCGCGATCGGCGGCAGCACTCCGAACGCATCCGCTGTCAGCATCACCACGTTGCGCGGCATGCCGCCGCGGCCGCTGCGCTCGACATTCGGGATGAACTCGATCGGGTAGCACGAGCGCGTGTTCTCGGTCAGGCTGCGATCGGCGAGGTCCACCACCCCGCGCGCATCCGCCACCACGTTCTCGAGAACGGTGCCGAAGCGATGGCTTGCGGCATGGATTTCCGGCTCGGCCTCGGCCGAGAGGTCGATCACCTTGGCGTAGCAGCCGCCCTCGAAATTGAACACGCCATCCGGCCCCCAGCCATGCTCGTCATCGCCGATGAGCCGGCGCGCCGGGTCGGAGGAGAGGGTGGTCTTGCCGGTGCCCGACAGGCCGAAGAACAGGGCGACGTCGTTGTCCTGGCCGATATTGGCGCTGCAATGCATCGGCAGCACGCCGCGCGCGGGCAGCAGCCAGTTCATCACCGTGAAGATCGATTTCTTGATCTCGCCGGCATATCGGGTTCCGGCGATGACGATCCGCCGCTCGGCAAAGGACAGGGCGATCGCGGTCGAGGAGCGCACCCCGTCGATTGCGGGGTCGGCCTCGAAGTCCGGCGCGTGCAGGATCACGAAATCCGGCTCGAAACCCTCCAGCTCCGCCTCAGCGGGGCGGATGAACATGTTGCGGGCGAAAAGCGCCTGCCAGGCATTGGTGGTCACCAGCCGCACGCGGATGCGGTTTTTCGGATCGGCGCCCGCGAACAGGTCCTGAATGAACAGCTCACGGTCCTGCAGGAAGGCCTGCACCCGGCCACGGAGCGTCGCATAATGTGGAGCGGACAATTTCTGATTGACGCTGCCCCACCAGATTTCCGAGGTGGATTCCGGCTCGTCCACAACGAACTTGTCGGCAACCGACCGGCCGGTATGCACGCCGGTTTCGACCATCAGCGCGCCGTCTGCGGAAAGTCGTCCTTCGCCGCGGCGTAGCGCATGGGTCACCAGCGCCGGAGCGGTCAGGTTCACGTGCAGAGTGGCGGCGCGGGTAATGCCCGCATGGGCCAGGATCGCCGCATTGCGGGCGGCGGAGTCGGTGTTCGTCGTCTTTGGCGTCACGGCTCTGATCTTTCTTGGCTCGGCTTTGATGTTCGATTTAAGCCTTATGCCGTCCCTTTCGGGTTTTTCCAAACCTGAAAAGCGAAAATATGACCGCGTTCAGCGAAACTCAACCATGCGCCGCGCTATCGGCCAAGACCGTGAGCACGTCGGAATAGACCCGCAACATCCGCTCGAAGTCGATGCGCAGCACGATGTCCTCCCGTGCCAGATCGAACCCGTCGGGGTCGAGCGTCACCATCGTCCAGCCGCCTCCGGTGCCGCCCGCCGCCGCTGCGGCCGCATCCAGCCGCGCGCCGAGCGTGCGGTTTGCGGTCGCCATCGCCTCGATGCAGGCCCGTTCATCCCGCAGCGCCGGGGTGCGCGGCGCCAGCCGGTCGACATCCAGCGTCGCCGCCCGGGCAAACCCGCCGACAAACCGCGCCGCAACGGGGGTCAGCCGATAGACCCCGAAATCGCTGAATCCGGCATAGGCGCGGGCATAGGGGTGAATCGTCAGATAGCGCTCCCGGTCCTCTGGCGCTTCGGACCGTTCGGCATCGCATACCAGCGACAGGCGTGGGCTGGTCTGCGGGTTCGTCTCGGTTGCCTCGCCGCTCACCATCAACGCGCAGGCGGGGTTGCGGTCGAGCGCCCTGGTATGGGCGGAAAGCTGGGAGAGCAGCACCACGACGTCGCCATCCAGCAGCACGGCCGGGGTAACAAGCGCGATCGCAGGATAATCGTCCTCGATCACCGCAAGACTGCCTGACCGTGCCGCCCGCAGCAGCAGCCGCGCGTCACGGTGAATGTCGTTCTGGATCTCACGGTGCTCTTGCATTTGGCGCCATATTCCCGTCACGTCATGTCGGGATAATGCGACGAAGTTCGCTGCAAGGCAAAATTTTCATGAAACAGACCATCGCTCTCGTCGACGACGACCGGAACATCCTCGAATCGGTGCAGATGACACTCGAACAAGAGGGATATGCCGTTCGCACCTATACCGACGGGGAGTCGGCACTCCAGGGTTTGCTGACCCGTCCGGCCGATCTCGCCGTGCTCGATATCAAGATGCCGCGCATGGACGGGATGGAGCTGCTCCAGCGCCTCCGCGCCCGCTCGGCGATGCCGGTCATTTTCCTCACCAGCAAGGACGATGAGCTTGACGAGCTGATGGGCTTGCGCCTCGGCGCCGACGACTACATCACCAAACCCTTCAGCCAGCGCCTGCTGATCGAGCGCATTCGCGCCCTGCTCCGCCGCAACGAGACGAGTCGCGCCGAAGGCTCCGGCGCCGCCCCCACCGGCGTCATTGGCAGGGGCGATCTCACGCTCGATGAAACCAAGCACCAATGCCTCTGGAAGGGGCAGGATATCCAGCTCACCGTCACCGAATTCCTGCTGGTCAAGGCGCTTGCCGCTCGCCCGGGCATGGTCAAGTCGCGAGACCAGCTGATCGACGCCGCCTATGGCGAGAGCGTCTATGTCGATGACCGCACGATCGACAGTCATATCAAGCGGCTGCGGCGCAAGTTTCGCGCCGTCGATGACGAGTTCGACCAGATCGAGACGCTGTACGGCATCGGCTACCGCTACAAGGAAGCATGAGCCTGGCCCGTCCGGGTGCGGCGATGCTCGGCTGGCGGCGGATTTCGCCGCTGCTGCGCCGGATCCTGCTGGTCAATGCCCTGCCGCTGGCCCTCATCGTCGCCGCCCTGCTTTATCTCGACCAGTACCAGCACGGGTTGCTGACCGCCGAGGTCACCGCGCTGCGTGAGCAGGCGCGGATCTATGCCGGCGCGCTCGCCGAATCGGCGGTGCAGACCGATGTGGCCAACCAGCCGGCGCTGAAGCCCGATCTTGCCCGCCCGCTGCTCTATCGCCTGATCGAGCCGACGCCGAACGCTCAAGCGCTGGTTTATGGCCCGGATGGTCGGGTGATCGCCAATTCGCGCATTCGTCAGGGGCCGGGCGGCGCCATCATTACCGAACCGCTGCCGCCGGTTCGCCCGCGTGGCGACTTCGCCCGCGCCATCAGCTTCCTCTACGATCAGTTCGTCGCCTTTCTCCCCAGCGCCGAGGTCACCTCCGCCGGGCACGATCCGGGCGCTGCGGGTCTCGGCTGGCAGCCCAGCGTGCGGGAGGTGCTGAAACTTACCAGTGCGCAGCCAGCGCGCGCGGCGCCGCCCTTCATCCGTCGTGCCGCCGATGGCCGGCTGCTGATCACCGTCTCCGTGCCGATCGTCCGCGCCAAGAACACGGTCGGCGCCGTACTCCTCACCCGCGAGGCGACCGAGGTGGACCGCGCGGTCTTTGCCGTGCGGGTGTCGATCCTCGGCCTGTTCGTGCTCGCCCTCGTGCTGACCGTGCTGCTTTCGGTCTATCTCGCCCGCACGATCGCGACGCCGCTCCTCCGCCTCGCCGCTTCGGCCGGCCGCCTGCGCGAAGGCCGCGGTGCGATGACCGAGCCCGTGCCCCCGCCAATCGCCGCGCGCGACGATGAAATCGGCGTCCTTGCCCGCGCCCTGGAGGAATCGGCGCATGCCCTGTGGGCGCGGATGGATGCGATCGAGCGGTTCGCCGCCGATGTCGCGCACGAAATCAAGAACCCGCTTTCCTCGATCCGATCCGCTGTCGAGACCGTCCGCCGGATGGACGATCCCGCCCGCGCCGCCCGCCTGTTCGACATCATCTCGCAAGACGTTCGCCGGCTTGACCGGCTGATCTCCGACATCAGCGATTCCTCGCGCCTTGATTCCGAAATGTCGCGCACTGCGCTCGAACCGGTCGACCTCGCTCCCATCCTCGCCGCCCTCGCCGAAATTCATCAATCGACCCGTGAGGCCGATGCGCCGATCATGGTGCTCGACGCGCCGAAGGCTGACCTTGTCGTTCGTGGCGCCGAGGGGCGGCTCGTTCAGGTCCTGCGCAACCTGATCGGCAATGCCATCTCGTTCAGTCCGCCACGCGGCAAGATCTGGCTGCGCGGTCGCGTTACCGGCAGCATCGTCGAACTCGCCGTCGAAGATGAAGGCCCGGGCATTCCCGATGCCAAACTCGGCCATGTGTTCGACCGGTTTTACTCCGAGCGCCCGCAGGGCGAGGGGTTCGGCAACCATTCCGGCCTCGGTCTGTCGATTTCCCGACAGATCGTCGAGGCGCATCAGGGCCGCATCACCGCCGAGAACCGCCGCGACCCCGATGGGGCGTCATCGGTGCCCGCTTTGTCATCCGTCTGCCGCGCGGATAATTCCGCCCACGAAAAAGGGCCGGCATTTGCGCCGACCCTTTTCCCGATCCGCAGGCGTGCCGGGGTCAGCCCTGGCGTTCGACCATCATCTGCTTGATTTTGCCGATCGCTTTCGCGGGGTTCAGCCCTTTCGGGCAGGTCTGCGTGCAGTTCATGATCGTATGGCAGCGATAGAGCTTGAACGGATCCTCAAGCGCGTCGAGCCGCTTGCCGGTCGCCTCGTCGCGCGAATCGGCGATCCACCGATACGCCGCCATGAGCACGGCCGGGCCGAGATAGCGGTCGCCGTTCCACCAGTAGGAGGGGCAGGAGGTGGTGCAGCAGAAGCACAGGATGCATTCCCACAGCCCGTCCAGCTCCGCGCGTTCCTCGACGCTCTGCTTGCGCTCGCCATCCGGCGGCGGCGGCGTCTCGGCCTGCAGCCAGGGCTCGATCGAGCGATACTGCGCATAGGCCTGGTTGAGGTCGGGCACGAGGTCCTTGACCACCGGCATGTGCGGCAGCGGGTTGATGTTCACCGCCTCCTTCACCTCCTCGATCGGCTTGAGGCAGGCGAGCGTGTTGGTCCCGTCGATATTCATCGCGCAGGAGCCGCAGATGCCCTCGCGGCAGGAGCGGCGGAAGGTGAGTGTGGGATCGATCTCGTTCTTGATCTTGATCAGCGCGTCCAGCACCATCGGCCCGCACTTGTCGAGGTCGATCTCGTAGGTATCGGCGCGCGGATTGGCATCCTCGTCCGGGTTCCAGCGATACACCTTGAAGCTCTTCACCCGGGTTGCCCCCGGCTCGGCCTTGTAGGTCTTGCCCTGGGTCACGCGGCTGTTCTTCGGGAGGGTCAGTTCGGCCATGGTTCGAAACCCTTTCTCAGTAGACGCGCTTCTTCGGCGGGAACACCGAAACGTCATTGGTCAGCGTCTGCATCCGCACCGGGCGATAATCGAGCGCCACCTCGCCCTCATCCGTGCAATGGGCGAGCGAATGCTTCATCCACTCGGCGTCTTCGCGCTCGGGGAAGTCGTCATGCGCGTGCGCCCCGCGGCTCTCGTGCCGGGCTTCGGCCGAGGCCATGGTGGTGATGGCGTTGCCCATGAGGTTGTGCAGCTCCAGCGCTTCCATCAGGTCCGAATTCCAGATCAGCCCGCGATCGGCGATCGAGATGTCCTTCAGCCCCTGCCAGAGGCCGGACATCTTTGCCACACCTTCCTTCAGCGTCTTGGAGTTGCGGAACACCGCGGCGTGGTTCTGCATGGTCCGCTGCATCTGGTCGCGGAGTGCGGCGACGGTGGTGCCGCCCTTGGCGTGACGCGTCGCGTCCAGCCGGTCGAGCGAGGCCTCGCCGGCGCGGGTCGGCAGGGCTGGCTGGGTTGCCCCCGGCGTCACCACCTTCGCCGCCTGATGCGCCGCCGCGCGGCCGAACACCACGAGATCGAGCAGCGAGTTGGTGCCGAGCCGGTTCGCGCCGTGCACCGAAACGCACGCCGCCTCGCCCACCGCCATCAGCCCCGGCACGATCGCGTCCGGATTGTCCTTCGTCGGGCGCAGCACCTCGGCGCGATAATTCGTCGGAATGCCGCCCATGTTGTAGTGCACGGTCGGCAGCACCGGGATCGGCGCCTTGGTCACGTCGACGCCGGCGAACACCCGCGCCGTTTCCGAAATCCCCGGCAGCCGCTCATGCAGCTGCTCCGGCTTCAACCCTTCGAGGTGCAGCAGGATGTGGTCCTTGTTCGGCCCGCAGCCGCGCCCTTCCATGATCTCGATCGTCATCGAGCGCGAGACCACGTCGCGCGAGGCGAGGTCCTTCGCCGTCGGCGCGTAGCGCTCCATGAAGCGCTCGCCCTCGGCGTTGGTCAGGTAGCCGCCCTCGCCGCGCGCGCCCTCGGTGATCAGGCAGCCGGCCGGGAAGATGCCCGTCGGGTGGAACTGCACGAACTCCATGTCCTGCATCGGCAGCCCGGCGCGCAGCGCCATGCCGCCGCCATCGCCGGTGCAGGTATGCGCCGAGGTGCAGGAGAGATAGGCGCGGCCATAGCCGCCGGTCGCCAGCACCACGAGCTGCGCGCGGAAGCGGTGGATCGTCCCGTCCTCCAGGCACCAGGCCATAACGCCGCGGCACGCGCCCTCGTCATCCATGATGAGGTCGGTCGCGAAATACTCGACGAAGAACTCCACATCCGCCTTCAGGCTCTGCTGATACAGCGTGTGCAGGATGGCGTGGCCGGTGCGGTCGGCGGCGGCGCAGGCGCGGCGAACCGGCGCCTGGCCGAAATCCTTCATGTGCCCGCCGAACGGCCGCTGGTAGATCTTGCCGTCCTCGGTGCGGCTGAACGGCACGCCGAAATGCTCCAACTCATGGATCGCCGGAATCGCCTCGCGGCACATGTATTCGATGGCGTCCTGGTCGCCGAGCCAGTCCGAGCCCTTGACCGTATCATACATGTGCCAGCGCCAGTCGTCCGGCTCCATATTGCCGAGTGCTGCGCCGATGCCGCCCTGCGCGGCGACGGTGTGGCTGCGGGTCGGGAACACCTTGCTGATGCAGGCGGTCTTGAGCCCGGCCTGGCCCATGCCGAGCGTCGCCCGCAGGCCGGACCCGCCGGCGCCGACGACGATGACGTCATAGGTATGATCGATGATCGTATAGGCGCCGAGCGACGGCTTCGACATTGCGTTCATGACGATGTTTTCCCCAGGCGGGTCAGAAGGACAGTTTCAGAACCGAGATGACGGCCAGCAGACCGAAGAACCCGGCCGTCGCCCGCATCGCGAGCATGACCGTGAGCCGCTTGCCCTCGGAGCGGATGTAGTCCTCGATCACGACCTGCAAACCCAGCTGCAGGTGATAGAACAGCGCGATCACCAGGGCGAGGAACAGTACCCCGTTCCAGGGCTCGGCCATGTAGCGCAGCATTTCGGCCTGGGTCGCGCCCTTGAGCAGCAGCACCGACAGCACGGCGTAGAGCGCGAGCGGCAGCAGGGCCAGGGCGGTCAGCCGCTGCGCCCACCAGTGATGCACGCCGGCCTTGGCGGCGCCCATGCCCCGCGCGCGGCCAAGTGCGGACCGCATGATCTTCATCGATGAAACTCCTTCACCAGCCTGTCCCCCGGCGCTCACAGCACCACCAGCCCGATCAGCCATGCCAGAACCGTCAGACCTGCCGCCGCGAGCACCACGGCCTTGCCCGAGCGATGCACGCTCGGAAGATCGAAGCCGAACCCGGCATCCCAGAGCAGATGCCGGATGCCGTTGCAGAAATGGTAGAAGAGGGCGAGCGTGAAGCCGAACAGCACGATCATGCCGAGCACCGAGCCGACGATCGCCTGTGCCACGGAAAACGCGCCGGACGAGGTCGCCGCCGCCGCGAGCCAGAGCGACAGCAGGATTGCCCCGGCGGACAGCGCAACTCCGGTGATCCGGTGCAGGATCGACAGGGTGGAGGTGATCTGCGGACGATAGACCTGAAGATGGGGCGACAGGGGGCGGCGGACCGTTCCGCCCGCCGAGTTGCGCCCCTGCATGAGCGCTTCACGCACATCCTGCATGTTCGTCATCACCTTTCTGACGGTCGTCGCATGACGGGAACCGAGTATCGCCACATGACGAAATTGAAATGCTGCACCTGCTTAGTCCCCGAGGTGGCGAGGGTCAATTCACTGTCAAGCGTTCGCGATCCGGTACAATACGGTCTCTCGCGCGACTCTGCTTTCGAGTTCGTGCAGGGTCGGAACCGTGCAGCGTCCGAATTCAACCAGCCCTGCCCGCGGCACATAGGCTCGGCCGGGATCGGCAATCCATACGTCTGCCTGCGCCGCGCAGCGCTGCAGCCACGGCCAGATATGCGCGGTCATCGGTTTCTCATAGCAGACATCCCCGCAGAGAATGAGATCCTGCGCCGGCAGACTGCCGGTGACATCCCCGATCACGATCTCGACCGCAACGTCGTTCACCGCCGCGTTCAGCCCGATCGCCGCCCCCGCCACCAGGTCGATCTCCACCGCCGTCACCCGTGCCGCCCCCGCCTTCACCGCGGCGATCGCGGCGAGGCCCGAGCCGGCGGCGAAATCCATCACCCGCCTGCCGCGCACGCTCTCCGGGTGGTCGAGCACATGCCGCGCCAGTGCGATCGAGCCCGGCCAGGCGAAGGCCCAGTAGGGCGGCGCAATGCCGGTCTCCGCCAGGAATGCTTCGGTCGCCTGCCAGATCGGCGTGATTTCGGTGGCCAGATGCAGTTCGATTTCCGGCACCAGCGCCGGTGCTGCGCGCGCCGTGCTCGCGCGAATGAAGGCGGCCGCGTCCTTCATCGCCCGATCAGCATCGCCAGGCCCACCAGCAGCCCGACCCATCGGTTCAGCCTGAACAGCGCGAGGCAGCGCGCCGGGTCATCGATATCGAGCCGTGCCACCTGCCAGGCCAGCAGTGCGCCCGGCAGCGCCAGCGCGATCATCGCGTCCCGCCCCATCCCGGCCATCGCCATCGCGGCGGCGATCAGCGCGATCGTTCCAGAATACCACAGCGCGACCCACAGCCGCGTGCGTCCGCCGAGCCTGAGCGCGGATGACTTGATGCCCGCCAGCGCATCGTCCTCGCGGTCCTGATGCGCGTAGATCGTGTCATAGCCGAGAATCCACAAAATCGTCCCGGCATAGAGCGGCAGCACCGGCCAGCCCAGCGCGCCGTGCGCCGCGGCATAGCCCATCGGCGCGCCCCAGCCGAAGGTGAAGCCGAGCATCACCTGCGGCCACCAGGTCACCCGCTTCGCCGCGGGATAAAGCGCCACCAGCACCAGCGAGACGACGCCGAGAATTTGTGCTGTCCGCCCCAGCATCAGCAGGATCGTCAGCCCCGCCAGCAGCAGAAGGAGCAGAAACCCCAATGCCACGGGGACCGACACCGCGCCGGAGGCCAGCGGCCGCCCCGCCGTCCGCGCCACAAGCCGGTCGAGCTTGCGGTCCCATAAATCGTTCACCACGCACCCGGCCGCCCGCATCACGATGGCGCCCAAGGCAAACAGCGCGACCAGGCCGAGGCTGGTCCACGCGCCCACTTGCGCCAGCAGGATGCTCCAGAGCCCCGGCAGGAACAGCAGCCACACGCCGATCGGCCGGTCCAGTCGCGCCAGCAGTGCCAAAGGCCGGAATCGCGCCGGCAGTCGTGCCACCCATCCTCCGGCCCGGATATCGGTAAAACGCGTTCCGCCTGCTACAGGGTCGCTCATGGCCTCGCTCATCCGTTTGCACCTTCCCTTGCCACTGTCGCCCGGCGCAACCCTTGCCACATCGGAAGCCCAGGCGCACTATCTCGGGGCGGTCATGCGCCGCCGCGCCGGCGACCGGCTGCTGGTCTTTAATGTCGAATCCGGCGAATTCGCCGCTTCTATCGACCGGCTCGACCGCCGCTCCGTCCATCTCGTGATTGGCGAACGGACCCGCGCCCCTGCGCCCGAGCCCGATTGCTGGCTCTGCTTCGCCCCGATCCGGCGTGACATGACCGAACTCGTCGTCGAAAAGGCCACAGAACTCGGCGTCTCCCGCCTCGTTCCCGTGCTCACGGCCCGCACCCAGCCTGCAAGGCTGCGCGCCGACCGCCTCGCCGCCATCGCCACCGAGGCGGCTGAACAGTCCGAGCGCCTGACCATCCCCGCAATCGCCGAGCCGCTCCCGCTCGCGGGTTTTCTCGCCGCCTTTCCGCCGTCTCGCCGCCTTTTCGTTGCTGCCGAGCGCCGCCACGCCGCCCCCCTGTCGCCGGTCGATCCGTTGCAACCCCACGCGCTTCTTGTCGGTCCCGAAGGCGGCTTTGCGCCGGAAGAGCTTGACGCGATGGCCCGCCATGCGTTTGTGTCATCGGTAACACTCGGACCGCGCATCCTGCGCGCCGAAACCGCCGCCATCGCCGGGCTCGCGCGCCTGCTCGCGGGTTCCGCGCCCAGCTGATTTCAGGAGCCGAATTTGTCCAACCCCGGAGAGGCCGACGCCACCCCGATCGATCCCGCTCAGCCCGCAGCCCGGCAACTCGCCGACTGGTTTGCCGCGGGCTGCAAGCCGCCAGCCGATTTCCGCGTCGGCACCGAACACGAGAGCTTCGGCTTCCGCCGCGACAATTTTGCTCCGCCGCCCTACGCGCCGGACGGCATTCGCGCCGTGCTCGACTCGGTCGCCGCCGACGAGGGGATCGAGCCCATCCTCGATTCCGGCAACCCGATTGGCCTGAAGGGCAGGGGGTTCTCCATCTCCCTCGAACCCGGCGGCCAGTTCGAGCTGTCCGGCGCCCCGCTCGCCTCGATCCACGAGACGAAGCGGGAGATTGACGACCATATCGCCCGTGTCCACCGCATCGGCGACACGCTCGGCCTCGGCTTCGCGCCGCTCGGCTTTCACCCGACGGCGCGGCGCGCGGATTTCGACTGGATGCCCAAGGGCCGCTACGCCATCATGCGCGCCTACATGCAGAAGATTGGCACGCGCGGGCTCGACATGATGCTCCGCACCTGCACCGTTCAGGCCAATCTCGATTTTTCCTCCGAGGCCGACATGGTGAAGAAGATGCGCGTCGGCCTCGCCTTGCAGCCGCTCGCCACGGCGCTCTTTGCCAATGGCCCCTTCGTCGAGGGCAAGCCGAGCGGTCTGCTCTCCAATCGCGCCCATGTCTGGCTCGATACCGATAATGCGCGCGCCGGCATTCCGCGAATGGTCTTCGAGAACGGGTTCGGCTTCGAGCGCTATGCCGACTACATGCTCGATATTCCGATGTATTTCGTCTACCGGGACGGCCGGTATATCGACGTCTCCGGCAAGTCTTTCCGTGACTTCATCGCCGGACGGCTCGATGGGCTCGGCGCTGAGCCGGCCACGATCGGTGATTTTGCCGATCATACCACCACAACCTTTCCCGATGTCCGCCTCAAGCGCTTCATCGAGACCCGCGGCGCTGATGCCGGCAATCCGGCGATGCTTCTGGCCCAGCCCGCCCTCTGGACCGGTCTGTTCTACGATGACGCGGCGCTTGATTCAGCCTGTGCCCTGATCCGTGACCTCTCCTACGAGCAGATCGTCCATCTGCGCGAGGAGGTGCCTCGTCATGGTCTGGATATTGCGCTGGGCGCGGGCACCCTGCGCGACCTCGCGCGCGACGTTATCGCAATTGCTGCCGGGGGGCTGAAGTCGCGCGCGCGAACGAACGACAAGGGCGAGGACGAGCGCATCTACCTCGCCCCGCTTGAGGCAATCGCCAATGGTGGGCCGACCCAGGCCGAATACTGGCTTGGCCGCTATCACGGCGCCTGGCACGGCGACATCACCCGCATTTTCACCGAAGCTGAACTCTGACGCTGTCCCGGGCGTAGGGTGGGGATGGTTATCCACGCGCCGCCCCTCCGCCGGCCGACGGTGTTGAGAGCGGCTCGGTTGTTCCGGAGGGGTGGTTGCGGCTTCCCTGACCCTGATGGTCGAGAACGCATATCAGGGTCAGGCGCTCAATATCGGGCCGTCAGCGCAATGATGACCTGGCGGTTGGTGTAAGGTCCTGGTGTCGAGGCAATACGGATCGCGTTGAGCTGCTGCCCGACGACCGACAAGGTGACATGTTTGCTCAGGTGATAGGCCACCCGCGCGTCGAGCGTGAAGTTGCTGGAGATCGTTACAGGAATAAAATTCAGCATGGCCGTCGTAAAGGAAATATCACGATAAGAAGATTGCCAGCGGCCGTAAGCATCGATATCGAAGTGGCCCCAGGTGCGCCCGACATGGGCAATAACGCTGTCGCGTGGAACGGTCGAAAACAGGTTGCTGTTGCTGTCGAATACAATCTGGCGATTGCCGACTTTGCGTTCGAATGTGTCTTCGTAGGCAAATCCAAGCGACCAACGCCATCCTGAACTCGTGTGGCCCTTCAGCGAGATTTCGCCCCCGCCCGCTTCGGACCAGCCGGAATTTTCTGCCGCAAGAATGATGGGCGCTGCTGGCGTCGGCACGATGATGCCACCGACCGGCGAGGTGATGATGTCGTGGTCGCGCTGGATGAAAAGCGCCGTATGGAGTGTTGAATGCAGGGCCGGGAGTTGCCGATCCCAGTCAAGTTCGGCGTTATCGACGATCATCGGGTGCAGAAATGGATTGCCGGTGGCTCCCACCAGACCAAACGCTCCCGCGGCTCCTTGCAGGCCGAAATCGATCAGACTCGGCGCCTGCACCCCCTGGCCGAGCAGCAGCCGGAGCGTATCAATGTTTGTAGGCTTGTAGACGAGCCCGGAATTGAAGCTTAGTGCTGCGAACCCGCCCTGGCGGATCTGCTGCGCGGTCAGGCCGGAATTCGGGATCGGCACGCCGTCATATCCGAGCCAGAGATCGTCAACCCGCACCGCGTTTGTCAGGGAAATGGACGGTGTTACATGCCACATCCATGTCGCATCGGCGGCGATGTCCTGATAGCTGGCTGTTCCGCCGAGAAAGTCCAGCGAGTGGGCGGAGTTGTTGCGATATTCGAGGCTTAGCCGAATAACGTGGTTGCGTGATGCCCTGATGAGGTCGGTAGCCTGCAAGACATAGACGCGTTGCTGCAACAGGTTGTTGGGCTGGGTGAAGAACGGGACAAAGATATTTTCCCGCAAACCGTTGCGATAGGCATTCAGGCTGATCCGCCCGATCCTTGTATCCGCGTCAAGCTCGACTCGCTGCGAATTGGTGTAGAGGAAGAGCGTGCTCAGAACCGATGCGAAACTCTCGCTTGGGATTTCGCCATAACTGTAGCTCAGGCTTGCATACAGGCTGACGCCGGGGGTAAGCGCCGTGCGGGTCGCAAGATGAATCTCGTCGTTCCGGGGCTTGAGCAGCGAGATGGCGTCCGGCCGTTGCAGGACGGTCGTATATTTCGGATCGGCCGAATAGCTTCCCGCCGAGAGGCGAATGCCCATACGCCCGACATGGGCGGTACCGGCAAGCGACGCTCCATACTGGCTCTGGGTGCCGCCATAGACCTCGGCACTGTCTACCCGATCATCGAGAGGATCGAAGGTCACGATGTTGATCACACCGTCGACGGCGTTGAATCCATATAGTGCGGTTGCCGGCCCCTTGATGACCTCGATCTGCCGGATTTCCGAGAGTTGAACCGGGATGGAACTCCAGGCGACGTGGCCGAATTCGTCGAGATAAACCTGCCGGCCATTCAGCAGCACGAGGAGGCGCGGATTGTATGGCTGGTTGTAGGTCCGCACGCCGACCTCCGGCGCGTTGAGGGTATAGGGGCGCACGTCGAGTCCGGTCACATACTGCAGAACGCCGGGAATCGAAATCGCCCCCGAACGCCGGATCTGCTGTTGGGTGATGATCACCACATTGGCCGGCGCATCGCGCGCCAGCAGCGGCGTGCCCGTGGCCGCTGCGGTGACCGGCGCGCCGAACACCTGTTCCAGTTGACCGAACGGGAAGATCTGCGCATGGGCCCGTCCCGTCAGGGACAGAGACGCAAGCAGAGCCAGCTGAATGATCGCACAAGCCGATCTGCGATGTTGCTGCCGCATCATACTTCCTCGATCATCAATAACAGCGCGGCAGCAAAATCCACCCTGGCGCGGCGCGCTGCTTTCGTGTTCAGGACGATTGTCACCCGTTGTCGCGATGCGATGCCAAGCGTGCACGTTCCGGCCCGCACCCGTGCGACTTGTGAGGTGACACAAAGCGCATGATGCGAGGCCCATGCCGCGGCGACTTCCTGCATGGGAGCCCTGTCAGCGGGAATTATGATGTCGAATTCACCTGCCATCAGCCGGTTGGCTGGGACCGGAACCGGTCGGAGATGGGCGGTGCCCGTCATGATGCCATGGCCTATTGTTGCTGCGATCGCCTCGGCGTCGGCTTTCGAGGCCGCATTGCCCGGGCGATACGCGATCGCGATGATGCCATCGCCTTTCACCGCTGGACGAACGAAGGTCAGCAGTTTGTTGAGGACCTTGATATCTGTTGCGGTAAAGGACGGCGCGGAGGGTGGGGTCTGGCCATAGGCGATGCCGGCCAGAAGCGCCAACCCGAGAACGAATGCGAAGACAATCCGCGTGGTTCCGGCAGATGGACTGACCTGTTGTGCCCGCGGATCTGTGCGCTCACGCGTGTGCGGCATCGCGGCATTCCCGGGCTTCGATGTAGAGATCAAGGTCATTGTCGCATATCGGCGGGCTCAGGAAATTGCCCTGCATGAGATCGCAGCCGCTGTCGCGTACCACCGTGAATTCGGTTGCCGTTTCAATTCCCTCGGCTGTCACGGTCAGGCCGAGTTGCCGGCTCATCGCCAGCACTGCTGCCACGATGGCTCGCGCACGATCGCCATCGGCGATCCGGGCGATGAAGGATCGATCGATCTTGACTTTGTCGAACGGGTAGTGATGCAGCGAGGACAGACCGGAATACCCGGTGCCGAAATCGTCGAGGGAGATACGCAGGCCGAGATGCTTCAACGCGGCAAGGGCGTTGAGCGCCTGGGCGTTGTCGTGCAGCGCCACGCCTTCGGTGACTTCGAGTTCGAGCAGATGCGCGGCCAGCCCGGCGCGTGCCATGGTTTCCGCCGTCAGGCGAGGAAAGTCCTCTTCGGTCAGTTGCCGTGGAGACACGTTGACCGCCACCCAGTATCGCCCGCCCCAGCTTGTCGCCTGCCGGCAGGCGGCGTCGAGCACCCAGGCGCCGAGCCGGACAATCAGCCCGGTCTCCTCGGCAATCGGAATGAACTCGTCAGGCGAGATGCTGCCACATGTCGGTGACGTCCAGCGCAGCAAAGCCTCGAACCCGACCAACTCGTGATCAGCCGTCACCACCGGCTGGTAACAGATGGTAAGATCCTCGTGCTCGATCGCAGCCGAGAGTTCCTGTTCGAGCACGCGTCGCCGGCGCAGGACGGTATCCATGCCGGGCCTGAAGAAATAATGTCGGTTCCGGCCGTCGGCCTTGGCGCGGTAGAGTGCGACATCGGCCTTGCCGATCAGCATCTCGGCTTCCGTTCCATCCTGGGGGCCCAGCGCGATTCCGATGCTGGCGCCGATATTCACCGCATGCCCGTCGATGTCGTAGGGTTGGCTGATCGCATGATTGAGCCGCGCCGCAAGCGACCCTGCGATGTCGGGATGCTCGACACGCGGCTGCAGCAGCACGAATTCATCGCCGCCAATCCGGCACAGCAGGTCGATGTCCCGGATATTGGACAGAATGCGCGCCACAGCCATCTGCAGTAGCTTGTCGCCGATCTGGTGGCCGAGCGTGTCGTTCACTGACTTGAAGCGATCGAGATCGATGTAGAAGATCGCAAGCCCGAGCCCCCCTGCACGGATCGCCGCGATCTCCCGCGCCAGTGCGTCTTGCAGCATCAGTCGGTTCGGCAATTTTGTCAGCGCGTCATGATGCGCGAGAAAGCGGATTTTCTCTTCTGCTGCGCGTCGGCTCCTGATGTCGCGCAATGCCGTGACCTGCGCCTTGCTGCCCCCAAAGCTGATCATCCGCGATAGTGTTTCGACCGGAATGGTTTCGCCGCCCGCCGTCATGATGATGGTTTCCGCGGCATGCGGCCTCTCGGCGTCGGACCAGTCGGCCGTCGCGAGCCCTGGCAGAAAGCGGTCGATCGGGCTGCCCACCAGAACTTCGGCCGGCCAGCCGAGCAGTTGCGAGCACACCTGGTTGATGTCGACGATCACACCCTTGCGATGGATCAGCAGAGCCTCGAACATGTTGTCGGTCAGTTCGCGCAGGCGGGTGTTTTCGCTGGCAACCCTGAGCGCGTTCTGCCTGTCGACGCCGGCGCCGGCCAGTGCGAAGGCCAGCATCACGACGAGTTCGGACACAAACACAAGTTGCAGGGGATGCAGCGCAAAGGCGTTCTGCTGGCGCGTTGCCGTCACCCAGTCGGCAAATGGCAGGATGGCCGAAAGTGCGCCGAAAATCGGCACCACGAGCGAAAATCCCAGCGCGGGAATGCTCAGGATGCGGAAGCCGTCTTCCCGGTTTGCCAACCGGATTCCGGCCGCGGCGAGCAGGCCGCCGGCCAGCATCGTGATGATGACCCGGCTGAGCTCGTACGCCAGGGTGAAAGGCTCGGCGATGCCGCTGACGGCGGCGAACACCATACAGGACGCACCTGCGGCGATCGTCGAACTGGCAAGCGCCATGTTCCGGCTGTTACGCGTCAGAAACAGCGTGATGAATAGCGCGATAAACGCGCCGCCCGTCATGAAGCTGAACGATTCAAGCCTTGCCGCGAGGGGAATCGCGTCGCGAACATGCGGAAAATAGATGTGCAGGCTGACCAGGAATACCCGCCAGCCCCCGATCGCCGCCACGGTTCCGGCGAGTCCGGCGAGGGCAATGCGTGCGCGTGGCTTCATGCCCCCGGCGCGCGCCGCTATCGCGTAAACGACGCTTGCCGTGCCAATCCCGATAAGCGGCGCCTTCAACAGGCTCAATAGGGGATGCGCATTCAGCATGGTGCCGTTGTGCACCGCCGTACAGGCGCATCGTTGGGTAAGCGTTCGGCCCGGACGATTACATGCATGGCATTCTTGAACGGTGACAAATCAGGAAGGCTTCGAAAATGATCCGGTAAAATCTGCCGGCTTGCAAAACATCGACGGGCCTGCCGCCGCCACAAAATCATTATATCAGAATTGTTAATGACGAGTTTAGCGGGTTTTGCCATCGGCGCACCACATAAGTACAAACGAAAAATCAAATTGATAATTTTGAGAATTATGCATCAAAAAAATACTTCCTCCGAAACAATTTCTCAAAAAAGCAATTGACTATTTTGTTAGCAAAAAATTTACCTAATCGCAATGCGTGCCTCGCAGAACGACTCATTGGCAGTATTCGTTCATGCAAATAACAATGCGTAGTCTTTCCGGATAAGACGACCGTCCGATCCTTCTACGCTGTTCCCGAACGCGGCACCGGTCGCTTGATTGAGCCTGTCGCGAAGGCTACGCTGCTCAACGAACCGCTCGCACGGCGCAGGCCGCGGATCGCGGCTGTGTACGGTGGCATAGCGGTCAGGCTCGGGAGGTGCCAAACTCATAATGAAAACAATCGCATCGAAAGCCCGCCGCGGGGCAAGCATTGCCGGCATCCTGATGGCAGTGTCATTCGGCTCCGCCGCGCAGGCTCGGAACGTCGATATCGGTGCGGGGTATAATTTCATTCCCGGCTCCGCCTATGTCTCGCTCGGCTATCGCCATGCGGTTCCTGGCCTGACCACGTTCGGCATCGATGCGTTCCTGATCACGACCGGCAAGGAAGAGCGGGCGGTGCGGCCGGGGCCGGAATTCAGCCTCGATGGCCTTGTCTATCTCCCGGGTTACCCGGTCTTCGCCAAATTCGGCGCGGTGGCCGGCTGGGGCAAATACGGGCTTGATGGCGGATTCGGTGTCGATCTGCCGCTCGCCAGCGCCTGGTTCGTCCGCTTGCAGGACACCTATTTCACGGCTACCGAAGACCGCACCGGCGGCATGGAGTCGGAAAACCTGATTTCAGCCGGCCTGCATTACAGGTTCTGAGCGGCTCAGCCGCGGCGGCGGGCGCCGCTCAGGAGCCGCTCGGCCAGAACCGCGATGATGATCACGGATCCGATCGCCGTGCCCTGCCAGTAGGGTGACACGTTGAGCAGGTTCAGCCCGTTGCGGATGAACAGCATAACGAACACGCCGAACAGGGTGCCGACGATCGAGCCGCGCCCGCCGAACAGGCTGGCGCCGCCGATCACCACCGCCGCGATCGCGTCGAGTTCCAGTCCCTGGCCGCCGATCGGGTCGATGGACAGGATTCGCGATGCCATGAATATCGCGGCCACCCCGCTCATCAGCCCCGAAATCACATAGGCGAGCACGCTCCACGTCCCGATCCGCAGGCCCGCGACCCGCGCCGCCTCGGCGTTCGAGCCGAGCGCATATAGCGTCCGCCCGCCCTTGGTATGGTTCAGGAACCACCAGCACAGCGCATAGCACGCGATCAGCACGAGAAAGTCCACCGGAATATCGAACAGCGAGTCCGCCGAAAGCGCGCCGAGGCCAGCCGGTAGTCCGCTGATTGAATTCGCCCCGCTCAGCACATAGGCAAGGCTGCGCCCGACCGACATCATTCCGAGCGTGACGACAAAGGCGGCCACCCGCCCGTAGGTGATGATCAGGCCGTTGACCAGCCCGGCCGCGGCGCCCGCCGCAAGGCAGAACAGGAACGCCACCGGCATCGGGACATGGTGCAGCGAGAGGCCGAGCACGATCCCCGTCACCCCCACCAGGGAGCCCACCGACAGATCGATGCCGCCGATCAGGATCACCAGCGTCTGCCCGAGTGCCAGCAGCCCGACCACGACCGACTGGCTCAGCAGGTTCAGCATGTTGTTGAAGGTGAGGAAATACGGCGAGATCAGCGACAGCACGGCCATCACCGCGACGACAACGAGCGACATGCGCAGTTCGATCTGGGTCGCAAGCAGGGTGAGCAGCGTGCGGCGCGGTGCGGCGCCGGTCTGCCCAGTGAGGGAAGTGGCGGGTCCGTTCATGGGGGTCATGCCTCGATCCTGGTCTCGTTTTGAGCATCCCGCCGCTCGCCGAGCGCTGCGAGAATCTGTTGGGTCACCGCGGGGGCGTCGAAATCCGCCGGCTCTCGCCCGAAGGTCAGCCCGACAATCCCGAGGCTGTGGCCGCGCTTGCCGGAAATCGGCACCAGCAGGGTCGGGCGCGAACCATCAGGCGCCCGGTGCAGCGCGCCGCGCGGCGCCCCCACCGCATGGGCGATCGAAGTCGCCGCGATTTCGGGGAAGCCGCCGGTGACGAAGCCGGGATCGGCCGACGGATCGTCGCCCACCCTGTCGAAGCAGAACAGCCGCCCTCCCTCGGCGGCCATCCAGTAGGCCGTGCCGCCATACCGCGCCACCAGCTGCCCGAGCATGGTATGGGTCTTTTCCGCCGAACTGCGCGGTGCGGCGAACATGCCGAGCTTTTCGATGTCGATCAGCTCCGCGGGCAGTTCCGCGACGCTGACGCCGTCGCTGAGCACGGCGATGCGGTCGGACACGCCGATCACTTCCTCGAAATCCGACGACACCACGACGCAGGCAACACCCTCATCGGCGATCCGGCGCAGCATCGCGTAGATGCTGCTGCGGGTGCCGATATCGACGCCGCGGGTCGGCTCGTCCAGCAGCAGCAGCCGTGGCGCGAGCACGAGACCGCGCGCCAGGATCACCTTCTGCTGCATGCCGCCGCTGAAATTGAGCATGTTGGCGTCGAGCAGGCGCCGCTCCGGCAGGTCCAGCCGTTCGAGCAGCGCGCGCACCGCGGCGCCGCGCGTGCCATAGCCCAGCGTCATCGCCGAGCGCGCGCCCAGATGCGCGAGCAGCAGGTTCTCGCGCACCGAGAAATCCGGCACGATCGCCTGGCCCCGCCGGTCTTCCGGTACAAGGCCGATGCCTGCCCTTATCGCATCCCGCGGCGAGCGCGCCCGGAATGGTTTGCCATCCAGTTCGATCGTGCCCGAGACCGGCTGGCGCAGGCCGAAAATCGTCTCGATCGTTTCCGATCGTCCGGCGCCGACCAGCCCGGCAAGGCCGAGCACCTCGCCGGCGCGTACCTCGAAGGACACGTCCCGCACCATCGGCGGGCAGCTCAGGTGACTGACCCGCAAGACCACCGCGCCGTCCGTGCGCCGCCGGCTGCGGCCGCCGCGGTCGTAGATGTCCTGCAACTCGCGTCCCACCATCAGGCGCACTAGCTCGCCCTGCTGCATGGTCTCGGTCGCGAGCCCGCTGGCGACGATCCGCCCCTCGCGCAGCACCGTCACCCGGTCGGTGACGGCGAAAATCTCCTCCAGCCGGTGCGACACGAAAATCAGCCCGTGCCCCCTCGTGGCAAGGCTGCGCATCAATCCGAACAGCTGCTCCGCCTCGTGCGGCGACAGTGCCGCGGTCGGCTCGTCGAAAATGATGATCCGGCTGTCCAGCGCCAGCGCCTTGAGAATCTCGACCAGCTGGCGCTGGCCGATGCTCAGCTCGCTCACCTTCATGTCGGGCCGCAGCACGTCGCTCTGGCCGATCTCGCCGATCAGCGCCCGCGCCTGCGCCCGGAGGGCGCGCCAGTCGAGCCGGCCAGGCATCGCGATCCGCGGCAGCATGATATTTTCGAGCACCGAAAGATCGGGCGCGAGCGAGGTTTCCTGTGTCACCATGGTGATACCGGCGCGGATGGCGTCGCGCGCGCCGGCATGCCGCAACCGGGCCCCGTTCAGCAGGATTTCTCCGGAATCGGGCCTGATATGGCCCGAGATGATCCGCGAAAGGGTCGACTTGCCGGCGCCATTGGCGCCGACAAGAGCGTGGATTTCCCCCGCGCGGAGATCGAACGCGGCACCGGAAAGCGCCTGGGTGACCCCGAAACGCTTCCAGATGTCGTGCAGTTCGAGCAGGGCCACGGCGATCGGCTCAGCTCAGGCCGAACGTCGTCTTGCGGACGATTGGCGCTTCCTTGGCGACATTCGATTTGTCCACCACGATGATCGGGATCTCGATCCGCTTCGGCGGGGTTGTGCCTGCGAAATGCTGGAACAGCGCATTCGCCGATTCGGTGCCGAACAGGTAGGGCTGCTGCATGCCGGAGCCGACGATGGTGCCGTCCTCGATCATCTTGATGAATTCGGGGATGCCGTCGAACGCGGCGACCTTCATCGTCTTCTGCCGGTGGGCGGCGCGGATCGCGCGCAGCGCGCCGATGGTCGGCTCGTCGGTCTCGACGAAGAGCCCGTCCATCTCGGGGTGCGCGGTCAGCATGTCCTGCACGAACTTGAAGGTTTCATCGGCCGTGTAGGTCTGCATCTGCGAGAGGGCGACGCGCTTGATCCCGGCTTCGTCCATCGCCTGCATGAAGCCGGCGGTGCGATCCTTGCCATTCTGGCGGGCGAGCGAGATCGTCACCAGGCCGACGGTGTTGTGCTTGCGTCCGCTCGCCTTGAGTTCGGCGGCCAGCACCTTGCCGATGCCATAGGCGCCCTTGCGGTTGTCGGAAATGACGAAGGAGAGATACTCGCCGCCCGAGGTGCCGATATCGGCGATGACGACGGGGATGCGCGCGCGGGCGGCGGCGGCGAGAACGGAGGGCGCGGTCGAGGTGTCGGTCGGCGAGAGGATGATGCCGTCGACATTCTTGGCGATCGCGTCCTGCGCGTTGGTCAGCTGGGTCTGCGCCGAGTTGTGGCTGTCATAGGTGACCGAGCTGGCGCCGTGTTTCTTCGCCTCGTCGGCGATGCCGTTGGACAGGGTGCGCCAGTAGGGCAGGTCTAGCCCCGGGGTGATGTAGGCGAGGCGCTTGCCCTTGGCGAAGGCGAGGCCCGGCGCCATCGCCGCGGCGAAGACTGTCGGCGCGGCGAGCTTGCCTAGGGTTCGCCTCGTGATCAGGCGAGGTTTGGCGCGGATGATGATGTCGTCAGTCATGGTTTCCTCCTGTTTGTTTGAGACTGTAGGTTCAGTCGTTCCGGCCTGCTGCGCCGGATGGCGGCCTGCCGCCCTCGATCACGTGGCGGGTGGTCTGGTAGATCCGGTCGAGATGCACGTCGAAGGCGGCGACCACCGCCGCCTCGTCATGCCGCGCCAGCCCATCAAGGATCGCCTCGTGATCGGCGACGCTCCGCGCCACGGCCTGGTCCTGCGCTACCGCGCGGCGGCGGATCTCCATCATGTGGGCGTAGAGGTCGCTGACGAAATCGGCGAGCGCGGGATTGCCGCAGGCGCGATAGATCGCGAGGTGGAATTCGCGGTCGGAAATCAGGAACCGCACCGGGTCGGTCTGCGCCGATTTCTGCGTCTCGAGGCAGCGGCGCAAGAAGTTGAGATCGTCCTGCCTGATTTCCCGCGCCGCGGCGGCGACCACTTCGCGCTCGACCAGCATGCGTGCCGCGTGAACGGTCTCGATATCGTATTCATTGATCCGCCGGGTCTCGGTCACGCCGGGCGCCATGAGGCCGAGGTCGGTGCTGATGACCCGCGTCCGTGCGCCTTGCGATACCTCGATCACGCCCCGCGCCGCGAGGATCTGGATGCCGCCGCGAACGGTTTCGCGGCTGACCTGAAACGAAGTGGCAAGATCTCGCTCGCTTGGCAGCGCATCCCCGATCCGGACGATCCCGGCGGCGATCAGCCCGGCGATCTTTTCGGCAACCAGCTCGCGCGTCGTCCGCCGCATGACGGAGTCGCGCAGATCCGGCAGATGCCCGATCACGGAAAAGGCGCCTTGCGGCACGTCGTTTATCCTCCCGCTTGTCCACTGGCCCAGCCAGCAGACCAGCGGAGCAAACACCATTCGCCGCTCACGGTCAAGCGAGCCGTTCACTCCGCCCGGACCTTAAATTCCCCGGCGTGTTTCGGGGGTGGCGCTCAGAGAATATTCAGGCTGATCGGCAGGCGGACGACGATCTGTGCGGCAGGCGAGTTGGGACCGACGCCGATGCTGACCCCGACATTGAGGCTGGCATTATGGGTGATCTGGTAGCCGAGCCCGAAATCGAAGGCGCCCGCGTCATACGCCGTGCCCTTGATGCTCTGGCCGTTCTGCTGCTCGTCGAAATACTGGTCCTCCTCGTAGCCGACGCTGAACGAGGCGCGGTTGTTGAGCGAGAAGCCCATGCCGAAGGACAGGCCGATGCCATTGCCCGGTTGCAGCTTCGCCTTCACCGCCGCGCCGCCGCCGGGGTTCTGGATGCTGACGGTACGGCCGAAATTATAGACGTATTTCAGGTTGGCAAACAGGATGACCGGACTCGTCGGATACAGCATCGTCAGGCTCGGCTGGAGCTGGTAGAAGCCGGTGCCGGTCGGCAGTCGCTTGTCCACCCCTTGAAGGTAGATTCCCTGAGGCGAGTTGGTCGTGAAGATCGGCACGCTGAACGGGCTTGTTCCGGTCATCGTCTTGAAGTTGAGGTTGGCGACGAAGGTCGGCACCGATTCCGAGCCGCGGTTGAGCTGGTAGCTGCCGCCGAACTGGATATCGCCAAGGTTGAAGGCGTGCGCCGAGACGGTCAGCGGCCCCACGCTCTGGCCGACCAGGATCGGTGAGGTGATCGTGGTGTTGTAACCGGTCTCGAAAGGGATGCGCACATAGACGTCCGACCGCCCGGTCAGGCCATAGCGCAGGGTGAGCTGCTCGGTGAGCAGATTTTCATATACCTTGTTGATGTTGATATTGCCGAAGGTGATGCCGGGGACGATGGTGAATCCGCTGACGTTCACCTGATTGGTATCGTAATAGGAATATTGCAGCGACGGCTCGATCACGAGCGTCCCCTTCGGCGTCAGCACCCCGCCGGACTGGGCGAGGGACGAGTTTGTTTGCAGCACCAGGTTGGTCCGCGCCTTGCGGTTGGCGTCGGCCTGTTCGCGCTGGGTCGAGGCGGCGGCCTCGGCGGCCGGGGCCGTCGTCTCGCGCGGCGCCGTCGTGGTTTGCGCCGGCTCGGCAGCCGTCGCTGAGGGCGCGCCCGGGGCTTCCGCAACACGCCGGCGAGGCAGGCGGCGCGTGGGCGGCGGGGCGCTGCCGTTCAACGCGGCGAGTTCGGCACGCTCACGCCGGATCGATTCGAGTTCCGTGCGGATCGCGTCCATCTGCGCGACCAGGCTCGATTTCTGTTGCTGCAACACAGCTGCCTGGTGGTCCAGTCTTGCGTTCAGTTCACGGATCCGCGCGGAGGTCTCCGGCGTTGCGGCATCTGCAGCTCCCTGAACCATGAGGGCGATACCCAGCCCGCCGAGCATCGTCCGCGAGATCAAGTGAATTCTGCTCATAGCCTCTCCGTCCCCGCGTCTCGTGCAGCGCCTTGCACAAAGAAATTTGAAAGCCCGGACCAAAAATGATCAATTCCTTATACTCATTTAATTTTTCCGTTCAATTATTGATTTGCGCGTGAAAGTTCATAATGCGCGACAGATTCCGGTTCCCACCGACGCAACCAGCCTTGCGGCATCGCTCCCCGGTGACGGCGCCGTGCGGCTGGCTCACGCGTTCACGCCGTAGTGCCGTCCCATCGCGTCGTTCATCGTCCACAGAATATCCAGCTTGAACTTGAGGATCTGCAGGGCGCGCTCCTGCATCGGCCGCGTCGCGAAATGGGCGAGCGTGATCCGCAGGCCGTGGACGACGTCGCGCGGGGCCTGGCTGGTGCGGTTGCGGAAATAGTCGAGGCCCTCGCTCTCGATCCAGGGATAGTGGCCGGGCCAGGTGGCGAGGCGCTGGCGGTGGATGTCGGGCGCGAAAAGCTCGGTCAGCGAGGAGCAGACGGCCTCCTGCCAGGGCGCGCGGCGGGCGAAATTGACATAGGCGTCGACCGCGAAGCGCACGCCGGGCAGGAGGTGGCGCAGGTCGAGCATCTCCTCGCGCGGGAGGCCGGCGGCGATGCCGAGGCGGAGCCAGGCCTCGATGCCGCCCTCGTCGCGCAGATGGGTGCCGTCGGGCAGTTCGTAGTCGAATCCGTCATGGTCGAGGAGGCGGCGGATCCAGCCGCGGCGGATCTCGCGGTCGGGGCAGTTGGAGAGGATCGCCGCGTCCTTCACCGGGATCGCGATCTGGTAATAGAAGCGGTTGGCGACCCACATGCGGATCTGCTCCGGCGTCGCCTTGCCGGTGTTGAGCATAACGTTGAACGGATGGTGGATGTGGTAGGCGCTGCCGGCCTCGCGCAGCTTCGCCTCGAATTCGGCGTGCGACCACGGCGCGCGGCCGTCATCGGCGGGTGGCGCCTCGGCCAGGAGATCGGCTCTCATCATTGGACATTCCCCGAAAGTGTGCGGCCCGAAAGACGACAGGGGGCGGCGGACGGCGCATTGATCTCCATCATTGCGCGGCGGGGATGGATGAGCGTCGCGCCGGTCAGGCGCGCGAATCAAGCGCGCGGGGCAGCGAGCGGGGCGATGGCGGCGAAGAGCGATGAGGCGGGATCGGCCAGGTGGCGCAGGAGAGAAAAATGATCGGCACCGGGAACGACGATCTCGTGCGCGATGTTGCCGGCGGCGCGCCAGGCCGCGTGCATCGCGCCGGTCTGCGCCCGGAAGGCGGGGGTTTCGTCGCCGCCGACGGCGAAGATCGCCGGCGGCATGTGCGGCTTCACGCGATGCACCGGCGAGGCGGCGCGGGCGGCTTCGGCGTCGAGCCCGAGCCTGTCGTTCAGCGGTGTCGCGCGCAGCGGGTCGAGATCATACACGCCGCTGAGGCCGATGATGGCGGTAACCGGGCTGGGCCCGTCCCAGTCGGTCAGCGCGAGTTCGGCGGCGAGATGGGCGCCGGCGGAATGGCCGATGGCGACGAGGCCGCCGGTGCCGCCGGCGGCGTTCAGGACGGCGGGGACGGCGCGGCGCACCGAGGCGGTCAGCGCGGCGAGGCTGGCATCGGGGCAGAGCGGGTAGTTCGCCAGTGCCACGTTGAACCCGGCATCGACGAAGGGCGGCGCGAGGAAGCGGAACTGCGCCTTGTCACGCCCCTGCCAGTAGCCGGCGTGCAGGTAGAGCAGGGTCGCCGCGGCACCGGGGGCGGCGAAGAGGTCGAAGCGTTCGCGCTCATGCGGGCCGTAGGGGATGTCGAGCCGCGGCGCGCGGGCGGCGATGGCGGCGTCGCCCTCGCGCAGGAAGGCCTCGATCAGCGCCGGATGGCCGGGGCGCATCTGCCCGGCGAGATACTGGAAGACGGGGTCGGACGGGCCGGTCATGGCGCGCCGCTCGCAGGTTGCGGCGCCGCGAAGCCGGCGAGGGTCGCGTAGCCGCGGACGATGGCCTCCAGCTCGTCGGGGCGGGCGACCTCGTCGATGCGGGCGAAGCCGTCGGGGGCGCGGGCGGCGACGAGGTCGATGACGCGCTCGGGGCCGCCGACGCGGTTCGAGCGCACGACGGCGGCGGTCGCGGGGCGGCGCTCGGCCTCGTAGGCGGCGAGTGCGGCGGGGGTGTCGGCGCTTTCGGCCAGACGGTCGGCGAGGCAGCGGGCGTCGAGGATCGCTTGTGAAGCGCCGTTCGAGCCGACCGGATACATCGCGTGCGCGGCGTCGCCGAGCAAAGTGATGCGCCCGCGCGTCCAGCGCTCCAGCGGATCGCGGTCGCACATCGGGTAGAGGAAGATTTCGCGCGTTTCGCGGGCGAGGCGCTCGATATCGACGAAGGGCAGCGCGAAGCCAGCGACCAGCGGGGCGAATTCTTCCCATGTGCCGCGGCGCGACCAGCTTTCGCGCGCGGGCGGCGGCATGCCCTCGGCGCCGGTGCGGGCATAGACCACCCAGTTGGTCAGCCGCGTGCTGGTGTCGGCGGCGGGCCGGCCGATCGGGTAGAAGACGAGCTTGGCGGTGGCGTTGCCGGCGATGATCATTTCGTCGCCGCTGCCGAAGGCCGGCCAGTCGAGCGCGCCGCGCCACATCTGGATGCCGTTCCAGCGCATCGGCGGGTCGGCGCCGAGCAGCAGCGGGCGCAGGGTGGAATGGATGCCGTCGGCGCCGATCAGCGCGTCGCCCGCGATCGTCTCGCGAGCACCGGCGGCGCTGGCGAGCGTGACCCGCACCGCGTCGTCCGCCTCGGTGGCGGCGACGACCCGCGCATCCGGGCGCAGGGCCTCCTCCCCCAGGCGCTCGCGCGCGGCGCGCCAGAGCATGTGCTGCAGCCGGCCGCGATGGATGGAGAATTGCGGCGCGTCGTGGCCGGCGTGCAGGCCGCGCGTCTCGGTCCAGATCACCTGGCCGCGATGGTTGAGGTAGGAGAGCGCGCGGGTGCGCAGGCCGATTTCGTCGAGCGCGGCAGCAGGCCGAGGGAGGCGAGTTCGCGGACGGCGTGCGGCAGGATATTGATGCCGACGCCGAGCGGGCGGATTTCCGGCGCGGCCTCTAGCATGAGGCACTCGATGCCACGTCGGTGCAGCATGAGAGCGAGGGTGAGCCCGCCGATGCCGCCGCCGGCGATGAGCACGCGCATGGCGGGCTCAGCCCGGCGGCAGGAAATGGACTTCGTGCTCGGCGGCGATGCGGACGACCTCGGCGGGGTCGGCGAGGTTATGGATGCGCTCGAACAGGGCGCGCAGCGAGCGGGCCGGGGCGACCCAGAAGAGGCATTTCACGTCGGTGTCGGAGCGGTTGAAGATGCCGTGCGGCTTGTTCATCGGCATGCGGATCAGGTCGCCGGGGCCGGCCGCGAGGTCATGACCGTCGAGCCAGAGATCGAATTTTCCCTCCAGCATGTAGATGAATTCGTCCTGCGTCGGGTGGACATGCGGGGGGACGAAGGTGCCGGGCGGGAAGATCGCGTGCCAGGCCATCGAAGGGTCGGAGTCCTGCTTCAGCGTGTAGGTCTGGCCGAGGACGTTCCAGACCACACCGTCGATCCCCTCGTCGGCCTTCGTGATTCCCGGCGGCATGTCGTTCATGGTCGGTCTCCCCTGTTTGGGATTGTTAAATCAGGCGGCGGCGGCGCGGGCAAGCCGAGGATGCGGGGAAGCCGATTTACCTGCGCACGGAAAATTGTACTCGGGGACTGATACATTGATTGACTCGATCTGTCTTTCATCAATAATGAACGGAAGGAAACGTCAAAATGGAAGCCGAACGATGGGCTCACCAGGATATCCGATCGCGGAGTCCCGCGGCGGCACGCCGGAGGGACATGCGGCACTGCACAGCGACTGGTCCGACATTGTCCGCGCCGAGAAGCTCTGTGTCGAATTCGGCAAGGTTCGCGCCCTCGACAATATTGACCTGGCGATCGGGCGCAACGAGATTGTCGGCCTGATCGGCGACAACGGGGCTGGCAAGTCCACGCTGATCAAGGCGCTGACAGGCGTGGTGCGGCCGAGTTCGGGTCGGCTCTATATTCGCGACGAGCCGGTGGACCTGTATAATTACTCGGTCCGGCGCGCGCATTCGCTGAAATTCGAGACGGTGTATCAGGAGAAATCGCTCGGCGAGAAGCAGCCGTTGTGGCGGAACTTCTTCGTCGGCCGGCAGATCGTCAACCGCTTCGGCTTCATCAACGTGCGCGAGCAGCGGCGCATCGCCAACGAGATCCTGCAGCGCCAGCTCGGGTTCCGCGGCGTCGGCATCGACGCGGATTCCACCGTAGCCAAGCTGTCGGGCGGCGAGCGGCAGGGGATTGCGATCGGCCGGGCGATGCATTTCGATTCCGACTTGATCATCCTCGACGAGCCGACCACCGCACTCGCCATCAGCGAGGTGCAGAAGGTGCTGGACTTCGTTCGCTCCATCAAGCGCTCGGGGCGCGCGGCGATCTATATCGAGCACAATCTCGCGCATGTTCACGCGCTGGCGGACCGGCTGGTGGTGCTCGACCGCGGCCGGATCGTCGCGAATATCAGGCCCGGGGAGATGACCCTCGAGGATCTCACCCGGTTCCTGATCGAGCTGCAACACGGCACGCCGGCAACAGGAGGCCACGCATGAGCGGCAGCGACGTGAGCCCGGGACGTCCGGTGGCGTCGAAATCCTCCCCGCGCTGGTTCGCGCATCTCGGCGCGGTACCGATCATCGTCGTGTTCTTCGCGCTGATCGGCGTCTATATCGGCTTCGCGCCGGAGGTGTTTCTCCGCTGGCCGATCTACAATTCCTTCCTCGTCACGATTCCGCCGATGCTGGTGCTCTCGCTCGGCCTCACACTCGTGGTCGCGGCCGGGGAGATCGATCTGTCGTTCCCGGCGGTCATCGCGCTGTCGGGCTTCCTGTTCGCGTTCTGCGCCGACAAGCTGCACCTGCCGTGGCTCGGCCTGGCCGCAGCACTCGGCGGCGGCGCGCTGGTGGGGGTGATCAATGGCTGGCTGGTCGCCGCACTCGGGATTCCCTCGATCATCATCACCATCGGCACGTCGTTCTTCTGGACGGGGGTGGCGACCGTGCTCTCGGGCGGCCTGTCCTACGCGCTGAACGATCTGACCGGAACGGTGATCGCGCGGGTCTTCTCGGGAACGCTGCTCGGCGTGCCGGTGGAGGCGTTGTGGGCGGTGGCCGTCGCGGTGCTGATCTGGGCGATCCTGAACCGGCACCGCTTCGGCGAGCACCTGCTGTTCATCGGCGACTCGCGCGAGGTGGCCCGGGTGGTCGGAATCAACACGGTCCGCGAACGGGTCAGGCTGTTCACCCTGATGGGCGCGCTCGCCGGCTTCGCGAGCTTCCTGATGACGGTCGCCAATCTCAGCTATTTCTCGACACAGGGCCAGGGGCTGCTGCTCTCGGCGCTCGCCGCCGTGTTCATCGGCGGTTCCTCGGTGTTCGGCGGATCGGCCACCGTGGTCGGCAGTTTCTTCGGCGCCATGATCATCGGCATGCTGGATGCCGGGATCGTCGCGACCGGGGTTTCGGGGTTCTGGGTCGAGGTGATCGTCGGCCTCGTGTTCGTCGCCGCGGTGGTGCTGCACACCGGTCTCGGCGACCCGGCGAGGGTGAAGGCTCTGCAGCGGAGACTGATGCAACGCGAGTGAAGCCCGCCGGTATGACGGGCCTCTCAAGGCAAATACAGGGAGAGACGAGATGAGACTCAGGACGTCCTTCGCATCGGCGGTCACCATCGCGGCGGCACTGGTATGCGGCACGGCCGCCGCGGCTCCGCACAAGCTCGGCACCGGGCTGACCATGTATTTCCAGATGGGCGGCAGCCCCGGCGACGCCTCGACCCTGCCGCGCGAACTCGGCGCCAAGGCGGCGGCCAAGGCGCTCGGCGTGCGGCTGATCGCGCAATATTCCAACTGGCAGCCGGAAAAGATGATCGAGCAGTTCCGCCAGGCCATAGCCGCCGGCCCGCAATGCGCCGAGATCATGGGCCATCCGGGCAATGCCGCCTTCGCCCCGCTGGTGAGCAAGGCCGAGGCCCAGGGCATGGTGGTCACCGCCGGTAACGTGCCGCTGCCCAAGCTGGAGGCGCAATACCGGGCCAACGGATTCGGCTATGTCGGCACCTTTCTTGTGCAGGGTGGGGAGACCACCGCGGCGGCGATGGTCAAGGCCGGGCACCTGAAGCCGGGCGACGAAGCGCTGGTCTATGGCGTCTTCGCCGAGGGCATCCGCGGCCAGTCCGCCGAGGGCGTGGTGAAGGGGCTGAAGGCAGCGGGCCTCAAGGTCTTCAAGCTCAACATCTCTGACGCCGTCAACGCCGACCCCGCGCTGTCGGTGCCGATCCTCGTCGCCTTCATCGAGCGACATCCGAAGCTCAAGGCGATCGGCACGCAGCAGGGGCTGGTGACCTCGTTCATTCCGAAGGCGCTGCAGGAGGCCGGCAAGAAGCCTGGGGAGATCACCGTGGGCGGCATCGATCTCGCGCCGACCACCATCGCCGGGGTGAAAAGCGGCTATATCGCGGCGACACTGAACCAGCAGCTCTACCTGCAGGGCTTCCTGCCGGTGGTGCAATGCGTGCTCACCAGGCGGTTCGACCTCGAGGGCATGAACGTCAACACCGCCGCCGGCACCGACGACAAGGCGCTGCTCGACAAGATCGAGCCGCTGATCAAGAAGGGTTATTACTGATCCGGCGCTGACTCGGCGCCGGCTACCAGCGCCGGGTCGAGGCCAACGAGGTCGCGGTACCGCGCCGTGTCGGTCGCGCCTTCGGTGTTGAAGACGAGGACCCGCGCATCCGCGCCGCAGCCGAGCGTCTGCCGTGCCCCGGCATCGGCGGCGACGCGGAGCAGGCCGGCGAGACCGGCACCGCCGCTTTCGCCGGCCACCACCGCCGCGTCGCCGGACTCGGGCCGGGCGAGGCGGTTCATCGCCGCGACGGCGTCGTCCTCGCTCACCGTCATGAAGGCGTCGGCGGCGCGGGCGAGGATGCGCCAGGCGAGCAGCGAGGTTTCGTAGCATTCGAGCATGGCCATCACCGTCGGCGCGCCGGCGGCGATGCGGACAGGGCGTCCGGCGCGCGCCGCCGCCAGCACGCAGGCGGCGCGGTCGGGCTCGACGACGACCAGTGTCGGCCGGAGCGCGCCGAAGCGCACGGCGAGATGGCCGGCGACCGCCGCGGCGAGGCCGCCGACGCCGGCCTGGATGAAGACATGGGTGGGCGGGGCCGGCATGGCGGCGAGCGCCTCGTCCACCATCGCGACATAGCCCTGCATGACGAGGCCCGGAATCCGCTCGTAGCCCGGCCACGACGTGTCGGAGACGAGCGTCCAGCCGCGGGCGGCGGTCAGGCGGGCGGCCTCTGCCACCGAGTCGTCATAGGTGCCGTCGACGCGGATGATCTCGGCGCCGAGGCCGGCGATCGCCGCCACCCGCGCCGGGCTGACGCCCTCATGCACCAGGATCGCGCAGCGGCCGCCCAGCATCGCCGCGCCCTGCGCCACCGAGCGGCCGTGATTGCCGTCGGTCGCGCAGGCGAAGGTCATGGCGGCGGCGATGCGGCGGATCTCCGGCGCGGTCATTTCATCGTAGCCGACGGGGCGGCCGAGGCGGCGGGCGGCTTCCTCCAGCACGAGGCGGACCACGGCATAGGCGCCGCCCAGCGCCTTGAAACTGCCGAGACCGAAGCGGGGCGATTCGTCCTTCAGGTGGAGGGCCGCGACGCCGAGCCGGGCTGCGAGGCAAGGCAGGGCGATGAGCGGCGTCGGGCGGTGATCGGGGCGGTGGGCGAGGTAGCGGGCGAGTTCATCGGCCGCGTCCGCGCCGAGCAGTGCCGCATCGGCGGCGTCGAGCGGCGCGCGGTGGGCGGGATCGGGGTTCAGGATCAGCATGTCTTTGCTCCCGCCGGAGTCGAGGGGCCGGCCTCATGGTCCGCCGCCGTTATGCCGGGGTCGGGGGCGGCGCGCCAATCCGGCGTGCGCCTCATGGCACGGCGAGCGGCTCGGGCTTTCCGGCTTCCTTCGCGCCGGCGCGGCGGCGGAAGGAGAAAAAGCGTTCGCGGCGGGTTTCGGCGAGCATGACGCGCTGGTGGACGCGCAGCAGGTCGGCGCGGGAGACGAGGCCGAGGAGGCGGCCATCCGTGTCGACCACGGGAATGCGCGGGGCGTTCCGGGTGAGCATCCGCACCGCGATGGCATCGGCCATCTCGTCGGGCGCGGCGGTGACCACCTTGCGTCCGGCGATCATCGCGCGCAACGGCAGGTCGCGCCGCACCTCGTCGCCGATCCAGTCGAGGATGTCGGCGCGGGAGACGAGGCCGAGCACCACCCCGTCAGGCTCGGTCACCGGAAAGGCGCGGTGCGCCGCCGCGTGCGAGAGGAAGCGCTCGATCGCCGCCCCAATCGGCAGGTCGGCGCCCAGCGTGTCCACCCTGGTTGCCATGATGTCGCGGATGCGGGTCACGGCCAGCGGGTCGATGCTGTATTCGCGGGTGAGGTGATGGCCGCGGCGGGCGATCTTCTCGGTGAGGATCGAACGTTTCATCAGCAGGACGGTTACCGCCATGCTGGCCATGCTGGCGGTGAGCACCGGCAGGAGGATGAGATGATTGCCAGTGAGTTCGACGGCGAACAGCGTCGAGGTCAGTGGGGCGCGCATCGTGCCGCCCATCATCGCCGCCATGCCGAGCACCGCCCAGAAGCCGGGGGCGGCGTGCGGCATGACGGGGGCGAGGACCGCGCCGAGCGCGCCGCCAATGATCAGCAGCGGCGCCAGCACGCCGCCCGAGGTGCCCGAGCCCAGCGCCACCGACCAGATCACGCCCTTGACCAGGACGAGACGGATCGCGGCCCCGCCGGCGAGCGCGCCGGCGAGCAGGCGCGCGATGTCGGGGTAGCCGACGCCGAGCGCCGCGGGGTCGGCCATGCCGCCGATGCCGACGACGAGGCCGCCCAGTGCCGGCCACCACATCCAATGGACCGGGAGTTTGTTGAAACCGTCCTCGGCGGCATAGACGAGCACGGTGAGCAGGGCGGAGCCGAAGCCGGCGGCAAGGCCGAGGCCGAGCCAGCCGAGGGCGTGCAGCGGATCGACGATCACGCCGCCGGCATAAGGAAACAGCGGCGCCGGCGTCATGCAGAAGCGGCGCAGGATCGCGGCGGTGATGCAGGCGGTGCCGACCGGGATGATGCTGCGCGGCTTCAGTTCGAACAGCAGGAGCTCGACCGCGAGCAGGATGGCCGCGACCGGGGTGCCGAACACGGCCGTCATGCCCGCGCAGGCGCCGGCGACGAGCAAGGTCTTGCGCTCGGCGTCGGTCAGGGTGAAGCACTGCGCCATCAGCGAGGCGGCGGCGCCGCCGGTCATGATGATCGGCCCCTCGGCGCCGAACGGGCCGCCGGTGCCGATCGAGATCGCCGAGGAGATCGGCTTGAGGATCGCCACAAGCAGGTCGAGCCGGGCGCCGCCGAGCAGAATCGCCTCGATCGCCTCGGGAATGCCGTGGCCGCGGATCTTCTCCGAGCCGTAGCGGGCCATCAGCCCGATCAGCACGGCGCCGCCGGCGGGAACGAGGATCGTCCAGAGCCCCGGATGGCCGCCCGCCTGTGCGCCACCCGGCGCCAGCATCCGTGTCGACCAGACGCCGTAGTAAACGAGATCGTTGATTAGCCCGATCATGCGCAGCAGAGTCCAGCCGGCGACGACGCCGAACAGGCCGGCGCAGGCGCCGAACCCGATCAGCCGGAAGATCCCGCGATCGGTCGTGAAATCGCCAAGGCGAACGGGCGGTGGCAGATGGGGCGAAGATGACATCGATGGCGGACTCCGAGTCGGGGAAGAGCTGGTCATATATCGCAATACGATATACAACGGCAACCAGCCGGAAAAAGGAGACAGCATGGCCGATGCGCGGTTGACCGACGAGGACTACGAAATGCTGGCCTCGTTCCGCTTTGCCCTGCGGAAATTCATCGCCTTCAGCGAGGCCGCCGCCCGGCGCGACGGGCTGACGCCGCGCCAGCATCAGGCGCTGCTCGGCATCCGCGCCATGCAGGACCGGGGGAGCGCCAGCGTGTCCGACCTGGCGGCGTTCCTGATCCTGCAGCACAACAGCGCGGTGGAACTGGTCGATCGGCTGGTGGCCGCCGGTTTCGTCATGCGGGCGACCGATCCCGAGGACGGGCGGCGGGTGCGGCTGGCGTTGACCGAAAGCGGAGAAGCGCGGCTCGCCGCGCTGTCGCAAACGCATCTCGACGAGCTGGAACAGATCGGCCCCGAGTTACGGCACCTGCTGACGCGCATCCAGCGTTATCGGCGCCGGGTTCGCGGCACCGCGCGCAACGGAGCGGTGCACTGCAAATCCCGGTCGTGAGTGGGCCGCCCGCTGCTCGACGTCATCGTTACCCAGGTCTGGAGGCATCGCCCGCCGGAAAGACCAGGGTGACGGCGAGGCCCGGGCGATCGGCGCCGGGTGCGGCGGCATCGAGCGTGAAGGCGGCGTCGTGCAGCTCGGCGATGGCGGCGGAGAGCGGCAGGCCGAGGCCGTAGCCGGGCCGGTGGCGCGCCGGGTCGAGCCGGCCGAAGCGGCGCAGCGCGGCCCCTCGTTGCTCCGGCGCGATGCCGGGCCCGTCATCCTCCAGGCGGACAACCACGCCGGCCGCCGCGGCGACGGCGACGAGGGCGATGCGCGCCGCCTCGCCCGCATGGGTCATCGCGTTCTCGATCAGATTGGCGAACATCTGGTTGAGGAGCTGTGCATCGCCACGGATGGAAAGGCTTCGAGGAACATGAGCGACGAGATTGTGGCCCGCCTCCTCCGCCACGGTCTCGTAGGTCTCGACCAGCCGGTCCAGCAGGTCGCTCAGGTCGATGTCGGAAAACGAGGCGCGGCGGGCGCCGGTTTCGATCTGGGCGAGGCGGAGAATGGCGCCGCAGAGCGCCAGCGCGCCGTCGACCTGCGCGATCGCCTCGGCGATGGCGTCCCCGGCCGCTGCCGGGTCGGGGTCGCGCTGCGCGAGTTCGAGGGTTTCGCGCAGCCGGGCCAGCGGCGAGCGGAGATCGTGGGCGATGTCGTTGCCGACGGCGCCGAGATTTTCCATCAGGTGCTGCATGCGGTCGAGCATCGCGTTCACGGTTTCGGCCAGGCGGTCGAACTCGTCGCCGGTGCCGGCAAGCGGGATGCGGCGGGACAGGTCGCCGGCCATGATCTCGCGGCTGGCGAGGCTCACCGCGTTCACCCGCGCGAGGGCCTTGCGGCCGAAGCCGATGCCGGCGACGAGGCCGAGGCTGAGGGTGAGGCCGAAGCCGATCAGGAAGCTGCGGCGGATCAGAGCGTTCAGCCGATGGATCATCGTGCCGTCGACGCCGACGAGCAGCGACGCGCCATCGCGCAGGCGGATCACGAGCACGCGCAGCTCCGTCACGCCTGGGGCGAAGCCGCCGGCATGAGGCGCGTCCAGCGTGTGCCAGCCGGGCGCGGGCAGCGGGAGGCGCAGATTGCCCGCAAGGGCGGCGCCGTTCGGCCCGGCCAGCGCGTAGAAGATGCGGAACGGCTTCTCCGCGAGGGCGGCGCGGATGGCGCCGGCCGCCTCCGCCGACGGCGTTGCCGTTCCCTGCGGCAGGATCTCGCCGATCTCGTTGGTGACCGAGGCATCGAGCGTCTGCCGCAGGGAGCCGAGGGTGCCGTAATAGATGACGACGAAGACGATGACGGCCCCCATCGCCGCCACCGCGGCGCCGAGGGCGGCGAGGCGGACGCCGGAGGTGCGCAGGATCGCGGGGTGGCCGGGTGCCAGCCAGCGCCGGGTCATGCGGGGTCGCCGATGCGGTATCCGGCGCCGCGCACGGTGTGCAGCAGTTCGCGCCCGGCGCCGAGTTTGGCGCGCAGGCGGGAGACATGCGACTCCACCACGCTGGTGCGCGGGTCGAAATGGAAGTTCCAGACATCCTCGAGCAGCATCGTCCGCGTCACCACGCGCCCGGCATGGCGCATCAGGTATTCCAGCACCTCGTATTCGCGGGGCTTCAGGTCGATGCGCCGGCCGGCGCGGGTGACGGCGCGGGTGAGCCGGTCGAGTTCGAGATCGTCGACCCGGAGCACCGGCCCGGAGGGGCGCATCTCGCCGCGCCGGGCCAGGGCGGCGACGCGGGCGGCGAGTTCGGCGGCGGCGAAGGGCTTGACGAGGTAGTCGTCGCCGCCGGCACGCAGGCCCTCGACCCGGTCGTCGATGCCGCCGAGGGCGGTGAGGAACAGCGCCGGCATCGTCAGGCCGGCGCCGCGCAGGGTGCGGACCAGGGCGAGACCGTCGAGGCCAGGGAGCATGCGGTCGACGATCAGCAGGTCCCAAGCCCGGCCCTCATGACCGGCGGCGGCGCGCAGCAGGCCGGCCCGGCCATCGGCGGCGACGGCGACGAGATGCCCCTCGGCGCCGAGCGCGGCGCGCACAAGATTGGCGGTCAGCTCGTCGTCCTCGACCAGCAGGATGTCCAGGCTGGGTCGCGTCATCGCATCGGTCCGGTCATTCACGATGCGTGAGAATCATGGTCGCGGCGCGCTGGTCAAGCGACGGCGGGAAACATTACCGAATCACAAACTCCGCGTAAGCTGCGGGGCAGCAGCCCTCCGCCATCCAGCCGGGCGTGATCCGCTCTCCCCTCGCGTTCCTCCGCCGCCTCACCGGGCTTGCCGTGATGCTCGGCCTGTCGGCCTGCGCCCGTTTTCATCCCGCGCCGCTCGCGCTGCGCCCATCCGCCGCCGTGTCGCTCACGGCACTCGACCGCACGCTGCCGGGCGGCGGGAGGATTGCGGCGCGCGGCGCGCTGACACCCGGCGCCTATGCGGCGCTCGCCGTGCTGAACGATCCGGCGTTGGCCGCCGGGCGGGCGGGGGTGCGGCTGGCGTCCGCCCGGCAGTTCGCCGCCGGTCTGCTGCCCGATCCGCAGGTGAGCGGCGGGTTCGCGGCCCTGCTCGGCGGGCCGGCGGTCGCGCCGTCGATCTCGGGTGGCATCGCCCAGGATATTGCGGCGCTGGCCACGCGCGGCCCGCGCCTGTCCGCCGCCCGGGCGCGGACGGCGGCGGCGGCGGCGCAATTCGAGTGGCAGGAATGGCAGGTGGCGGCGAAGGCGGAGACGCTGGCGATCGGCCTCTGGGGCGAGCGGCGGCGGCTGGCCGCGCTGGACCGGGCGCGCGGCGCGCTGGCCGGGCTCGATCGGGCGTCGCGCGCGGCGATCCGGCAGGGCGATCTTGCCCTCGGCGCGGGGGCGGCGGCGGCGGCGAGCCTTGCCGGGATCGAGACGGCGCGGGATGCCATCGCGCGGCGGGAGCAGGCCGATCACGCCGCCCTTGCCGCGTTGCTCGGCCTCGCGCCCGGCGCGGCGCTGCCGGTCGCTTCGCCCGACATCGCCGGGCTGCCGACGCGGCGGGTGGCCGCACTGGTCGGCAGCCTCGCCCGGCGGCGGCCCGACCTGATCGCCCTGCGCTATGGCTATCGGGCGGCGAATGCCGATCTGCGCGCCGCACTCCGCGCACAGTTTCCACTGGTCTCGCTCGCGGTGAATGGCGGGACCGACACCACGAGGGTGGCCAGCCTGGGGCCGACGATCACGCTCGACCTGCCGCTGTTCGATGGCCATCGCGGCGCCATCGCGGTGGCGCGGGCCTCGCGCCGGCAGCTCAAGGCCGCCTTCCGTGCCGCACTCGATCGGGCGGCCGGGCAGGCCGAGGCGGCGCAACAGGCGCTGACCCTGCTTCGCGCGGAATATCGCCGGGCGGCGCGGCGCGCCGCGATCGCCCGGCGCGATGCGGCGGCGGCGCGAGGCGCCTTTGCGGCGGGGCTGATCGACGCCCGCGCCGAGGCCGACCTGATCGACGCGGCGGCCAACCGGCAGGCCGAGGCGATCGACCTCCGGGGCCGGATCGCGGCCGGGCGGGTGTCGCTGCGCACGCTGCTCGGCGCCGGGCTGCCGACGATCCGCTCCCTCTCCGCTTCCGGCAAGGACTGATGCGATGACACGATTTTTTTGCTCTGACGCGCGGCGCCTTGCCGGGGTGGTGGTGGCCGTTGCTTGGTTTGCGGGAAACGCCGCCCTGGCCGCCGGGCCGAGCGTGCTGGTCACCACCATTCCGGTAACGAGGGGCGCGCTCGAGCGCACGATCACCGCCTATGGGCGGATCGCGCCGGGGATGGGAGCGGCACGGACGCTCACGACCTTTTACGAAGCGGTTGTGACGGCGGTGGAGGCGCGGCCGGGCATGGCTGTCCGCAAGGGGCAGGTGATCGCCCGGATCGCCGCCGCGCCGGCGACGCGTGCCGCCTATGCGCAGGCCGTCGCGGCGCGGGATGGGGCGCTGCGGGTGCTCGCCCATACGCGCGCGCTGCTGGCCCGGCACCTCGCGACACGGACCCAGCTGGCGCAGTCGGAACAGGCGGCGCGAACCGCGCTGGCGACGCTCGACGCGCTGAAGCGCGAGGGGGCGGACCGGGCTGCGGCGACGATCGAGGCGCCGTTCGCAGGCATTGTCACCGCGATTGCCGCCGCGCCAGGTGCCACGTTACCGCCAGGGACGGCGATCGCGACCGTGGTGCGGCGGGCGGGGCTGGTCGCGGTGGTCGGCGTCGATCCGACCGAGGCCGGGCGCCTTGCCGCGGGACAGCCAGCTTCGGTGGATGTGTTTGGCGGCGCTGCGCTGCGCGGGCGGATCAAGACGGTGTCCGGCGAGGTCGATCCGCGGACGGGGCTGGTCAATGCGACGGTCGGGCTCGGCGGCGCGCCGGCGCTGATCGGCGCCATGGTCCGCGCGCGCATCGATACCGGCACGGTGCGCGGTGTGCTCGTGCCGCGCGACGCGGCGCTGCCGGCGGAGGGGCGCGACGTGATCTGGCAGGTCAGGGCCGGCCATGCGGTGCGGGTGATCGTCCACGTGCTGGCGAGCGCGCATGGCGAGAGTATCGTCGCCGGGCCTGTTGATCCGGCGCTGCCGGTCGTGGTCGCGGGCAATGCCCAGCTGAAACCGGGAATCGCCGTGCGCGTGCAGGCGGAGCAGGGATATTGATACCGAGTTTCGCCGGCTTCCTCGGCCGCCAGCAGAAGGCGATCCTGTTCCTGATGGCGAGCCTGGCGCTGGCCGGGGCGGTCGGCGCGCTGTCGCTGCCGGTGGGGCTGTTTCCGCGCACCTCGTTCCCGCGGGTGCGGATCAACATCGATTCAGGGGCGCGGCCGGCGCATCAGATGATGCTGCAGGTGACCCAGCCGGTCGAGCAGGCGTTGCGGGCGCTGCCCGGCGTGCGCGGGGTGCGCTCGACCACCTCGCGCGGGTCGATGCAGGCGTTCATCGATTTCGACTGGGGCACCAACATGCGGGCGGCGACGCTGGAGGTCGACGCAGCACTGGCGCAGCGCCTACCCGACCTGCCGAAGGGCACGCGCTACGTGGTGCGGCGGATGGACCCGACCGTGTTTCCCATCATCGCCTATGCGCTGATCTCGCACAGCATTTCCGAGGCGGAACTGCGAACGATCGCGCAATATCACATCTTGCCGGTGCTCGAACGGATTCCGGGTGTGGCCAAGATCGGCGTGCAGGGCGGCGACACGCCGGAAGTGCACGTTATCGTCGATCCGGCGAAGCTCGCGGCGATGCATGTGACGCTGACGAGCGTCGAGCAGGCGGTGTCGCGGGCGAACGTGCTCGCCTCGGTCGGCCGGCTCACCGATCACGACAGTCTCTATCTGGTGGTGCAGCAGAACACGCTGCGGACCATGGCGCAGGTGCGGCGCATCGTGGTCGGCGGCGGGTCGGACGGGGTGGTGCGGCTCGGCCAGGTGGCGCGGGTCGAGATGGGCCGGGTGCCGCGTTATGACCGGGTGAGCGAGAACAGCCACCGCGCGGTGACGTTGCAGGTGTTCCAGCAGCCCAGCGGCAACGCCGTGCAGGTGGACGCGGCGGTGCGCCGGACACTGGCGGCCTATGAAAAACGGCTGCCGGCGGGCGTGCGGCTGGTGAAATGGTACGACCAGAGCACGCTGGTGACCGCCGCCGCCGGCTCGGTGCGCGATGCGATCGCGATCGGCGTGGTGCTGGCCGGGCTGGTGCTGATCGGCTTCCTGCGGAGCTGGCGCGTCACGCTGATCGCGCTGCTGGTGCTGCCGGCCTCGATGGCGACCGCGGTGCTGATCCTCACGCTGCTGGGCATGAGCTTCAACATCATGACGCTGGGCGGGCTCGCCGCCGCGGTGGGGCTGGTGATCGACGATGCGATCGTGATGATCGAGCACGTCGCGCGGCGGGCCGGGCGCGCGGGCGGGATCGCGGCGCGCGGCGCGGTGCTGGCGGCGGCCGAGGAATTCCTCGCGCCGCTCGCCGGTTCCTCGCTGGCGACACTGATCGTGTTTGTCCCGCTTGCCTTTCTCTCGGGCGTGACCGGCGCCTTCTTCAAGGCGCTGTCCATCACCATGGCCTCCACGCTGATCGCCTCCTGGCTGTTCTCGGCCTTCGCGGTGCCTGTGCTGGCGCGCTGGCTGATCGATTTCGACAAGTGGCACGATCCGGTCGCCGGCGGCGGGGCGCAGGAGTCGCTGCTGGCGCGCGTGCATGGGCGCTTGCTCGACCGCGTGGTGGCGCGGCCGGCCTGGCTGCTGGTGGCGCTCATTCCCTTCGCGCTGGCCGGCGCCTATGCCTATTCGGTGGTGCCGACCGGCTTCATGCCGCGGATGGACGAGGGCGGGTTCGTGATCAACTATCAGGCGCGGCCCGGCACCTCGCTGGCCGAGGGGCACGCGAGGTCCGGCAGGTGGGCGATATCCTGCGCGCCGACCCGGCGGTGGCGACATGGTCGACCCGGCTCGGCGCCGGGCTCGGCGGCGACCTGAACGAGCCGTATCAGGGCGACATTTTCGTTCAACTCCGCCCCCTCGGGCAGCGGGCGCCGATCTGGACGGTGATGGACCGGATCCGCCGGCGCATCATCGACCGCGTACCGGGCATTGATTTCGACGAATCGCAGCTGATGTCCGACCTGCTGGGCGATCTCGTGAGCCAGCCGGAGCCGATCGAGATCGAGCTGCATGGCGACCCGGCGCGGCTGGACGCCACGGCGAAGACGGTGGCAGCGGCGATCGGGCAGATTCCGGGCGTGGTGGGCGTGCAGGACGGGGTGGTGATCGCCGGCGATACGATCGACATCCATGTCGATCCGGCGAAGGCGGCGATGTTCGGCTTCGATCCCCTCGCCGTGGAGCGGCAGGTGACGACGGCGCTGCGCGGCAGCGTGGTCACCGCGCTGCCGGGTCAGGATCGGTTTACCGGCGTGCGGCTCGAACTGCCGCGCGACGCCTTCGCGCAGACCGGCGACCTGCTGCGCCTGCCGCTGGCCGCGCCCTCGGGCGCGCTGGTGCCGCTCGGGGCGATCGCGACGCTGAACACGGTGTCGGGCCGGCCGGAGATCGCCCGCGACAATCTGCGCCAGATCGTCGCGGTGACGGGGAGGATCAGCGGCGGCGGCATCTCGACGGCGATTGCCGCAGTGCGCCGGGTGCTGGCGCGGCCGGGCCTGCTGCCGGTGGGCATGAGCTACCGGCTCGGCGGGCTCTACCGGCAGCAGCAGAAGGCGTTCATCGGCCTTGCCCGCGTGTTCGTCGCCGCCGTGCTGGCGGAATTCGTGTTGCTGCTGTTCCTCTACCGCAGCTTCGTCATCGCCGGGGCCATCGTCGTCACCGCGCTGCTCTCAAGCCTCGCGGTGTTCATCGGGCTCGATCTCTCGGGTGTGGCGCTCAACATCACCGCGCTGATGGGGATGACGATGATCGTCGGGCTCGCGACCGAGATGGCGATTTTCTACGTCTCGGAATTCCAGAGCCTCGCCGCGCACCAGGGGCGGCATGAGGCGCTGGTCGCGGCGAGCCGCAACCGGCTGCGGCCGATCGCGATGACCACGCTGGCCGCGATCCTGACGCTGCTGCCGCTGGCACTCGGCATCGGCCAGGGCAGCGGCATGCAGCAGCCGCTCGCCATCGCGGTGATCTCGGGGTTCGCGGTGGCGTTTCCGCTGGTGCTGTTCGCCCTGCCGGCGCTGCTGCGCCTTGTTATCCCGGCAGATGCCGGGTGACCGGCCAGGAAATCACATGCCCTTCCGGCACCAGATCGATCAGTGCCGCCGCCGCCGCGCGGGCAGTCTCCGGCGCGCAGCAGAATTCGATCATCAGCGGTAGGTCGACATCGAAATGCATCAGGTCGGCGGCATGGATGATCCGCTGCCCGTTCATTCCGGCGATGCCGCGGAACACCGAAACCCCGTCGAGCGTGAAATCGTCGCGCAGCCGCTCCAGGATGGTCTGCATCAGATGCCGCCGCCGCCCGTGGTCGGATTCGTCGAGGGCGATGCGCACCAGTGTGGCCTGTTCTTCCATCTCAGACATTCCTTGCCAGATAGACGCCAAGAAAGGCGCCGATGAACCCGAGCACGACCGACAGCAGCACATAGAGCCCCGCTCTCGCGATCTCGCCGTTCTCGACCAGCATGAGGGATTCAAGCTCGAAGGTCGAGAACGTGGTATAACCGCCGAGAAACCCCGTCAGGATACCGGTGCGCAGCGCCGGATCGATGGCGACGCGCTCGGCGGTCAGGACGAAGAGAAACCCGATCGCAAACGAACCGAGCACGTTGATGCTGAGAACGGCGACGGGGAAGCCGCGGCCGAAAAGCCCCTGCATGAAAATCGTCTGGCCGTAGCGCGCCCAGCAGCCGAGCGAGCCGAACACGGCGATTGACGCAAGCGTCTTGATCATGAACTGCCTTTCTGTCGTGGCGATGCATTTGAATGGCTGGGGAGGGGAACGGCAGCGGCGCGCGCCGCGCGGTTCGTTCGGCAAGGTCGGGTGATAGGCACGCCTGTTCCTCCGAGTCTGACGGAATGAAACAGGAGTCATCAGCCCCGCGGGCGGTTTGCGGCGAACCCCATCACCGGCGCGGCCGGGCCGCGCGGGTCATGATTGCGATGCGAGGCCGGGCGCTGTCAATCTGTCCGCCGCCGCTTACTCGTAGCGCAGCGCCTCGATCGGATCGAGCCGTGAAGCCTTGCGCGCGGGATAGAACCCGAACCCCACGCCAACGCCCGCCGCGAACAGGAAGCCTCCAGCCACCGCCAGCGGCGAGAGCGGCGCCGGCCAGCCGGCGAACAGCGTGATGGCGCCGGAGAGCGTTGCGCCAAGCACGATGCCCGCCAGCCCGCCGGTCACGCTCAGGATCACCGATTCGGCGAGAAACTGCAGCAGCACATGCAGCCGCCGCGCCCCGATCGCCATTCTGAGCCCGATTTCGCGGGTTCGCTCGGTCACCGAAACCAGCAGGATGTTCATGATCCCGATGCCGCCGACCAGCAGCGAGATCGAAGCGACGATCGCGAGTAGCAGCGCCATCACCCGGCTCGATCCCTGCGCCGCTGCGGCGATCTGGCTCAGGTTACGCACCGAGAAATCCTTCAGCCCATCCGGCTGGATCCGGTGGCGCTGGCTCAGCGTGCGGCCGATCTGCTCCATTGCCGCGGGCACGGCCTGCGGCGTCGCCGCCTGCGCGAAGAGCTGGTTCACATATCCGGCGAGCCGGGGTTGCAGCGCATAGGGGTTCGGCCAGGGCGGGTAGGGCCAGTTCAGCGGCGTCTCCTCCCGGCTCGGCGCGGCGGCGCCGAGCACCCGCTGCTCCGCGGTGCTGAAAGGCAGCATCATCACATCGTCCTGATCGGTGCCAAACGGCGTCTGCCCCTTGGCGGCGAGCACGCCGACGATGCGGATCGGCGCGCCTTTCACCAGCACGGTGGCGCTGAGCGCCGTCTCTCCGCGTGCGAACAGCATCTGCCGCACCGTCTGCCCGATCAGCCCGACGAGCGCGCCGGCCACCTCGTCATGCGGCGTAAGCGCCCGCCCTTCGGCGATCCGCCAGTTGGTCATCGCGGGATAATCCGGGCTGACGCCGAGGATCGCGGTGGTCCAGTTCTGGCTGGCGTGGCGCACCTGCGCCGCGGCCCGGATCAGATAGCCGACCCGGCCCACCGCCGGGTCCTCGCGCAGGATCGCCTGCGCGTCATCCACCGTGATCGTCGAGGCACTGCCGAACCCGGCATGGGCGCCGCCCGCCGTCGTCGCCCCAGGCAGCACCACGAGCAGGTTGGTGCCCAATCCCTCGATCTGCTTGCGGATCGCCTGGTTCGCGCCCTGGCCCACCGCGACCATGGCGATCAGCGCGGCCACGCCGATGCACACGCCCAGCATTGTCAGCGCCGCCCGCAGCCGGTTGCGCGCCAGCGCCTGCAATGCCGCCGCGACGATCATGCGGACGAAGCGAGCGCCGCGCCGCTGCTTCCGCGGGGCGGTGCCATGGCCGGCGCCGGCTCTGGCGCCGCCGGCGGTGACGGACACGATTCCGCCGGGCCGGCCGGTGCGTCCTGCCGCTCATCCGCGACGATCCGCCCGTCGCGCATCGTCAGCACCCGCCGCGCATAGCGCGCGATATCCTGCTCATGGGTCACCACCAGGATCGTCACCCCCTGCTCGCGGTTCAGCGCCGCCAGCGTCGACATGATTTCGTGCGATGTCCTGGTGTCGAGATTGCCGGTCGGCTCGTCGGCCAGCAGGAGCTGCGGCGCATTGATCAGCGCCCGCGCGATCGCGACGCGCTGCTGTTGCCCGCCCGAAAGCTGCGCGGGCGTGTTCGCCTCCCGCCCGGCGAGACCGAGCCGGTCGAGTGCCGCCCGCGCCCGCGCCCGCCGCGCCGCGCCATCCACCGACCCCGCCGTGGCATAGACGAGCGGCAGCGCCACGTTGTCGAGCGCGCTGGTGCGGGCGAGCAGGTTGAAGCTCTGGAACACGAAGCCGATCCGCGCGCTGCGTATCCCGCGAGCACCGGCTCCGCCAGCCCGGCGACATCGACGCCCTCGAAGCGGTATTCCCCGGAACTCGGCCGGTCGAGACAGCCGAGAATCGCCATCAGTGTCGATTTCCCCGATCCGGACGACCCCATGATGGCGACGAACTCGCCACGCTCCACCACGAGATCGACATCTTGCAGCGCCCGCACCGCGAACCCGCCGCTGCCATAGCTCCGGCCGATCCCCTGCAACGCGATGACTGGTGTCGCCGTCATTCCCTCGCCTTCAGAATCGCGGCACCCAGGGCGCGCCCACGCGCTTCAGCCGCTCGCCGATGATCACCGCATCGCCCACCCGCAGCCCGCCGCCGGCAATCTCGGTCTGGTTGTCGCCGGCAAGTCCGGTCTTCACCGGCACGGCGACAGGCCTGCCGTCCCGCATCACCCAGACCCGCGCGCCCGCCCCAGTTCCACCGGTCGCGCCCGCGGGGGCGAAGCGCAGCGCCTGTCCCGGCGCGAGCAGCACATTTTCACGCGATGCGGTGATGATCCTGACCGAGGCGGTCATGCCCGGTTTCAGCGCGAGGTCGCGGTTGTCGATCGCGATCACCACATCATAGGTGACCACGTTCTGCACCGTCTGCGGCGACTGGCGAACCTGCGTCACCCGCCCCTCGAACATCTTGCCCGGAAAGGCCAGCACGGTGAATTGCGCCGTTTCCCCGGGCCGGACACCGGCGATGTCACCCTCGCTGACATTGGTATCGACCTGCATCCGCGTCAGATCGGTGGCGATCAGGAAAAGGGTCGGCGTCTGGAACGAGGCCGCGACGGTCTGCCCGATCGTCACGTTGCGGGAGACGACGATGCCGTTCACCGGCGAGACGATGTCGGTGTAGCCAAGATTGGCGCGGGCCGCGCTGAGCCGGGCCTCGTCCTGCGCGATCACCGCGCGGTCCAGCGTGGTCTGCGCCTCGCCCTGGCGCATCGCGGCCTTGGCGCTGTCGGCGGCATTGCGCGAAGCATATTGACGCGGCGCCAGTGCCGCGAGCCGGCTTGCGTTGCGGCGCGCGTAGTCGAGCCCGGCCGCATCCTTGGCGAGCTGCGCCCGCGCCACCGCCACCGCCGCGATATCCTGGTCCACGACCGCCTGATAGGGGCGGGGATCGATCCGCGCGCAGACCTGCCCGAGCCGCACGATCGTGTTGTAGTCGCAGTCGATCGACTGGATGATCCCGAAACCGCGGAGCCGACGATCACGCTGAGCACGGGATTGACCGTCCCCGTCGCGGTCACGGCCTCGACGATGTTGCCGCGGGTAATCGCGGCGGTGATGTAGGCAGGCCCTTGCCGCCGCCGCTGCGCCGCCTGCCAGCCGAACACCCCGGCAGCCGCCAGCGCCGCAACGGTGAGCATCATCGCCGCGCGCCTCGCGCGCCGAGCCAAAATCCCCTTCGCATCCGCGCCCGGCGTCCCGCTCATGCGTCGTCTCCTGCACGGCGCATCCGCTCGAACGGCCCGCCGGCGGATGGCGTTGCACCTTGCGCACGGCCAGCGGGCGGACGCCATGACGCATATCAATCCGTCTCCGGAAGGCTGATTGCGAATGTTACACTTCAGGGTCGTTTCGACGAAGTTTCAGTGAAACCAGCCGGTTCGCCAGGTCTGCCACATTGTAACCCTCCATCCGGTCTGCTTACACGCCGACACAATCAGACCCCCCGCAATCCGACAGGCTTGCGGGCGAGACGGTCTGAAAAAACCCACTATCGGAAAGGGACTCATTGTGCGGTTTTCTCAGCAGGCACGGTCGCTCAACCATGAAACGGCCCGGTCAGGCGGCCGTGTCGCGCAGCGTCGCCTCGTGGCACTTCTTCTCTCGTCAAGCTGCCTCATCCCAGTCGCTGCGCATGCGCAGACGGTCAGCGCCGGCGAGGTAAGCGCCGCCGGCTCCGGTTATATCGCGGGCGCCACCGTGGCGCCGAGCCAGAAGAAGGTGTTCAAGTCGGGAACCACGACCCGCGTGCTGAACCGCAAGCTTCTTGAAGCGGCGGGCCCGGTCGCGGGCGCCGCGCAGATGCTGTCCTATGCGCCGGGTGTGCAGGTCAGTGGGTATGGTAATACCGGCTCCACCAAATACACCGTTACTCTGAACGGCGTGTCGCAGGGTTGGGGTGGCTATGGCAGCATGCTGAGCGCCGACGGTCTGCTTGGCGTCACGCTGGATGGCGTGCCGGTTGTCGATCCGTCCACCAATCTCTGGCAGTCGAACATGATCCCGCAGAGCGGGATGATCCAGAGCGTCAGCACCACCTATGGTCCCGGCGAGCCGGCCGATCGCTGGTATAACAATTTTGGCGGCGGCATCGAGTTCACGCCGTTGCAGCCGACGACAAAACCTGGCGGTGACATCAACCTCACCTATGGCAGCTACGGTCAGAAGAACATCGAGTTCGACCTGCGCACCGGCAATTACCATGGCTGGTCGACAATCCTTGCTGGCGGCACCGGTGATGGCAACAGCTTCCGCACTGCCCCTGACGGCTTCAAGAGCCCGAGCGAGAACTATTCGATCTACCTGAAGACGGTGAAGACCTTCTCGGCTGGTAATGTCGCTTTCGGCGGCTATTTTGCCCGCAGCGCCGGCTACCGCACCCCGGTAATCCCGACCTCGGTTCAGCCCGGCGTCTACACCAATGGCACGTCCGGTACGCTGTACAGCCAGCAGAGCTCCGGCTTCTACAGTGCGCCGAGTTTCACCAACTACGAGAAATTTGACACCGACGCGCTGTGGATGGTGTTCGGCCGCGAAAACATCAATCTCGACCGTGACACGACGCTGCACAATCTGACGTATTTCGAGAATTTCTCCCGCGTCCATTCCCGGCTCAACGATATCTACAGCGCCGGGCCGCAGCAGATGGAATACAACAATCCCCATACTGACGTGATCGGCGACAAGCTCTGGCTTACCGAGAAGCTGCCATTTAACACAGTTGATGCCGGCGCCTACATTATCCACGACGATTATAATACAAGAAATAATTTCTATAATACTGCCAATGGCGGGAACAAGGGCGTTGCCAATATCGGCGGCAAGGTCCGCTCCGGATATTTCAGCCAGACCGACGTGGCCTTCTTCCTACAGGATGACATTCATCCGATCCAGCGCCTGCACATCACGCCGGGTGTCCGCTTCGTCAGCTTCCAGACCTCCTATGGCGACTCGGCGCAGCAGGATTTCGGGCTCGCTCCAGGCGCGGTGCTCGGCACCAAGTGTGTCCTTAACGGGACTTCGACCGCTGGCAATGTTACCGAGCAGGGCTCGGTCTGTGGCGCGCATGTCAGTCGCAACGGCGTCGAGCCGTCGTTGTCGGCGAATTTTCAGGTTCTGCCGTGGATGGCGGTCTATGGCACCGTCGCGGACGTGTACCGCGCACCTCAGGTGGGCGGCGGTGGCGGCCTGTTCCAGAAGATAAATCCTGTCACGACCTACGCCCCTGAATATGGGCAGTATTTCGACGCCGGTCTGAAATTCCATGCAGACAATCGGCCGTTCCTGCATCACTTCCTCGCCGGTGTGGATTACTTCCACCTCCGTTACGCCAAGCAGTCGCTCAGCGTGCAGATCAACGGCAACGGTTATTTCGCAACGGGTTCGTCGGTCTATCAGGGCGTCAATCTCTTTGCCAATGACAACCCGATCTACAATCTCTTCGTCTTTGCCAATGCCTCTTTCGTCCAGGCAAAATACCAGAGCTACAACGCCAATCCTGGACCGGGTAACGCGCCGCAATATTTTAACGGTTATCACGTCCCCTACGTGCCGGACATGAACCTCAACATCGGCGCGTATTATAACCTGCCGATCGGCTCCATGGTTCTCACCCCGCGGATCTGGTACCAGTATACTGGATCGCAGTATCTGTTCGACAATACCGGTGCATCAAGCCCCGGCGGCAACCCAGGGCCCAGCAACCAGAAAATGGCGGGCTACGGCACGCTCAACATGTCTGCGAAGCTGAACGTTCCGGTGAATCTGCCCTATGCTGGGCACAAGACCATGGACGTGTCGTTGACCGCTCTTAATGTCACTGGCAATAAATATAACGCTTTCGAATACATCTCGAGCGGCGGTTACTTCGGAACCTCGACCAGCGGCTACCGTCTTGCCTATCCCGGCGCGCCGTTCACGATCTATGGCAGCGTTGGTTTTCACTTCTGACGTCTGATCGGGTCACTGGCGCGGGCCGTTTCGGTCCGCGCCATCGTTTCCCGGCGCATTCCTTCCGCCTGTTCCACTCCTTCTGGCTTTGGCTGGAGTGGATTATCCGGAACGCGTCCCCGCCGGACAGGGCCGGGGGCGGGTTCTGCTCACCTGACCACGCGGAGACGATCCTGCCAGATGGCATCATCCGGCCGGATTTTTTCCCAACCGGACCATGAGTTTTCATGAACACTTTTCGCGGCGTCGGTGATGGCATGAATCCCTTGCCAGAAGATCGCTTCTCGTTCCCTCTCGCGCTCATCGTGGCGTTGGCCCTTGAAGTCGGGCTGGTTCTCCTTGTTGCCTACCTGCCGCCAAGCCATGCCGCGGTCGCGCCGCATCCGCAGGTCACACGGATCAAGATGCTGGCGCCACCGCCAAAGCCGAAGCCGCTGCCGCCGCCACCCAAGCCGGTGCCGCCTCCGCCGAAGCCGCTGCCGCCGCCGCCCAAGCCGCAAACGCCGCCGCCGCCGCCACTACCGAAACCGCCGGTGCCGGTGCCGGTGCCGCCACCGCCTAAGCCGGTGCCGCGCCCCAAACCGGTGCCGCGCCACGTTGTTCATCACAAGCCGAAGCCGCAGTCCAAACCGTTGCCGCGCACGGTGTCGAAGCCCGTTGCTCCGCCACAGCCGAAGCCGCAGCCGGTGCCCGCTGCGGTTCAGGAAAGCGCGCTCGAATCCTATGCCGGCGCCGTTCATGCGGCCGTGCAGGCGGATCTCAAGGTGCCGCGGGTCGTCGAGATGATGCAACTCTCCGGCGTTACCGAACTTGCGCTGCGCATCGCCCCTGATGGGCATCTGCTTTCGGCCAGCGTGGTGCGCTCCTCCGGCGCTCCGCCGATCGACCGTGCAGCACTGGCCGCGGTACGCGCGACGCGGCTGCCGCCGTTCTCGTCAGACATGCCTCACCACCCGATCACGGTGACGATCTTTATCCGGCTACGCAGCCGTTAGCCTGAAGTTTTCACTGATTCGAAAGCAAATTCCCTGTATTTATCGGTGAACTTCGAGATCTGATTTTGCCGCTTACTGGACACGCATGGGGTCGATCCCGATCAGGGCGAAGGCGGTGGTTTGCAGCGACGTGGGGTTTGCCAGAGCGGTGAAGGTGGCGTTCGGCGCCTTGGGTAGGGAGGCGGTGTTGAGGGTCTGTGTGGCGAGATGCGCCATCAGGTCGGTGAAGCTCGAAATCGGCAGGTTCTGGTCGTTGCGGCGTCGCCCGCGCTTGCGATCGGCGGCCGGGGATATCGATGCGGGGGCAACCGGCGATGAGCGTTCAGTTTCCGCGCCTGGCCGGTCGTGATCCTGGAACAGCAGGGGCTTGAGGGCGTCGCGCAGATGCCATTCGACGTAATAGGCCATCATGCAGAGGAAGACGTGGGCACGCACCCGCGGCGAGAGCCAGTGATGCACCGGGCGGATCGCGAGATCGACCGATTTGAGGGACCGGAACGCCCGTTCCACCCGTGAGAGATCCTTGTAGGCTGACACGGCTTCGGTCTCGCTCATGACGTCCGCGCTCACACTGGTGCGGATGACATAGATGCCGTCGAGGGCCGCCTCGCGCGCGATGCTGGCGGCGTTGCGCTGGAAATCGAAGCGGCTGGCGGTGATGGTGAGATCGAAATGCTTGGCCATCTTGCGCTGGTTGATCACCGCCCCCACCGCCAGCCCGATCGCGGCCTCGCCATGAAGAGGAGCGCGTTTGCGCCGTGTCGCATCCCGGATCCGCGCCAGTTCCGTCTCGGTGGCCACGAGCAGCGCCTCGCGCTTGCGCCGTCGTTCGGTCGCCAGGGCGGCGTTGCGACAGGCGATCAGCCGCTCGCCCGGATAATCGGGCGACGTGATCGCGGCGATATCGCGCTCGTCGAACAGCGACATCTGCAGCGGTCCCTCGGCAAGATCCTGGATCTGCCCCGCGCGCAGGCAGCTGATCCAGTCCAGCCCCGCCGGCTTGATCGTCTCGCGGATCCGCGCCGTGGTGATCATTCCGCGATCACCCACCAGGACGACGCGCTCGAGATGGAACCGGCGCTTGAGTTTCTCCACCTGGGCGGCGATCGTCGCCGGATCGGCGGTGTTGCCTTCGAACACTTCCACTGCGATCGGCCGCCCCTCGCGATCGCACAGCAGACCATAGACGATCTGCGGCCGATCGGGCCGGTGATCCCGGCTGTATCCGTGGTGTGCCAGTTCGCAATGCCGGCCTTCGAGGTAGGATGAACTGACGTCGTAGAGCACCAGCGTGCCGTCGCGCAGATGGCGCCTTGCAAACTCCCGTTCGATCCGCCCCTGCTGCGTGCCCAGCCAGTCCAGCGCCGCATAGATCTCGCGCTCTTCAATGACACCGAGATCAAGCATCTGCCCGAGGCTCGATGTTGCGGTCTCCGGGTTCAGGCCGCGCAGGGTCGAGAGCTTCGATCCCGGCGCGATCACCCGGCCGGCGATCAGCGCCAGGGCGAGACTGCGCTCGCGCGACGCCCTCCGGCCCAGCAGGCGGGGTATCCCGAGCTTGCGCATCATCCCGAGTGCCGCCGCCACATGACCATGCGGCAGCGAACGCCGGATCTCCAGCGCCTGATCGGCACCACCAACCACCGCGCCACCCGCGAGCAGCGCTCGTAGGCCATCGATCAACGCGGGCGGCATCTGGCTCAGATTGGCGATGGTACGCTTGTGAACCTTCCGCCCCTCGCGGAAACTCTCCCGCAACAGCACGGCCGGCGCCGATCGGCCATTCGGAACCACATCGATGAACATAACCCGAGCGAATCACAGATCGAGTCGCACCGCAAGCCCCATTTATGGACACAAAACGCTCGCAAGAAATCAGCGCTACGCGAGGCTATCCGCCACGTTCAGGTCATTCCCAAGTAAAAACTTCAGGTTAGAGAAATTTCAGTGAAATCGTTTTGAAATCCGATCTTACGGGTTGTCCATGTTCGCCCATTCTGGCCTTGCCTCGGGTCGGGCAACGACTTCCGCGCGGTCTTCTCGGCCAGGCGTGGTGGGTCAGCACCCGCACCAGAAAAGGGATATGAATGATGCGGAGTTATCTTGGTTCCAAGGGCGTCACGCGGGGTATGCGCCGTCGGCTGACAATCCTGCTCCTGTCGACGAGTTGTCTGGTCCCCATCGCGGCGGGCGCACAGACGGTGAGTGCCGGAGAGGTGAGCGCCAGCGGCGCGGCTGGACTCGTTGCGGATGCCACACAGGCGCCCAGCCAGAAGAAGATATTCAAGTCGGGCACAACGAAGCGTGTTCTGAACCGCAAGATCCTCGATGCGGCCGGTCCGGTTGGGGGCGCCGCGCAGATGCTTTCCTACGCGCCGGGCGTTCAGGTTTCAGGCTACGGCAACACCGGTGCCGACAAATACACGATCACCCTGAACGGCGTTCAGCAGGGCTGGGGTGGCTTTGGCGGCTTTACTGGCGATGGCGCGGTGATGATCACCATGGACGGTGTGCCGATGGTCGATCCTTCGACTGATTTGTGGCAGTCGAACTTCATTCCGCAGAACGGGCTTATTGTGAGCGCGACCACCACCTACGGCCCCGGCAACCCGGCCGATCGCTGGTATGCCAATGTCGCGGGCAATGTGGAGTTCACCCCGGTTCAACCAACGACGAAGCCCGGTGGCGACATCACCGCGACCTATGGAAATTACGGCCAGAAGAATATCGAGTTCAACCTGCGCACCGGCAGCTATCACGGCTGGTCGACTGTCCTTGCCGGCGGCATGGGTAATGGCAACAGCTTCCGAAAAGCGGCTGATGGTTTCCAAAATCCTTATAACGACTATGCGATCTATCTTACTCAGCAGTCGGTAATATAGGCGACAGTTGGTGCTTTGAAGAATGATTGCACGAGACGTGGTTTGCGCTTGATGGCGGCGAGTTGGGCTTCGATTTTGTCCTGAAGCTTTTCGCCTTGGCGTAGCGGAGTCCGGGCGACGCCCGTCCGCTTCATGTGGCTCCAGACCAGTTCATCTGGGTTCAGGTCAGGGGCGTAGCCTGGCAGAAAATGCAACGTCAGCATTCCATTGGTCGACGCCACGTAGGCTTTCACCAGCGCTGTTTTGTGGGCAGGCAGCCCGTCGAGGACCAGGTGCACCGGCCTCGTGCGGTGCCGCATCATCCGGCGTAGCAGCGCTACGAACAACTCAGCATTCAGGCCGCCTTCATAAGTGCAATACCAGAACCCGCCGCGGGCTGTCACCGCCGAGGCGGCGCTGATCGATTGCCGTTGGCCCGGACGCTCGACGATCGGCGTCTGTCCCTTCACGCCCCAGGTCTTGCCATGCACGGCGTCGGCCCGAAAGCCGGACTCGTCCAGAAAAAGACCTCGCCGCCACAGGACTTGGCCTGCCTGGCGATTTCAGGAAACCGCTCACGTCGCCATGCCTCGATCGCCTCCGGATCGCGCTGATAGGCACGCTGCAACGGCTTTTGCGGCGTCAGGCCCAGTTTCGACAGCAGTTCGCCCACAGCCGTCACACCGAGTTTGATACCAAACTTGCGCTCGATCAGTTCGGCCACAACGTGCCGGGTCCACAGCCCGAAATCCAGGCCGTATTGGCGCGGATCGCGGCCATTGATCCAACGCAACACCTGCTGCTCCTGGCGCGGCGTCAGACGCCGCGGCCGGCCGGTTGCCGGCCGTGACCGCAAGGCTTTCACCCCGACCCCAGGCTTCGATGCCGCGCTGAGCCATTTATAGATTGTTGTGCGGCTGAACCCGTATGAGGCAATCACCAAAGAGGCCGCTTCGCCCTCGCGCACCCGCTCTACAGCCATCAGCCGGATGGTTTCCAGGGTGCGATGATCAAATCTGCGACCGTCCCGTTTCATGCCAGAATTATATCATCCCCGCAAACATACGACTAGCAAAATGTCGTCTTAATTACCGACTGGTGAGTAAGACGATCAAGAGCTTTTCCGCCGGCTCTTTTGAATTTGGCGGTTATTTCGCGCGCAGCGTTGCTTACCGCGCACCGATCATCCCGACCTCGCCTTATCCTGGAATCTATATCACCGGTAGTACCGGCAGCGTTCCTTACAGTCAGAAAACATCGGGGTATTATAGCACACCGCCCTTCAATGTTTATGAGAAGCAGGACGAGAACCGGTTCTGGATGGTCTATGCGCGAGAAAATATCCGCCTCGACTCGTCCACCACACTGCATAACCTGACCTATTATCAGAATTACAAGCGAACCCATTCCCGTCTGCATGACCTGTTCTATTCTTTCGGTCAGAATGAGGCGATGGAGTATAACGATCCGCATACCAACGCGATCGGCGACAAGATATGGCTCACGACCCGGCTGCCGCTGAACAAGGCGACGCTTGGGGCCTATTACATCCACGACGACTATAATACGCGGAACAATTTCTACTCGACAGCCTATGGCACCAACACCACTGTCGCGGGCCCGTTCTTCCGGTCGGGTAATTTCAGCCAGAACGATTTCGCTCTCTTCGCGCAGGACGATATCCATCCGATCCGAATGCTGCACATTGTTCCCGGCATTCGTTTCGTCAGCTTCCAGACCGCTTATAACGACACTGCGTTGCAGGATTTCACCATCCTGCCCAACCAGGGATACTATGCGAAATGCGCCCTTACCGGGGGGCATTTGCAGATCGGCAATGGCAATAGCTTCGATTCCGGCTCCATTTGCGGCTCCCATGCCAGCCGCAATGGCATCGAACCCTCGATCTCGGTAAACGCCCAACTCCTGCCCTGGCTGACAGCCTATGGCTCCTATAGCGAGGCCTATCGTACGCCCGCGGTTGGCGGTGCGTTCGGCTTGTTTGCGAAGATCAACCCCTCCGCCTATGGTCTGGAACAGGGACAGTATTACGACGCCGGTCTGAAGTTTAATGTCGAGAACCGGGGATTCCTGCACCACTTCCTTGCGGGCATCGACTATTTCCACATCCGCTATGCCAAGCAGTCGCTGAGCTATGCGATCGGTGGCGGTCAGTCGGTTTTCGCGACCGGAACCTCAATCTATGACGGGGCGAATCTCTTCGTTGATGACAATCCGCTCTACAATCTGTTCGTGTTTGGCAATCTGTCGCTTATCAATGCCAAATACCAAAGCTATGTTACTGGCGGCACATCCTATAACGGCAGTCATGTCCCGTATGTGCCGGCGGTGAATTTCAATGTCGGGGCCTATTACGACATCCCGATGGGCGGTATGATTTTGCAGCCGAAGCTTTGGTATCAGTACACGGGCAGCCAGTACATGTTCGACGATACGACCGGCGCTCCTTCCAACGTCCAGATGCCGGCCTATGGCGTTCTGAATATGGCGCTGAAGCTGAAGGTGCCCGTCCGACTCCCCTATGCCGGACGCAATACGGTGGATGTCAGTCTCACTGCGCTGAACGTCACCAACAACCGGTACAACCAGTATGAAATCGTTGGTGCAGGTGGTTATTTCTCACCGCCGGGCGCGACTGTCCCGACCCCTGCCGTAGGGTCGAACGCCTTGGTCTATGCCTATCCGGGTGCGCCTTTTGGCATTTACGGTACCGTCGCGGTTCATTTCTGACGAGCCCAACCTGGTGGCTCAGACCAGTTGGGTCCGATAAATTCGTAGTGCCGTGCGGAGCTCGCTCCGTACGGCCTCTGCGTTGCCCGCGCGTAGTGTCATTCTACCGCTCGAAAACAATGGGATAAGTCGCCGTCCGATGCTCGATCGGACCAGATCGGGTGGTGCTCCAGATCAGAAAAACTCAACATCCGGCCCATCCGTGAAATGCTTCAGCGGATTCGAGGTGCCGGATTTTTGAGCAGCAATGTGATTAGGCACGACATCCGCCTCCTCGAGCGGGAGCTGCTTCAGCCTGAGTGTAATACCCGGAGGGCTGTCCGCGGCCGGTAGGTTTGGTTCATCGGCCGGAACTGATCCTGCTCCTCGGTCTCTGGGGTGAGAAATCCGGCGACGCGAGAGTTTAGCCGCGCGATTTCCTCGCGTAGCGAATGGGTCGCTGCGGAAGTCTGCTCGACCATGGCGGCATTCTGCTGCACTGCCTGGTTCATCTGCCCGGCGGCAATGTTGATTTCGGAAAGATTGCCCGCCTGGTTCCCTGCCGCATCGGCGATCTCGCCGACAATCCCGTGCATTTCCGCGACATGACGCAGAATGGTGTCGAGCGCGGTGCCGGTTTCGCCCACCAGCCTCACCCCATCGCCCACCTGTTTGGACGACCTCGCGATCAACGCCTTGATTGATTTCGCCGCTTCGGCGGAGCGATGGGCCAAGGCGCGCACCTCTGACGCCACAACCGCAAAACCCCGCCCCGCATCGCCGGCACGCGCCGCCTCGACGCCGGCATTCAGGGCCAGGAGGTTGGTCTGGAACGCCATTTCGTCGATCAGTCCGATGATCTGATCGATCTCGCGCGATGAGGTTTCGATGCCGTTCATCGCGATCACCGCCTCGCTGACGATCTTGTGTGAGCGGTGTGCTGCAGCGCTGGTCGCGTCCACCGCCATGGCCGCCTTGGCGGCGTTGTCAGCGGTCTTGCGGATATCGCCGGTAACACCGTCGAGCACGGTGCTGGTCTCTTCCAGGGCTGCTGCCTGCTGCTCGGTGCGCCGCGCCAGATCCTCGGCCGCCTTGGCAATCTTGCCGACCCCGAGGCTGATCTCTTCCGTGCTCAATTTGACCCCGCTGATGCTTTCGCCGAGCGTGGCAATCGCGGTATTGAAGTCTACCCGCAGCCGATCGAGCGAGGGGATCAGCGCCTCGCCGATCCGCGCCGTGAGGTCGCCGGCCGAAAGACTTTCGAGCGCCGCGGCGATGCGCGAGAGGTTATGCATCCGCTCGGTGATGTCGACCGCGAACTTCACCACTTTCACGACCTTTCCCTGTGTGTCGAACACGGGGTTATACGTCGCCTGCAGCCAGACCTGCCGGCCGCCCTTGGCGATGCGTTCGAATTCCGAGGAGAGATACTCACCGCTGCGCAGATGCGCCCAGAACGCCGCGTATTCTGTGCTGGCAGCGAATTCGGGCCGGGCGAACATGCTGTGTTTGCGGCCAATCACCTCGTCGCGGGTGTAGCCCATATACGAAAGGAAATTGTCGTTTACATCGAGAATTGTGCCATCCAGCCCGAAGGTGATGATCCCCTGAGAGCGGCCGATTGCGGCAAGCACGCTCGCGTTTTCCGCCGATTGCTCTTTCTGCCCGGTGATATCGAGGGCGACCTTGACGATGCGGATGACCTTGCCGCTCCTGACGCGCACGGGGTTGTAGGCCGCGCGAAGCCAGATCGCTTCGCCAGCCTTGCCGATCCTGCGGAATTCGCCCGAACGGGGTTTTCCTGCAGCAAGCTCGGGCCAGAAACGGGCGTAGTCTGAATTGTCCCGCTCGGCAGTGTCCAAAAATATGCGATGGTGGCGCCCGACAATGTCGCCGAGCCTGTAGCCTGTTGCCTCCAGGAATTTTTCGTTTGCGGAAAGAATTTCACCGTCTGGAGAAAAACTGATTACCAGGAAGGAATTCTGCATAGAGGCAAAATTCTGGGAATTTATCGCAGCCTTCGCTGATAAAAACATTTTTACCCCAAAATGTCGAAATGAAACGATCGTTCTTGTATGTTATGAGTATCAAGCCAGATCATTAACGGAAAGTTTCGCGGAATTCCGAATTTCAGGTCAGTCAGCCATGCGCCGTGTGCGTTCGGTCCTAATATTCAAGATAATCCAAAGGCATTTTTCTCGATATCACAAAAACGTGATATTCGAGAGCGTCAATTTTTCATATGTAATCATGTCAGCAGGAGTGACCAACTGCTGCCGGTTCCGTCAGGTCTGGCCAAAAACGCCATCGCCTATGGGCGGCGCAGTGCCAACTTGCGTGGCATCGGCAGCTCGGCCACCCGATCCGGTAGATTGTTCAGCGCCTTCCACAGCATCCCACCCATCCGCCGTAGCATGTGCTGGCGCTGCGGCGTGCGTTTCAGCGCGGGCAGGTAGCCGGCCAGCAATTGCAAGACGAAGCGCCGCTGCTGCGCCATTGCGTCGACGAGGTTACCGTCGCTGGTCACCGCCGCGAGCGTCGCAATCACCGGTTCTTCCTCGATGTCGTTCATCCGGCAGAAGCTGCGCAGTTCGTCCCAGGGTGAAACCCCACGCTCACGCAGCATCTTGTAGTTCGGTCCGCCGACCGGACGGGTATGGCGCACCTGCACCGCATCAATGATCGCGATCTGTGACGCGGGCTCATCGACCAGCTTCGGCCAGACGAAATCAAGCCCCCACCCGCTGAGGTTGGCGTTGAACAACGGCACCGCCCGTTCCAGCACCGCGGTCGTGAAGCACGGGGCCATGACCTCGACATAGTTGGTATAGCGGATTCGGAACCGGTTATTATGCAGCGTGGTCAGATGGCCGAAATAGCTGCTGTGCTCGAGTGAAGGCTGCGCCACCTGGAGATTGTGCCCGGACATGATCCGGAACAGAAGGTCGATCTGGTCCGACGTGGTGTCGAGGTCATCATCCGGCAGCCAGACATAATCATAGTCCCGCAAAAAGCGGGGGGTCTCCTGCAGCAATAATTGCAGCGCCGGCCATTTCGGTCCTTTGCTGTCGATCCGTTCGATATCGGGCCGGCGGTAGAGTTGTTCCTGCTCGCCGTAATAATTTACAACAATGTCCCAGGTTCGTGCGTCGCCGCCGGCGAGCCAGCGAGGATGCAACGAATTGTCGCCCGCCCGCACGATCACGAGGTTGCGGCGTCGGCCGGAAATCTGCCCGTTCATGGCGCTGAAACCCTTATCCTCAAAACGATTTGATTATCCAGATAATGGCTAATTCCTGCTGGAACCAGCGAAACATCGGCAAATCCAGGCGAGTATCCCATTACATCCCCACCGCCGCGTCATCCCGCACCCGGTCGCCGGCCATGTTGCCTTGCCGCGCGGTCTCGCGCAGCCGGTCTGCCAGCCGCAGCGCGAGCGCCACGATCATTTGCGTCGGGTTTGCGTGGCTCGAGGTCGGGAACACCGAGCTTCCCGCAACGAACAGCCCGGCGACCCCGTGTATCTGGCAGTCTGGGTCGACCACGCTGTCAGCCGGCGAGCGCCCCATCCTCGTGGTTCCGGTCGGGTGTGCGACATCACGGAATGTCTCGGGCAGCGTTCCGCTGTCCGCCACCCAGGCGTCGGGCCTTGCGGACGGAAGGCCGAGCCGGGTGAACTCAGCGCCGAGAACCGCGGTCATCCGCGTCATGGTTCGGATGTCCTGGTGGTTTACCCGCCACTCTATCCGTGCGTGCCGCAGTCCGAGCCGATCTCGCCGTGCCGATAGCGTGACCCTGCTGTTCGGGTCCGGCATCTGCTCGACCATGCAAACGAGGTCCAGCCGGTCGATCTTGCGTGGCAGGCCGATGCGCCGCACGAGATAGTCGTGTGCTCCGCGCATGAGTAACCCGGCATGGGTCGTCACCCGGCCTATGGCCCGCACCCCACCGCGCCCGCGGGTCAGTGCCTTCAGCGCGTTCCAGGGATCATCGGCGGAGATCCGTCCCTCCAGCCAGGCGCTGCAGTTGAGCAGTTCCTCCGCCTCCTGCAACGCAGGACTCAGCCGCCACCCGAGTGCGAAAACCTGTCCGTTATTCAGCCGGTAATGGCCGAACACACGCCGCAGCGCAGCGCTCCCGCGCAGCGCGAACGTGGCGGTCGGCCCGCGCAAATGATCCATCAGGTGCCGCCCCACCAGATCGCGCCCGTTGCCGATGCCGCCCGGCACTTGGCTGTCGGCGTTCAGCAGCAGCCTTGCATTTTCGATCCCGCCGCAGCAGATCGCCACCATCCCGGTGGCGATCCGCCGCCGCGCCCCGTCCGGCCCTGCCAGCGTGATGCCGCTCACCCGGTCGCAGGATGGGACGAGATGGATGTCGCAGAGCGTCGCATTGGTAACCAGCGTGACATTGTCGCCGAGTTGCGACTTCAGCCTCTGGCCGAAGCGCATGTAATCCCGCCTCCTCGTCGTATCGCGCGAGAACTGCCACAGATGCGGAAGTACCAGAGTTGGGTCGAATTCCGGCAGCGGGCATCGCCGGCCCGCCAGCGCCCAGAACCGTGCGTCGGAAAATCCGGTTCCCGGATCGAGGCCGAGATAGGCGGCGGCGCGGTCGAGATAGGGGGCAAGGTCGCGCGGCGCCAGAGGCCAGCCTGAATGAGGCACCCAGGGGCGGCGCACGAAATCGATGTCATCGAACGGCACGCACCGCCCGCTCCAGGTGTGCGATGTGCCGCCGAGAATGCGGTTGCGCACCAGCCACTGATCCTCCACCCTCGGATAGCCGGCCTGCTCAACCTCGTTGAGCGCGTCGGCCTCGACCTGTCGCGTCTCGTCGCCGCTTTCCAGGAGCAGGATCCGTAGACCCGACCCGGAAAGCTCCCGCGCCAGCGTCGCCCCGGCCGGCCCCGTCCCCGCGATGCACAGATCCGCGGCGCAGTCCGCCTCTGGCAGGTCCGCCGGGACGCGGAAATTTCTCATCCGCTCACCCGCGGCCCTGCGCCGCCAGCCAGCGCCGCGCCCCGGTGAGCGACTGGTTGATGACCTGGTCCATGTCCAGATACTGATATGTGCCGCAGCGCCCGATGAATTCCATCCGCGTCTCGCGCGCGGCCAGATCCTTATAGGCCGCATACAGCGTCTGATACCGGCCGTCCGCGGTTCGCACCGGGTAATACCGTTCCATCCCGTTGTCGCGGTAATCGCACGGCTCCTCGGTGGTCACGCTGCGCCGCCCGGTCTGCCGCCTGCGGTGATGGGGCAGCGCATCCCACCACGTCTCCCTGGTGAACGGTCCGTCATCGGTGAAATTGACCACCGGTGCCGGGGGGGGCGGCCCATCTGGCTCGCTGCGGTGATGGAAGCGGATCGAGCGATAGGGCAGGTCGCCCAGCTCAAAGTCAAAATACTCGTCAATCGGCATCGCGTTGAAGCAGAAGGCGAATTCCTTGAGCATCGCCCGCTCGAATCTGGTCCCCAGCCTCACCTCGATGCCGGGATGCCCGAGAATTTCGCCGAACAGCGCGGTATAGCCGTCCACCGGCATCAGTTGCGTGTCCTCGCTCGCGAAATAGGTATCGACCCTGTCCGTGCGCAACGGAATCCGCTTGACCACCGCGGCGGCCATGTCCTCCAGCTCCTGCTGCCACATCTTCCGGGTGTAGGGGCGGAAGAACAGGTCGGTCAGCTCGCGGCCGATGGTTGCGTAGAGATGTTCGGCGGCATTGCGGGGCTGCGGAAAATCGAGCGCCACCCGGGCGAGATGCGCCTGCACCTCGGCGCTGGTCTCGTAGTTCGTGCCGAACACCATGTTGACGGTGTCGAGATTGATCGGCAGCGGAGCCATCCGCCCATCCGGCAGCTTCGCGCGAACCTTGTGCTCGTAGGGGACAAACTGCCCGAACCGGCGGATCCACTCCAGCACCGGCGCCGAGCGCGTATGGAACAGATGCGGACCGTAGACATGCACCCGTACCCCGTTCTCGTCCTCCTGGTCATAGGCATTGCCGCCGATATGCGGGCGCTGGTCGATAACCACGACCCGGTATCCCGCCTCGGCCAGCGTGCGCGCATAGACGGAGCCCGAAAATCCTGCCCCGACCACCAGAATCGTCATATCCGCTCCCTTGCCCATCCTGTGCCCCGACACGCTCAGTCGGCCTCTGCCGGCAGGCTGGCGTCGGCGCGCCGCGCCTGGCGTTCGAGCCACGCCGTCTCGATCTCGCGCAGTGCGTGGCGCAGATCTAGCGCCGGTTTCTCGATGAAATGCCACGATATTGCAGCCGCCCCAACCGAGAGCGGCAGCGCGATCAGAAGATTGCCTTCCCAGCTGCGCGCCGCTGGCAGGAACTGCCAGCACGCCTGCTGGATCATGAAGCTTGAGAGATAGATGCCATAGGAATAGTCGGCTTTGCCCAGCCACCGGCGCTTCGGATTTCTGAGCCCCAGATAGACCGTGACATAGGCGGCGGGCAGCGGCGCAAGGAAGTCGCCATAGGGTATGAAGCCGAGGCAGGACGCCGCCACCGCCGCCGCGACGAGGCAGAGCGGCCGCGAATACGGTACGATATCCCGATACTGGTAGAGGCTGACCCCCCAGAGCGAGCAGACAATGAGAAGCGCGCCGTTGGGCATGCCCGGTACCGGCACCAGCACCCCGCCATGCCGTATCAGGGTTGTGGCCAGATATGCGAAGGTCATCCCCACCGCCGCGGCCGGCGCAAGGCTTCGCCTGCGGCTTAGCCCCAGCACAGCCAGCCCGGCGAGCACGACATAGCTCGCCACCTCGAAGGGAATGGTCCAGAGTTGCCCGTTCACCACCCCAGGCAGCGGGTTGTCGATAAATACGCCTGGCAGCCCGAAATGCACGCTGCCGACGATGTTCAGCAGATAGGTGTAGAGACTGGGGCTATGGAAATATCGTCCAAGCGTGTCGCGCGTCGCCAGAGGTCCGAGCACGAGGGCCGCCAGCAAGACCTTGAAGGTCAGGGCGGGCATCACCCGCAACCCCCGCAGCCCGAGAAACAGCGCCACGGTGCGGCATCGCGCCAGACTCCCGGCCACGAGGAAGCCGCTGAGTGCGAAAAAAGCCGGCAGGATGAACCGCACGAGCGGGCGCAGCGGGCTCAGAAACACCGCCATTTCCGCCTGCATCCCGTGCGATACCGCGGCGACGTGCAGAACGACTACAGACACTGCCAGAATCAGTCGCAGGTCGTCGAAACCGCTGCTGCGGCCGCCAGTTTCCGCCATACGGCCAGATATCGAGGTGGTCCTCACGCTGTGTCCTGTCTGTCACCGTTTGTGGGCCGACCGAGCCATGTCGCCGCAACCGAAATAAATTTAAATTAACAACATCGCAATAAAAATAATTAGATTTTTTTTATAATTTTACTTTTTTTGAACAGATGGCTGACTGTTTGCCAAATGTCACGCGATTTGCCACCAAGTGCGGGTGCCCAACCTTTTCCTCTCCTTGCGGCCTTCCCTCCGTGGCCTGAGCTATGCGGCATTCGCGGGATTTTGCGTCGCTCTCGCGGCCGTGGTCGCGTTGCGTGGCAGTATGGGAAGGGCAGGGGGCGGCACGCGGATTGACCTGTCCGTCTATCACGTCACATTCCTCGACCGCTTCCAGACCCTCAGCCTCTCAGCCCATGGGCCCGACACGGTATGGAGCGCCCACACGCCCTGGGGAGGCGATTTCGGCGACGCCGCCTTCGCCAATCCCTCGCCGGAAGTGTTCCGTATCACCCCGCAAGGGCTTTCCATCATCGCCAGCAAAACGGCAGGAGGAAAGTGGCGTTCCGGGCTGATCAGCTCGGCCTATCGGGACAATGATCCGCATGCCGGATTCACCCAGAAATACGGATATTTCGAAATGACAGCGGAATTGCCGGGTGGAATGGGGACCTGGCCGGCGTTCTGGCTGATCGGCATGGACAAGCGCGACTTCGCCGACGAGATCGACGTGATCGAGTATTACGGCGGCTTTCCGCGCTACTTCCATGCCACCGAGCATGTCTGGGTGCGCGGCCGCAACGCCCTGCTGCGCAGCCGACTGGTTCGGGTTCCGGACGGTCTGCTGACCTCCCGGTTCAATCGTTTCGGGGTGCTGATCACGCCACGGACCACGAGTTTCTATCTCAACCGCCGCCGTTTCTGGTCGACCCCGACGCCGCCGCAATACCGCCAGCCAATGTATATGCTGGCCGATCTCGCGCTCGGTGGCGGCTGGCCGATTGGCAACCTCACCTCGCCGCTGACCCTGCGCATCCGCCAGATCAAGGTCTGGCAGCGCGACCGGCCGTGGCCATGCGATCGTGAAAATTAAATTATGCAGGTCTCGACAGACAGTGTTGTTGGATCAAAAAAATTACTCTAAAAAAATAATTTCGTATTTATTATCATTTTTTAAACAACCCTGATGCTTTGATGGCGTGTCGGGGTGAGGAGAGCCGCCATCCAGGCCCTGCGCGACATATCGGCCCGCCAGTCCGACCAGACCACGCATTATCTCGTCCTCGACGGTATGCGAGGCATCGCCGCGGTTACCGTGCTGGCATTTCACGTCACGGAATATTTCCGTCTGCCGTTCAAGCCCGTCCACGGCTATCTCGCCGTCGATTTCTTCTTCATGCTCAGCGGGTTTGTCATCGCTCACGCCTATGACCGGCAGTTGCGCGGCGGCATGAGCTTTCCCGGCTTCCTGCGCTTGCGGCTGATTCGGCTTTATCCCCTTGCGGGGCTCGGTGTGCTGTTCGGCACCGCCGGCTATCTCGTTGCCGCCACCGCCCCCGGCGGTCCCGGCGCCAGCGCCGTCCTGCGGGCAGCGCTGGCAAACGCGCTGCTGCTGCCCACCCGATCCCTGCTTGGCTTCCGCCCCTGGGCCTTCCCGCTCGACACGCCGCTATGGTCGCTATCGATCGAGTTGATGGTGAACATTATTTACGCTTTGTGCTTCCGCTGGCTCACGCGCGCCAGCCTTCTCGCCACCTGCCTTCTCGGCGCCGTGCTGATGGGCGCTACCGCGTTGCATTATCACGGGCTGAATGCCGGCTATCGCTGGATCGATCTTTGGGCCGCAGCGGCGCGGGTGGTCTTCCCCTTCTCTGTCGGCCTGTTGATGCGCCGTGCCATTCTTCCATCCCCTGCCGCGGCGCCGGCGCGCGCCGCCTGGCGCACCGCCGCGCACGCCACGGTGCCGCTGCTTCTCCTGCTCCTCGCCGCGCCATTGCCGCTGGGTGCCTGGTTCGATATCGCGGCGGTGCTGCTCGCTTTTCCGGCCCTGGTCGCTGCCGGCGCACTCGCCACGCCCAGCCGCCGTCTTGATCCGGTCTGGAAATGGCTCGGAGCGCTCTCTTATCCGCTCTACGTCCTGCATTACCCGCTGGTCGCCGGGCTCGCGGACCTCGCGAATCATCACTTGCATCGCCTTGCTCCAGAACTCGCACTTCTTGCGGCCCTGGCCTCGATCGGCCTCGCCTGGGCGGCTGGCCGGTTCTATGATGTGCCATTGCGCCGTTGGCTCAACCGTGCCGGCCGCGAAGCTGTAAGGCTGCCCGCTGTCGTGCCGCCGGGTGCCGGCTGAGCTTCGCCTGCCCCGCCTCTGTTCATCTTCAATGACGCAGCGAACGGCGCTATCCTGTCCAAAATCTGTGCTGCTGTTGTTACATCACACCATCCGGGCCGCGCAGCGAAGGACACGAAATGCATCTTCCCCATCCGGAATTTCACCTCCTTGGCCGTACCGGCTGGCTCCGCGCCGCTGTGCTCGGCGCCAATGACGGCATCATCTCAACCGCCAGCCTTATACTCGGCGTGATCTCGGCCAGCGGGGTCCGGCACGATGCGTTGGTCGCCGGCGTCGCCGGGCTGGTCGCTGGCGCGATGGCCATGGCCGCCGGCGAATACGTTTCCGTCAGTTCCCAGGCGGATACTGAGTCCGCCGCACTCGACAAGGAGCGCGCCGAACTCGCCGAAAATCCCGCATCCGAACATGCCGAACTTGCCGCAATCTACGTCGCCCGTGGTCTCGACCCTGATCTTGCCGGCGCGGTCGCCACCCAGCTCATGGCGCATGACGCGCTTGGCGCCCATGCCCGCGACGAACTCGGCCTTACCGAATTCACCGCGGCCAATCCGATCCAGGCGGCACTCGCCTCGGCCGCCACCTTCGCCATCGGCGCCGCAGCCCCGCTCACCCTCGCCGTTGTCTTGCCGAAGCCAGTTCTCACCGCCGGGATCGGTCTCGGCGCCCTCATCTTCCTTGCCGTGCTCGGTGCCGTCGGTGGCCGCGCAGGGGGCGCACCGATGGTCAAACCGGCGATGCGCGTCGCCTTCTGGGGTGCCCTTGCCATGGCTGCCACCACCCTGATCGGTCATCTTTTTGGCGCCACAGTGTAAGCGTGTTCGTGCTGCCTCGGCCCTTCACGCTCTTCCGTCACCGGCCTTCCTCCGCCCCTCGGATGGCGAGGGGGCGCGGGATCGGACGTTCAGCCCGCGACCAGAACGTCCCTGATCGCCCCGGTCAGGCGCGCCAGTTCGTCCTGCGCGATGGTCAGCGCCGGGGTGAGATAGACGATGTCGCGGAACGGCCGGATCCACGCCCCGCGCGCGACGAACCGCTCCCGCAACCCCGCCGGATTTTTGCTCCGCTCCAGCTGCACCACGCCGATCGCCCCCTTCACCCGCACATCGACCACGCCCGGCAGCCCCCGGCACGACTCCAGCCCCTCGCGCAGCCAGGCCCCGATTTGCGTGGCCTGCCCCAGCCGGTCCTCGGTCTCGAACAAATCGAGCGAGGCATTCGCCGCAGCGCAGCCGAGCGGATTGGCCATGAAGGTCGGCCCGTGCATCAGCGCCTTCATCGGGTCTTCGCCGAGAAACGCCTCGTACAGGTCGCGGTGCACCACGGTTGCCGCCAGCGGCGAGGTCCCGCCCGTCAGCGCCTTCGACAAGGTGACGATATCCGGCGTCACCCCCGCCTGCTCGAAGGCGAACATCGTTCCGGTCCGCCCGAACCCGGTGAAGATCTCGTCGAAGATCAGCGTCAGCCCATACCTGTCCGCCGCCGTCCGCAGCGTCCGCAGCACGGCCTCGTCGTGAAACACCATGCCGCCCGCCCCCTGCACCAGCGGCTCGACGATGATCCCCGCGAGCTCATCCGCGTGCCGCTCCAGCAGCGCCGCGAACGCGGCCTCCGTCGCCGCATCCCGGGGCAGGGGCGCGATCACATGCTCCTGCAACAGCCCGGCGAACAGCGCGTGCATCCCTTCCTCCGGGTCGCACACCGCCATCGTCGCCAGCGTGTCGCCATGATATCCGTCGCGGAAGGCGAGGAATTTGTGCCGCCCGCGCTCGCCGCGATTGAGCCGCGCCTGCACCGCGACCTTCATCGCCACCTCCACCGCGACCGAGCCGGAATCGGTGAAGAACACCCGCTCCAGCCCGTCCGGCATCATCCCTGCCAGCCGCGTCGCGAGGCGATAGGCCGGCTCATGCGCCAGCCCGCCGAACATCACATGCGGCATCGAATCGAGCTGGGCCGCGACCGCTTCACGGATGTGAGGATGATTGTAGCCGTGGCACGACGTCCACCATGAGGCGACGCCATCGATCAGCACCCGCCCGTCGGCCAGATGGATGCTAGATCCCTCCGTCCGCACCGCCGGCAGCGGCAATGGCGCGGTCTGCATCTGCGCATAGGGCAGCCAGACATGCCGCCAGCCGCGCTCCAGCCAGTCGCTCACGAAAGCTTGGTCATCCCGAGCCTGTCGAACAGCGCATTGTCGCGCGCGGCCGCCGGGTTCGCCGTGGTCAGCAGCGTGTCGCCGTAGAAAATCGAGTTCGCGCCGGCGAGGAAACACAGCGCCTGCGCCTCGTCGCTCAGCGCCTCCCGCCCGGCCGACAGCCGCACCCAGGATTTTGGCATGCTGATCCGCGCCGCCGCGATGGTGCGTACGAAATCGATCGGGTCGATCGGCGCGCTCTCGCCGAGTTTCGTGCCCTTCACCGCGACCAGCGCGTTGATCGGCACGCTCTCCGGCGGCGGATCGAGATCGGCGAGGGTCGCCAGCAGCCCGGCCCGGTCGTCGAGATCCTCGCCCATCCCGATGATCCCGCCGCAGCAGACATTGATGCCCGCATCCCGCACCGCCGCCAGCGTGTCCAGCCGGTCCTGGTAGGTGCGGGTGGTGATGATGCTGCCGTAGAATTCCGGCGAGGTGTCGAGATTGTGATTGTAATAGTCGAGCCCGGCCGATTTCAGCCGCGCCGCCTGGTCCGGCCGCAGCATCCCGAGGGTGACGCAGGTTTCCATCCCCAGCGCCTTCACCCCCTCGACCATCGCCGCCACCCGGTCGAGATCGTGGTCCTTGGGCGAGCGCCAGGCCGCCCCCATGCAGAAGCGCTGCGCCCCGGCGTCCTTCGCCCGCTGTGCCGCTTCCAGCACCGGGGCGATGTCCATCAGCTTCGACGCCGGCACCCCCGCGTCGAATCCCGCGCTTTGCGGGCAATAGCCGCAATCCTCCGGGCAGCCGCCGGTCTTGATCGAGAGCAGGGTGGAAATCTGCACCTGGGTCGGGTCGAAATGCTGGCGGTGCACGGTCTGCGCCTGGAAGATCAGCTCGGGCAGCGGCAGCGCCAGCAGGGCGGCGATGCGCGCCCGCGTCGGGGACGGCATGGCAGCAGCGGCAGCAGCGGCAGCAGTGGAAGAATCGAGTGCGATGGACATGGCAAGCTCCGATTTGCCCCAAGGGGTCGAACCGGTGATAAACGCTGCATCCGCGTTCGTGAAGCTTTTGCGGCAGATTGAGACAGGATGACCACGCTCGACCAGTTCGCGACCGACAAGCTCGCCCGGCTCGAGGCCGGCGCCCTCCGCCGCCGCCTGCGCCCGACCGCCCGCGCCGCCGGCGCGATGTTGGAGCGCGACGGGCAGCGGCTGATCTCGTTCTCCTGCAACGACTATCTCAACCTCTCCACCCACCCGGCGGTGATCGACGCCGCGATCGACGCCGCCCGCCGCCACGGCGCCGGCGCCGGCGCCTCCCGCCTCGTCACCGGCGACCATCCGCTCTACCGCGCGCTCGAGGCGCGCCTCGCCGCGCTGAAACAGACGGAAGACGCCGTGGTGTTCGGCTCGGGCTTCCTCGCCAATACCGGCATCATCCCGGCGCTGATGACGCGGGACGATGCGATCTTCGTCGACGAACTCGCCCATGCCTGCATCTGGGCCGGCGCCCGCCTGTCCGGCGCTGCGCTGCACATCTTTCGGCACAACGACCTCGTTCATCTCGCCGAACTTCTCGCCGCCCATCGCCCGGCCGCCCGCCACGCGATGGTGGCGACCGATGGCGTGTTCTCGATGGATGGCGACCTCGCGCCCGTGGGCCAGATGCTCGCCTTGGCGAACGCGCATGACGCCTGGCTGATGACGGACGACGCGCATGGCATCGGCGTCATCAACCAGGGGCGCGGCTCGGCCCACGGCCATAGCGTGCCGTTGCAGATGGGGACGCTGTCCAAGGCGGTGGGCAGTTATGGCGGCTATCTCTGCGCTTCGCATGTCGTGTGCGAGCTGATCCGCAACCGTGCCCGCAGCTTCGTCTACACCACCGGCCTGCCGCCGGCGGTGGTCGGCGCCTCGATCGCGGCGCTCGACCTGATCGCGGCCGATCCCGCCCTGTGCGCCGCCGCGCTCGCCCATGCAAGCCGCTTCTGCGCCGCCCTGGGCCTGGCGCCGGCCGAAAGCCCGATCGTGCCGCTCCTGCTCGGGACCGCCGAGCGCGCCCTCGCGGCCCAGACGGTGCTGGAGGCGGCGGGCTATCTCGTCGCCGCCATTCGCCCGCCCACCGTGCCCGAGGGCACGGCGCGGCTGCGCTTCGCCTTCACCGCGGGGCATTTACCAGAAGACGTCGACCGTCTGGCCCAACTCGTCCGCACCAAAATCATGGGGAGCGCATGAGCCATTTCTTCATCACCGCATCCGGCACCGAGATCGGCAAGACGCATGTCGCCGCCGGCATGATCCGGCATTGGCGGGCCGGTGGCGTTTCCGCGCGGGCGCTCAAGCCGGTTGCCAGTGGCTATGACCCAGTCCTCGCGGCAGAGAGCGATGCTGGCATTCTGTTGCGGGCGATGGGCAGGGCGGCGGTCACCGACGATGACGTTGCCGCCATCTGTCCCTGGCGGTTTCCCGATCCGATCTCACCCGACATGGCGGCGGCGCGATCCGGCCGGCGCATTCCCTTCGATGCGCTCGTCGCTTTCTGCGAGACCGCGCTGGCCGAGGCGCGGGCCCCGCTGCTGGTCGAAGGCGTCGGCGGCGCGATGGTACCGCTGGATGAAACGCATACCGTGCGCGACTGGATCGCCGCACTCGGCCTTGAGGTGGTGCTGGTCGCTGGCGGGTATCTCGGCACGATCAGCCATACGCTCTGCGCCGTCGAGGCGCTGCGCGCGCGCGAGATTCCGATTGCCGCGATCGTCATCAACCCGATGGAACCGCTGCCTGTACCGGTTGGACAGACGCAGGAGACGCTACTGCGTTATCTCGGCACCAGCCCGCCCCCGTTGCTGGTGGATGCGACGCCGGACTGGTTTGCCTGGCTCGACGCGGCCGCCCGACGCTGAGGGATCATGCCCCTCGCGCGCGTGTTGACACCCCCAAAAATCCTATATACCGGTTATCAATAATCTGCGAGGGGAGGCCGACCGATGCGCGCTCTTTTGCCGGATTGCCTGGGCAAGCGGCAATATGTTGCGGCGCGACCCTTCCCTGCACTCTCCACCCGGCTGCGTATTCTGCAGAAGCGATGCACGACACGGCGCCAACCTTGTCAGTTGCCCGCCCTCGAACCGTCGCGCCGGGAGGGGGAATAAGACGTCCAATCAAATAAAATCGAGGGAGATGAAACCAATGATCGGAAAATTACTCGGCGGCGCGGGCATGATTGCGCTTCTGTGCGGTGCGGGTGTGGCCCATGCAGCATCCGGCACGATCGAGATCGGCATGATCGCCGATCTGACAGGCCCCGCAGCGCTCAGTGGCCAGCACAAGGTTGATGGCGCAAAGCTCGCCGTTGACGAGATCAACGCCCATGGCGGCATCGCCGGCAAGAAGATCAAGCTGATTGTCGAGGACGATCGCGGGCAGAATCAGGCCGGCGTCTCGGCCTATCAGAAGCTCGCCGCGAATCAGAACATTGTCGCCATCATCGGCTCGATCCGCAGCACGATCGTGCAGGCGACGCTGCCTTATGTCGCGCGCTACAAGATCCCAACCATGATCGGCGGCACCGATCCGAAGCTGACGCATGTCGGCAACCAGTGGGTGTTCCGTTTCCGGCCGAACGATACCTATGCGTCGGCAACGATGGCCCAGTACGCGGTAAAGACGATGGGCAGCAAGAACGTCGCCGTTCTTTACGATACCGACGCTTTCGGTGCGGCCGGGAATGCGCTGCTCAAGGTGGCGCTGGTGAAGAACGGCGCCAAGGTTGTCAGCGATCAGGGCTATACCACCGCGACGCGGGATTACACGTCGTTTCTGGAGAAGGTCAAAAGTTCCGGCGCCGATACGCTCGCAACCTACATGACCAATTCCGAGGACGAGGCGCAGATGCTCAAGCAGCTGCGCCAGCTGGGTCTCAAGGTGAAGATCATCGGCTCGACCTCGATCGCGACCTCGGTCTGTATCCAGCTTGCTGGCCCCGCGGTCGACGATACCTATGGCGTGTCCGATTTCGTGGCTGATGGCAACGATGCGGCGAAGGCGTTCACCAAACGTTATGTTGCGAAATATAACAGCCAGCCCGACGTGTTCGGTGGGTGGGTCTATGACGCGATGAACGTCCTCAGCCGGGTCATCGCGAAGGATGGCACCGCGCCGGCCGCGATCCAGAAGGGCATTCGCGCGGTGAAGGGCTATCACGGGGTCGAGGGCACCTACACTTTCGACACCAACGGCGATGGGCTGCACGGCTATTGGGTGGTCAAGATCAAGCATCGGAAGGTGATCCCGATTAAATATGTCGGCTGAATGCCGGGCGTCGTCCGGGTGGCTCGTCTCCCGGACGGCGCATTCGTTTTCTGCCGGAATGAAAATCAGCTGACCGGGATATTGTCTGCGTGTTCTCCGAATTCATCCAGCTGACCATCGCGGGACTTGCGGTCGGCAGCATCTATGCGCTGATCGCGCTTGGCTTCGTGCTGATCTATACTTCCGTCAATGTGGTGAATTTCGCCCAGGGCGATTTCGCGATGATCGGCGCCTATTTCATGGTCAGCCTCGTCGTTGTGCTGCATCTGCCTTGGTGGCTCGCGCTGGTACTTGCAGTGGTGGCAACCGGTCTGGTCGGCGCGCTGTTCCAGCTGCTGATCTTTCAGCCGGTGCGAAACCGGCCGCGCAACTTCCTGCCGGTGATGATCGCCACTGTCGGTGCCTCGGTCTTTCTCGAACAGGCCTTCCTGCTGATCTATGGACCGATACCTTACCAGCTGCCGCCGATCTTCAAGGCTGACTCCGTCGCGGTGTTCGGCGTTCATGTCTATCCGCAATACATCGTCATCATCGTTGTCACCGCGGCCATGGTGGCGCTGTTGAACTGGTTTCTCGAACGAACCAAGCTCGGCAAGCAGTTGCAGGCGACGGCGCAGGACCCTGACACGGCGCGGCTGATGGGGATCCGCGTGGCCTGGATGGCGGCGCTGACGTTTGCGATCAGCACCGCGCTCGGCGGGCTTGCGGGATTGCTGATCGCACCCGTCTACACGGTGACGGCGACGATGGGGTCGAGCATCGCGCTCAAGGCTTTCGCCGCGGCGATCGTCGGCGGATTCGGGAGCATGAAGGGGGCGATCGTCGGCGGGCTCGGCATCGGGCTGATCGAGACCTATGGCGCGACCTATATCTCGGGATCGTATCGCGATGCATTTCCGTTCATCGTGCTGATCCTGTTCCTGATCTTCCGGCCATACGGGCTGTTCGGTGAAAAAGTCTCACAGAAGGTCTGACCGGCGCGCCGGCGGCTTCAGGAAAACGACAACATGATCAGGTCGATCGCCAGGTTCCTGCCCTTCATCGCACTGCTGGTGCTGATACCGTTCCTGCTGCCGGGTGGGCGGCTCGGATCGTATTATCTCACGCTGCTCATCCTCTCGCTGTCTTATGCCGTCGCGGCGCTCGGGCTGACGGTTCTGCTCGGTTATTCGGGGCAGATCTCGCTGGCCCAGGCAGCGTTTTTCGGGATCGGCGCCTATACGTTCTCGGTTCTCGCGGTGAACCATCACGTCGGCTACTGGAGTGCTGCGCTGGCGGCGGTGGTGGTGACCACCGGCTTCGGCCTCTTCCTCGGCGCGATCTCGCTCAGGCTCGCCAGCCATTATCTCGCGCTGGTGACGATCGGGTTTCAGATCATCACCGAGCTTGTGCTCAACAACTGGAACGCCATGACCGGCGGTGCCGACGGGATTTCCAACATCCCCCGGCCGAGCCTGTTCGGCTACGCGATCAACAGCGACCACGGGTTCTATTTCATCTCCGTCGCGGTTCTCGTGCTGGCGAGTTATGTTGTGTTCCGCCTGCGCCATTCGCGGCGGTGGCGTCTCGGATTGTGTGGAAATTGCCTTGGGCGGCGTCTCCGGCTGGTGGAACATGACGAGGTCAGGCGACGAGATCAAGATGCATTGAGGCGGGAGGCTCTCCGAGGCTCTGCCACCCGTCGACTTTGCGCATGGAGATCTGTCCGGATGCGAGCAATGACCAGAACAACATCGCCGCGGTTTCGGCCGAGGGCAGGACGGTCTGGGTCTTGATCCGGCGCTTGAACTCCTCATGCAGACGTTCGATCGCATTCGTCGTTCTCGCTGATCTCCACTGGCTTTGGGGCAATCGTGTGAAGGTGAACAGCCGATCGCCGGCTTCTTCGAGGCTGTCGGCTACACCGCGGCATTTCAGACGCCATTTGGCCAGGAACAGCCGACGCCGGCGCATCACCTCGGCACTGGTTTCGGCGTAGATCATGTCGTTGTAGTCGGCGGTGATCTCCTCGTGCAGGGCGTCTGGCGCATGGGCCAGCAGGTTTCGGTGCTTGTGCACGGTGCAGCGTTGCGTCGGCACGTTTGGCCACAGGCTGGCCAGCGCACGTTCGAGGCCGGCGCCACCATCGATCAGCAGCAGTTCCGGAGTGCGCAGGCCGCGGGCGATGAGATCATCGAGCACGGCGCGCCAGGCGGCTTCGCTTTCGCCTCCCATGTTCTTCACCGCCAGCAGCAGCTTCTGCCCATCGCGGCGGACACCAAGCACGACCAGCAGCGAGATGTTGGTCGCTTTCCGGTCGAGCCTGACCTTCACCACGGTGCCGTCCAGGATCAGCCGGACGATGTCATCATCGGCCAGACTGCGCCGGTTCCAGCCTTCCCAGTCCGCCTTCACCTTTCGCCAGGTACGACTGACCACGTCCTTGCCTACCGCCCCCTTGAACAACGCCCCCAATGCCCGCTTCACCCGCCGTGTGTTCGTGCCGGCGAGATAAGTCGCCGCAATCAACGCCTCCGCCTGTTTCGTCATCCGCGCATAACGAGGCAGTGCGGCGCTGCGCCATTCGGCGGTTCCACCTTCAGGCTTTGGCATCCGACCCCGCGGCACCGTGATGTCGAGCGGTCCGAACGAGCCGAGGATTTGCCGATGACGGACACCGTGACGATATCCGGCCGCCGCCTCGCCATCCCGATGGTATCGCCCCCGCCCGAGCGCCGCCGTCAGCTCCTCCTCGAGCATGGTTTCAATGAACCCTCGGATCCGATCCCGAACGCCCGTCTCGATCGGGTCGAACCACGCCGTCCCATCAAACAGCCTGGCTTCCGGCGTTCCTGTGCTATTCTTCTCCATGGCGTGATCTCCATCGGCGCTACAACGCCGAGTCTGGTGGTTGAACTCACCCGGAGATTACGCCACCCAGAATTTCCACACACTTCACGACGCCACCTTCGCGGCTGGGCGGCGCGCTGTTCGCCCTGCGCGAGGATGAAATCGCCGCGTCGGCAAACGGAATCAGCCTGTTCCGGACGAAGGTTCTCGCCTTCGCCGTCTCCGCCGCGCTCGCCGCGATGGGCGGGATTCTCTATGCTTCCGGCTCGCTCTATATCAGCCCGAACGTGTTCAACTTCTACCAGTCCGTCTCCTTCTTCGCGATGGCGCTGGTGGGCGGGCAGGCTTCGATCGTCGGCACCACGCTGGGCGCCGGGCTGATCACCTTCCTGCCGGAAGTGCTGCGCTTCCTGCATGCCTATTACATCGCGGTCTATGGCGTGCTGGTCGTCGTCGTCGTGCTGTTCATGCCCGAAGGGCTATACGGCTTGCTGCTGCGCGGTGTCGGCGCGGTGACGACGCTGGTGCTGGGGCGACGCGAGGATGGTCGGGACGAGGTCGCACATCTCAAGTCTGACGCGGTGCCTGAACGGCCAGTGGCCTCGGATCGGCCGCTTCTGGAAATTCGTGATCTGGCCAAGCATTTCGGCGGCATCAAGGCGGTCAATGGCGTGTCGCTGACGGTCAATCGCGGTGATGTGGCGGTGCTGATCGGGCCGAATGGCTCGGGCAAGACGACGGTGCTGAACGTGCTGAGCGGGATCTACACGGCGACGGCGGGATCGATCGTCTATGACGGGAAGGAGATCACCAATCTCGGCCCGACGCGGATCAACCGGCTCGGCATTTCACGCACCTTTCAGAATATCCGCCTGTTTCCCGAACTGACCGCGTTGGAGAATGTGGCGGTCGGTCATTACCGGCGGGGAACGGTCGGGCTCGCGGGGGCGCTGCTATCGCGGCCGCGCGGCTATCGCGAGGAACGCGAGGCGATGGAAAAGGCAAGGGAGACACTGCACTTTCTCGGTTTCGTCCGGCTCGATGTAAAGGCGAAGAACCTGCCTTACGGGCAGCAGCGCATCGTCGAGATCGCGCGGGCCATCGTCTCCGGCCCCGAGCTTCTGCTGCTCGATGAACCGGCGGCGGGGATGAACCACGAGGAAACCGAGGTGCTGTCGCAGATCCTTTACCGGATCCATGCGCTGGGGGTGACGATGCTGCTGATCGAGCACGACATGAGCTTCGTCTCCAGCGTGGCGACGCGGGCCTATGTGATGGATTTCGGCCAGAAGATCAGCGAGGGATCGGTGAAGCAGGTGCTGTCGGATCCTGCCGTGATGAAGGCGTATCTGGGTGACGATGTCGAATATGCTTGAGGTCAGCAACATCCAGTCGCGCTACGGGCAGGTGACCGCCCTGCACGATATCAGCATCGAGGTAAGGGCGGGTGAGGTCGTCGCCCTGCTCGGCGTCAATGGCGCTGGCAAGTCGACCACGCTCAAGACGATTTCCGGTCTGCTGCACCCGACGCGCGGTGAAGTCCGCTTCGAGGGCGAGCGGATCGACCGGATGGCGCCGGAGGCGATCGTCCGCCGCGGCATCGCGCATGTGCCGGAAGGGCGGCACGTGTTTCCGGGGCTTACCGTGCGCGAGAACCTGATCATGGGCACGTCGAACCGGAAGGTGTCGCGCGCCGAAACCGAGCGTGACATCGAGGGGATTCTCGAAATCTTCCCCGATCTCAAGCGGCTTTACACGCAGATGGGCTGGTCGCTCAGCGGCGGGCAGCAGCAGATGCTGGCGATCGGGCGCGGGCTGATGGCGAAGCCGCGCCTGCTGATGCTGGACGAGCCCTCGCTCGGCCTCGCACCGGTGATCGTCAAGCAGGTGTTCGCGACGATCGCGCGGATCAACGCCCAAGGGACGACGGTGCTGCTGGTCGAGCAGAATGTCAATCTGAGCCTGAAGGTCGCGCATCGCGCCTATCTGCTGGAAACCGGGCGGATCGTGCGGGCGGATACCACCGAGGCGCTGCGCGCTGATGAGGGATTCCGCGCGGCGATGCTGGGTGCCGGCGCCCACTGACGCCAGCGCCGCGGTCACATGACGCTTCATCTGGCGGTCACATGACGCTGCGTCTGGCGGTCACATGACCGCCCCAACCTGCCAGGGCACGAATTCGTTGTCGCCATAGCCGAGCAGTTCGGATTTGGTGCGCGCGCCGGAGGCGACGTCGAGCAGGTGGCGGAAGATCTCTTCGCCCTTTTGCGCGATCGTCATGCCGGCGAGGATGTCGCCGCAATCGATGTCCATGTCGGTTTCCATGCGGCGGTAGAGATCGCTGTTGGTCGCCAGCTTGATCGAGGGCACCGGCTTGCAGCCGAATGCCGAGCCGCGGCCGGTGGTGAAGCACAGGATGTTGGCGCCGCCGGCGACCTGGCCGGTGACCGAGACGGGGTCGTAGCCGGGCGTGTCCATGAAGACGAACCCGCGCTCGGTGACCGGGTCGGCATAGCGGTAGACCGCAGTGAGTGGGGTGGTGCCGCCCTTGGCCACGGCGCCGAGGGATTTTTCGAGAATGGTGGTCAGCCCGCCAGCCTTGTTGCCGGGTGAGGGGTTGTTGTTCATCTGTCCGCCGGTGCGGGCGAGATAGTCGCGCCACCAGTCGATCCGCGCCAGCAGGTCGTCGGCGACGCGGCGGCTCGCGGCGCGGTGCACAAGAAGGTGTTCGGCGCCGTAGATTTCCGGCGTTTCCGACAGGATCGCGGTGCCGCCGTGGCGCACCAGAATGTCCGCCGCCTCGCCGAGTGCGGGGTTGGCGGTGAGGCCGGAATAGGCGTCCGACCCGCCGCATTGCAGGGCGAGAACAAGATGCGAGGCGGGCAGGGGCTCGCGCCGCGCGGCGTCGGCGCGGGGCAGGATCTCGCGCAGCGCGGCGAGCCCGGCCTCGATCGTCGCGGGCGTGCCGCCGGAATCCTGGATCGTCATCCAGTGAAAGCGGGGATCGTCCTTCAGCCCGTAGCGGGCGGTCATCCGCGCGATCTGCAGCACCTCGCAGCCCAAGCCGATGAACAGCACGCCGGCGACGTTCGGGTTGCAGGCCGCCCCCCAGAGCGTGCGTTCGAGCAGCTCGTAGCCCTCGCCGTCGGCCGCCATGCCGCAGCCGGTGCCGTGGGTGAGCGGGACGATGCCGTCGACATTCGGAAACCCGTCGAGCAGGCCGCTCCGTTCCGCCCGCAGCGCGATCTGGCGGGCGACGGTGGCGGCGCAGTTCACCGAGCTCAGAATGGCGATGTAGTTGCGCGTGCCGACCTGGCCGTTGGCGCGGCGGAAGCCCATGAACGTCGCCGGGGCGGCGACGGGTTCGACCGGCTTCACCGCGCCGAGCGTGTAGTCGCGCGCGAATTCGTGAACCTCGACATTGTGTTCGTGCACCCAGGCGCCGGGGGCGATGGCCTCCTTCGCAAAGCCAATGATCTGGCCGAACTTGCGCACCGGCGCGCCGGCCTCGATCGGGGCGGCGGCGATCTTGTGCCCGCGGGGAATGCGCGCCGAGGTCACCAGGCCCTCGGCGACGCCGGTGCCGGATGCGATCGGCTCTATCGCCACGAGGACGTTGTCGGCGTCGTTCAGGCGCACGGTGGTGGGAGCGTTCATGGGTCTGGTTCCGTTTCTCGCCTAGGCGCGGGGCGGCGGTGCGCCCCGGTCGTTGAAGGGAATATATCGGTTTGTATTTTTCCGATAAACGGCAGTCCGGTCAAGCGCCGGCGGGCCGCCCCGCGCGCTGGGCCACCTCGCCGGCATCGGGCGAGAAGTAGTCGCGCCGCTCGGCGATCAGCAGGCGCACGGTTTCGAACACCCGGTCGAGATGCGTCTGCATGGCGGCGGCGGCGCGCTCGGCATCGCGCCGCATCAGCGCGTCGAAGATCGCCTGGTGCTCGGCGAGCACGGTTTCGGCGTGGTGCGGGCGCGGGAAGCCGAGGCGGCGGATGCGGTCGAGCTGCGCCTTGGCGCCGTTGATGATGCGCCAGACCGTGGGCGAGGCGCCGCATTCGCTGATGAGGCGGTGGAAATCCTCGTCCAGCAGGTAGAACCCATCGAAGTCGCGGGCTTCGGCGGCCTTGTGCTGGGCTTCCATATTCGCGGCCAGCGCGCGTTCGACGGCAAGGTTCATCCGCGATGAGGCGAGCCGCACCACGCGCATCTCCAGCGCGTCGCGCACCATCTGGCCGTCGAACGCGTCCTGGATATGGATGGGAGCGACGCTGGTGCCCAAATTCGGCACCACGGTAACCAGGTTTTCCGCCGCGAGTTGCAGGATCGCCTCGCGCAACGGCGTGCGCGACACGCCGAGCCGGGCGCAGATTTCCCGCTCGTTGATTGCCGCCCCTGGCGGGAGCTTGAGCTGGACGATGCCGTTGCGGATGATCGTGTAGATTTGCGCCGTCTTGCCGATCGCGGGGTCGAGCCACACCGCCGCAAGCGACGCGAGGAAAGGGTCTTCCGGTTCATCGCCGGTGAATCCGGCTTCATGTTTGCGGGGACGCGGCATCTGCCTTCTTGGTCCGGTGCGCTTTTTCGGTCAAGTCGGGGTAGGGCGCCCGGAGCCCTTTCCGATCCCGCCGGATCGGATAAAGATGGTGGGACTTATGGGCGGATCGGCTGGCCGTTCAGCGCGCGCCTCCGTGCGCTGGACTGACAAGGGGAAAGGGCGGGGCGATGGAAGAGACCTGGCGCTGGTTCGGGCCGGAAGATCCGATCCCGCTCGCCCATGTCCGGCAGGCGGGGGCGACCGGCGTGGTGACGGCGCTGCACGACATCCCCCCCGGCGAGCCCTGGCCGGTCGCCGCGGTGCAGGCGCGTCGCGACGCGATCGAGGCCGCCGGGCTGCGCTGGAGCGTGTGCGAGTCGATCCCGGTGCCGACCGGCATCAAGTGCCGAGACAGTCACTGGCCGCGCCTCGTCGGGGCGTGGAAGGACTCGCTCGCCGCGGTGGCGCGGGCGGGGGTGGGCGTGATCTGCTACAATTTCATGCCGGTGATCGACTGGACCCGCACCGAACTCGCCCACGAGATGCCGGACGGGGCGAAGGCGCTGCGCTTCGACATGGTGGATTTTATTCTCTACGACGCCTTCGTGCTGCGCCGCGCCGGGGCGGCGGAGGGCTATCCGGCGCCGCTGGTCGCGCAGGCGGAGGCGCGGATGGCGGCCTGCGACGCGCAGGCGCTGGAGCGGCTGGAGCGGACCATCATCGCCGGCCTGCCGGGCGGGGCGGCGTCGCAGACGCGGGAGACCATCGCCGCCGAGATCGCGCGGTTCGATGGGCTGGACGACGCGGCGGTGCGCGCCAACCTGGGCGATTTCCTGCGCGAGGTGGTGCCAGTGGCCGAGGAACTCGGCGTGCGGCTCGCGATCCATCCCGACGATCCGCCGGTGAAGCTGTTCGGCCTGCCGCGCGTGGTCTCGACGCTGGAGGATCTGGCGACGCTGTTCCAGGCGGTGCCCTCGCGGGCGAACGGGCTGACGCTCTGCGCCGGCTCGCTCGGGTCGCGCGCGGATAACGACGTGCTGGCGATCGCCGAGACGTTCCGCAGCCGCATCCATTTCGTCCATCTGCGCAACGTAACGGTCGAGCCGGACGGCTCCTTCGTCGAGGCGCCGCATCTCGACGGGCGGACCGACATGGTGGCCATGCTCGCCCTGCTGCTGCGCGAGGAACGCGAGGCGGCGACGGCGGGGCGGCGGGCGTCGATCCCGTTACGGCCGGATCATGGGCATCTGCTCGCCGCCGATGCGGCGCGGCGGGTCAATCCCGGCTATTCCTATATCGGCCGGCTGCGCGGGCTGGCGGAATTGCGCGGCGTGATCCGCGCGCTCGAAGCCACGGCGCCGGCGGCCTGATGTTCGTCGCCATCGGCGAGTGCCTCGCGGAGTTCGCGCCGAACGAGGCGGGCGGCTACACGCTCGGTTTCGCGGGCGATACGTTCAACGCCGCCTGGGCGGCGCGGGTGCGGCTGCGCGGTGCCGTGCCGGTGCGCTACGTGACCGCGATCGGGACCGACTGGATGTCGGACGCGATGCGCGCGCGGATCGAGGCGGCCGGGATCGATGCGGCGTTCGTGCGGCGGGTCGAGGGCGCGTCGGTCGGGCTTTACGTGATCCGGGTGGAGGCGGGCGAGCGGAGCTTCGCCTATTGGCGGCGGCACTCGGCGGCGACGCATCTGGCCGACGATCCGGCGTTCCTCGCACGGGCGCTGGCGGGCGCGCGGCTCGTGCTGGTCTCGGGCATCACACTGGCGATCCTGCCGCCGGCGGGGCGGGCGGCGCTGCTGGACGTCCTCGGCGCGGCGCGGGCGGCGGGGGCCGAGATCGCCTTCGATACCAATTACCGCCCGGCGCTGTGGCGCGACGCCGACGAGGCGCGGGAGATCGTCCGGCGCGTGCTGCCGCTCGTGGATATCGCGCTGCCGACCTTCGAGGACGAGGCGGCCCTGTTCGGCGACGCGGCGCCGGCGGCGACGGTCGCGCGACTGGCGGCGGCGGGGGTGCGGGATATCGTCGTCAAGAACGGCACAGCGGCGACGCTGGGGCGCTTTGGTGCGGACAGCTTCGAGGTGGTGCCGCGCGAGGTGGTGACGCCGGTGGATTCGACCGGCGCGGGCGATGCGTTCAACGGCACCTTCCTCGCCTGCCGGATGCAGGGGATGGCGCCCGCTTCTGCGGTGGCGGCGGCGCAGGCGGTGGCGGCGCGGGCGGTGCTGACGCGCGGCGCGCTGATCGCCGAAGAGGCGTGAGCCGGGCTCAGAGCACTTTCCGATCCTTTTGGATCGGATGTAGTGCTCTATCATGCTGATAAACTGAGCATCTTTATCCGATCAGATGACTCCATCTGATCGGATGATGCTCTAGCCCCGGTAGATGCGCGCGGCGTTGCCGCCGAACACCGCGTCCATCGCATCAGGTGCTATCATCCCGGTGAGGGCTTCCGCCGCGCCGCGCCAGGCATCGTAGGAGGCGGCGAGGGTGAGCACCGGCCAGTCGCTGCCCCAGAGAATCCGGTCCGGCCCGAAGGCCTCGAACACCGTTCGCACATAGGGGACGAGCGCGTCGAATCCCGCGCCAGGTGCGGCTTCGGTGATGAGGCCGGAGAGCTTGCAGGCGATCGCGGTATCGGCGGCGAGGCGGTGCAGCGCGTCGGCCCAGGCGGTGTGGCCGCGCTGCGCGATCGGCGGCTTGGCGGCATGGTCGAGCACCATGGCGAGGCCGGGATGCCGGCGGGCGAGTTCGCGGCAGCGCGGCAGATGCGCGGGGCGGACCAGCAGGTCGAGCACCAGGCCGGCGCGTTCCATCGCGGCGAGGGCGGGTTCGATGTCCGGGCGCAAAATCCAGTCGGGATCGGCGATGTCCTGCAGCATCGGGCGCAGGCCGGCGAGGCGCGGTTCGCCGGCGAGGGCGGCGATGCGGGCGGGCGCGTCCGCCGCCGCGAGATCGGTCCAGCCGACCACGGCGCGGACGAAGCCGCCGGCGCGGGCGGCGATGTCGAGCAGGAAGCGCGTTTCCGCCTCGGTGGGCGCGGCCTGGACGAGGATGACGGCGTCGATCCCCGTCGCGGTGCGGCTTGCCTCGTCGAGCGTGATCTCGCGGCAGATCGGCAGGTCCGGCGTCAGCCAGCCATAGTCGCCACGGGCGGGCGACCAGAGATGCAGGTGGGCGTCGATGCGCATCAGGCGGTCAGCGCGCGGTCGAGATGAACGTAGCCGCCATCGACGACATGATGCTGGCCGGTGACGTGCGAGGCGGCGACGGAGAGCAGGAAGACGACGCTCGCCGCGATTTCCGCCGGCGTCGTCATGCGCGCGCCGAGCGGGATGGTGCGGGTGATGGCGGCGCGGCGGGCGTCGGGATCGGGCTGGGCGGACAGCCATTGGTCGTACATCGGCGTGGAGACCTCGGCGGGCAGGACGGCGTTGACCCGTATGCCATCGGCGGCGAGTTCGGCGGCCCATTCGCGGGTGAGACCGAGCAGGCCGCCCTTGGCCGCGGCATAGCCGCTGGTGCCGCCCTGGCCGGTGAGGGCGACCTTTGAGGCGATGTTCACCACCGCGCCGCGCGACTGGCGCAGATGCGGCAGGCACAGATGCATCAGGGTGAAGCACTGCACGAGATTGCGTTCGAGCGAGGCGCGGAAGGCGGCGAGGGCGATATCGAGCGTGCCGCCAAGCCCGGCGCGGTCGTTCACGCCGGCATTGTTCACCAGCCCGTCGATCCGGCCGTGGCGCGCGGCGATGGCGGCGATGGCCGCGGCGCAGGCGGCGTCGTCGGTCAGGTCGAGGCGGTGATGCTCGCCGGGTGCTGCGGCACGGTCGAGCACGACCGGCACCGCGCCAGCGCCGGCGAGCGTGTCCACCACCGCGGCGCCGATTCCCGAGGCGCCGCCGGTGACGATAATGATCTTTCCATTGAGCCCAAGTTCCATCTTTGCTCCCTCCCTCACGGATTACGCGAATTTATTATTGTGTATACGCAATGAAAATTGCGAGACATGCTGACGAGGCTATCAATCGGGTTCTCGCCGCGCAAGCCGGCCCACGATCCCGCGATGGTGAGAAACGGGCACGCGCTTCCCGCTTGTCAGCGTTGCCGCATATCGATATTCTGCAACTCAATGGCTGGTGCTGAAGCGCCGGCGGAGGGAGGAAAAACGATGCGAGCGAACGACCCAGCAACGGGCGCGCCGGTCGGAACGGAGATCACGGCGTGAGCGTGCCCGCCCTCGAGGTGCGCGGCGTCGACAAGCGGTTCGGCGCGATCGAGGTGCTGCGCGGCGTGTCGCTCGAAGTGGCCCCCGGCGAGGTGCTCGGCGTGGTTGGCGACAACGGGGCCGGCAAGTCCACCCTGATGAAGGTGATTTCCGGCGTGCACCGGGCCGATTCCGGCTCGATCCGGCTCGGCGGCGAGGAGATGTCGTTCCGCTCGCCGCGCGATGCGCGCAATGCCGGGATCGAGACGATCTATCAGGATCTCGCCCTTGCCGATCATCTCGATGTGGGCGCCAACATCTTCCTTGGCCGCGAGCCGATGCGGCGCTTCATGGGCCTGGTGCCGATGCTCGACGAGCGGAAGATCCATGGCGAGATCGCCGCCCTGCTGGCGCGGATCGAAAGCCATATTCCCGACCCGATGACCCGCGTGCTCGACCTCTCCGGCGGGCAGCGCCAGGCGGTGGCGATCGCGCGCGCGCTCTACTGGCGGGCGAAGGTCGTCATCATGGACGAGCCGACGGCGGCC
>NZ_CAJQZK010000079.1:0-15000 GCF_907164655.1 Acidocella sp. C78
TGCTGAGCGACATGCTTTCCTGGCCGCCGGCGATGACGATGTCGGATTGGCCGGACATTACCTGCTGGGCGGCGAGTGCCACGGCACGCAGGCCGGAGCCGCAGACCTGGTTGATGCCGAAGGCGGTCTTGGCATCGGGGATGCCGGCGTTGCGCGCGGCCTGGCGGGCGGGATTCTGGCCGGCGCCGGCGGCGAGCACCTGGCCGAGGATCACCTCGTCGACGTCCTCGGGGGAAAGACCGGCGCGCTCCATCGCGGCCCGTAGCGCGACCTCGCCAGCACATGCGCCGGGGTGGCGGCAAAGGCGCCGTTGAAGCTGCCGACCGGCGTGCGCGCCGCGGCGGCGATGACGATGTCGTCCATTGAGCTGCTCCTCCGTCTTGTTCGTGCGACGCAGCATAGACCCTTGCGGCGGCAAGGGCTACAGCCCGGCCACCCATTCGCCGAATGGTTGCCATAGGGCTTTCGGCGCACTCATGCCGGCGATCATGCCGATATGCCCGGCATCCGGCGCGATGACCGCGGCGCCGGGGATGGATGCGGCGAGGGCGGCGGCGGATGCCGGGGGAACCAGCCGGTCCCGCGCCGGGGTCGCGACCAGGGTGGGGCAGGCGAGGGCGGCCGGGTTCACCGGCAGGCCGGCGACGCGCCAGGCGCCGCGCGCAGGGGTGTTTTCGCCATACCAGCCGCCGAGGGTTTCGCGGGCGACCGGGGCGGCGAGCGGCACGCCATCGTTCAGCCAGTCTTCCAGCGCGACGAAGCGGATGGCGCGCGGGCTTTCGGGATCGAGCGCGGCGAAGGCGCGGTATTTGGCGGTGACGCCGAACGGGTCGAGGGTTGCGAACAGGGTTTGCAGCGCGTCGATCGGCAGCGTGCCGGTGGCGGCCATCAGCGGTTCGAGGATCGGCAGGCTGGTGGCGAGGCTGCGCGCCGCCGCCGGGTCCTCGGCGTGGAAGTCCCACGGGGTCGCCAGCAGGGCGAGGCCGCGGAGGCGGGCGGGCGCGCGCAGCGCCGCGGCGAGGGCGAGCAACCCGCCCATGCAGTAGCCGACCAGGATGACCGGGCGATCGAGTGCCGCGAGAGCGCGGTCGAGCCGGCCGGCGATGTAGTCGGTGAGGGTGAATCGCCGCTCGGCGGCGCCGGGCCAGCCCCAGTCGAGCAGCAGCGGATGGGTGCCGCGGGCGGCGAGGAAGCGGAGGAACGAGGCGTCTTCCGCGAGGTCGAGAATGTGCGCGCGGTTGACCAGGCTGGGGACGAAGAACAGCGTGGGTCCGGTGCCGCCGTAATCGAGCAGGCGGGTTTCGCCTTCGCTCCAGAGAACCGGCTTGTCGGCCAGGGCGCGGCGCCAGGGATGGCGGCGATAGGCGGCGATGCCGGCGAGCAGGGCGGCGTCCTGCGCGAGCGCCTCGCGCACCACCGCGGCGGCGAAGTCAGGGGCCGCCAGGCCCTCCGTCGCGTTCCAGTGCGGCCAGACGTGCCTCAAGTTCGGCAATGCGGCGATGGAGGCGTTCGACCGCATCGCCGCCAGCATCAGGTGCAGCAGCAGCGGGCGGGGGCCGCGGCGTTCCATCGGCCCGGGGGCGTCGGTGCGGCTCATGACGGGACATCGCCTCGGCGGCGCCGATCGCCGCGGTCGCGGCACCGGCCCAGAGGGTCATCAGCCCGGTCCAGGCTTCGCGCCACTCGCGGTCCTGCGCCATGGCGGCGAGCTCGCTCTGCCAGAGCGTGATCCAGTCGCGCGCGAGATCGGCGAGGCGCGTCTCCGCGTCCGGCGGTTCGGCTTTGTGCTTGTCGCCCGGTCCGGCGTCTGTCATGAGGCATCCTGGCAACCACGCTGCGTTAGCGCTGTCCTAGCGCGAAAGGCGGGCTTTCCGCCAGTGGCCGCCGGACGGGAGATGATCATGCCGCCGGCTTTCGTCGCGACCGGGTTTTGTGTCGGCCTGCTGATCGGGCTCACCGGGGTGGGCGGCGGCTCGGTGATGACGCCGATCCTGGTGCTTGTGTTCGGTATCCGCGCCACCACCGCGATCGGCACCGATCTGCTGTTTGCCGCCAGCACCAAGGCGTTCGGCACGGCGGTGCATGGCGCGAACCGGACGGTGGCGTGGCGGGTGGTCTGGCGGCTTGGCGCCGGCAGCCTGCCCGGGGCGGTTGCGGCGATCGCGCTGCTCGGGCGACTCGGCGTTCACGGGGCGGTGGCGAACCGGCTGAGCCTCGGGCTCCTTGGCGCGATGTTGCTGCTCGCGGCCGCCTCGCTCGCGGCGAAACCGTGGATCGCGCGGCGCGGCGGCGGGGGGGGGCGCGGGTGCCGCCCGCCTGGATGACGATCGTGCTTGGCTTCGGGCTTGGTGTCACGGTCACGCTCTCGTCGGTGGGGGCGGGCGCGCTGGGGACGGTGGCGCTGATGTATCTGTATCCGGAACTGTCGCTGGCCGAGGTGGTCGGCTCGGATATCGCCCATGCGGTGCTGCTCACGCTCGTGGCCGGGTTCGGGCGACTCTGGCTGCACGGGATCGACGCGCCGATGCTCGGTGCGCTGCTCGCCGGTTCGCTGCCCGGTGTTGCCATCGGCAGCCTGCTGGTCAAGCGCGCGCCGGAGCGGGTGCTGCGCTACGCCCTTGCCGGGATGCTCGGCCTGGTCGGCGCCCGGATGCTGCTGGATCTCGCCTGAGGCGGCGCTGGCGTTCGCGGTGCGTCTCTGTCATGGTGGTGCATTGCAAACAGCCGAACCAACGGCGACCGCGTTCCACGCCTTGCGACGAGGGGAAAGGGCGAAGATAATGGCTCAGACGCCGGACGGCACCAAGCCGATCGTCATCAAGAAATACGCCAACCGGCGCTTGTACAACACGGAAAGCTCGACCTACATCACGCTCGAGACCCTGTCGGAGATGGTCCGCGAGGGCCGCGACTTCGAGGTGTTCGACGCGAAATCCGGCGAGGATATCACCCGCGCGGTGCTGACGCAGATCATCGTCGAGGAGGAGAGCAAGGTCGGGCAGGCGATGCTGCCGACCAATTTCCTCCGCCAGCTCATCGGGCTTTACGGCAACAACATGCAGGGCGTGGTGCCGCGCTTTCTCGAACAGGCGATGAGCCAGTTCAGCCGCCAGCAATCGCAGATGCGCGCGGCGATGCAGCAGACCATGGGCAATTTCATGCCGCCGGGGATGGAAGAGATCGGCCGGCAGAACATGGCGATGATGGAGCGGGCGATGAGCCTGTTCTCGCCCTTCGCGCTGCAGGGCGAGGCGGCCGCGCCCGCCGCCGACGAGCAGACGAGCGCCGAGGAGATCGACGCGTTGCGCGCCGAGGTCGAGCGGTTGCAGGGCGAGGTCGCGGCACTTCGGGCCAAGGCGCCGAAGCGCGGCTGACAATGGCCTTGCCGGCGGGGCGCGGGTGAGCGGGCGGACGGTTCTGGTCAGCGGCGCCGCGGGGTTTGTCGGCCGGGCGGTGACCGCGCGACTGGCGGCTTCGGGTGCGGAGGTTGTGGTCGCGTTGCGGCGGGCCCGCGCGGTTCCGGGCGCCGCGCGGGCGGTGGATGCGGGCGATCTGGCCGCGCCGGCGCCCGCCCTCGCGGCGGCGATGCGCGGGGTGGATGCGGTGGTGCATGCCGCCGGGCTCGCCCATCGCACCGGCGTCGATCCGGCGGCGCTGGCGGCGGCGAACGTGACGGCGGCGCGGCGGGTGGCGGAGGAGGCGGTGGCGCGCGGGGTGCGCCGGCTGGTTCTCGTCTCCTCGGCGGCGGTGTTCGGCAAGCAGCATGACGGGAGTTTCAGCGAAGCGAGCCCGCCCCGGCCCGATGATGCCTATGCGGCGAGCAAGCTCGACGGCGAGGCGGCGGTGCGCGCGGCGGTGGCCGGCAGCGCCACGCGGCTGGTGATCGTCAGGCCCTGCGCGGTGGTCGGGCCGGGCTGCGCGGGCAATATTCCGCGGCTGGTGAGGCTGATTCGCCGCGGGTTGCCGCTGCCCTTCGGCGCCATCGGCAATGCCCGCAGCTTCATCGCGGTGGATGATCTGGCGGCGCTGATCGAGCGGGCGGCGGTGGCCGGGGACGTGCCGGATTGCGTGATCGGCGCGCATCCCGAGCCGGTGTCGACGCCGGAGCTGATCCGCGCGCTGGCCGGCGGGCTGGGCCGGAAGGTCGTGCTGCTGCCGGTGCCGGCCTCATGGCTGGGGGCGGCGGCGCGCATGGCCGGGCAGGGGGAATTGTGGCGCAGCTTCGCCGGATCGTTCCGCGCCGATGTTTCGCTGGCCCGGCACTCCCTCGGGTTTTCGGCGCCGACGCCGGTGCGCGCGGCGCTGGAGGCGACCGCGTCGGCCTTGCGGTAATCGGTTACCGCTCGCCGATCCGCTTGACGGAGCGGCGGAATTCGCGCATAGGCCGCCCATCGCAAGGATGATGTCACGAGGACTCCCGTCATGAAGACCACCGTTTCGCTGAAACCGGCGGACGTGCAGAAGGACTGGGTGCTGATCGATGCCGACGGGCTGGTGCTCGGCCGGCTCGCCGCCCTGATCGCCAACCGCCTGCGCGGCAAGCACAAGCCGCAATTCACCCCGCATGTCGATTGCGGCGACCACATCATCGTCGTCAACGCCGACAAGGTGACGGTGACGGGCAAGAAGATGGACGATTCCACCTTCTATTATCACACCGGTTATCCCGGCGGGATCAAGGGGCGGACGATCCGCCAGCGCCTGGACGGGAAGAACCCGGAAAGCGTCATCGAGAAGGCGGTGGAGCGGATGATCACCCGCGGCCCGCTGCAGCGCCAGCAGATGAAGAACCTGCATGTCTATGTCGGCCCGTCGCACCCGCATCACGGCCAGCAGCCGAAGACGCTCGACGTCGGGGCGCTGAACCGCAAGAACATCAACCGTAACGCGAGGGCGTGAACATGTCCGGAACCGGTACGCTCGCCGATCTGAAGACCATCATCACCCCGACCGCCGGGGTTGCCGCCGAGGCCGATGCGCCGAAGCGCGAACCCAAGCGCGATGCGCTCGGCCGCTCCTACGCCACCGGCCGCCGCAAGGATGCGGTCGCCCGCGTGTGGATCAAGCCGGGCAAGGGCGAGATCGTGATCAATGGCCGCAAGGCGGCGCAGTATTTCGCCCGCCCCGTGCTGCGGATGCTGATCACCCAGCCCTTCCTCGTCGCTGACCGTTACAACCAGTTCGACGTGATGGCGACCGTCACCGGCGGTGGGCTTTCGGGCCAGGCCGGCGCGGTGCGGCACGGCATCTCCCGCGCGCTCACCTATTACGAGCCCGAGCTGCGCGGCATTCTGAAGGCCGCGGGCTTCCTGACCCGCGACCCGCGCACGGTCGAGCGCAAGAAATACGGCAAGGCGAAGGCCCGCCGGAGCTTCCAGTTCTCGAAGCGCTGAGCGGATCTTTTCACATCGTGCGCCGCCCCGGTTCCGTCCGGGGTGGTTGGCATTTGTGCCGGCTGGCTTTTTTTGTCACTTTCCCGCATGGCCGCCTCCGGCCCCTGGGGCGGATGGTGGTCCGGGATCGAGAGATATATCGGAATAGGGGTCGATGACCGCAGCGCGGGACGAGTTTGGCAATTTGCGCCTCGATGAGCAGCTCTGCTTCGCGCTCTATGCCGCTACGCACGCGATCACCCGGGTGTATCGGCCGCTGCTGGCCGAGCTGGGCCTGACCTATCCGCAATATATCGTGCTGCTGGTGCTGTTCGAGCGCCGGGAATCGACGGTGAACGGCATTGCCGAGGCGCTGAAGCTCGATGCGGCGACCGTGACCCCCCTGCTCAAGCGCCTGGCCGAGGCCGGGTTCGTCTCGCGGGAGCGTAGCCAGGACGATGAGCGCGTGGTCATCGTGCGGCTGACCGCGAAGGCCGAGGCCGCCGCGCCCCGGCTTGCGGCGATCCAGAACAGCGTGCGCTGCCGCGCCGGTCTCGACGCCGGGCAATTCGAGACCCTGCGCGCAGAGCTTGTCGCGCTGACTGATCGGTTGTGCCGCGACGACGAGGCGTTGTCCTGACGCGCTGACCGTCGGGATTGCCGCGCCGGCGCGGCGATCAGCGTTTGAGATGGGTTTCGACGGCCGCGGCCATGCGATCCGCGGCGCGGTCGAGCATGAGCTGGTCGTCCGACTTGACCTCGAAGGTTCTGGCCATCAGTTCCTGGCCTGACCGCACATCCAGCAGATAGGCCTTCATGTAGACGATCAGATCGCTGACCCGGTGCAGCGTGCCGACGAACAGGAAACCTGCCCCGGCCTGCCTGGCGGCGGCCACGAGGCAGGAGGCGCAGGTCGAGGGGTGGTCGTAGTCGGCGTCGATCCGCTTCATGCGGGCGAGGGTCTCGCCGGTGCCGATGGCCCTGGCCGGGCCCGCGCGATCGAGATCCGCCCGTATGCGCGCCGCAGCATCGCGGAGCCAGAGATGCTGGTCGGCGACGATGGCGGGGCGCTGATCGGCGGCGGTGTCGAACAGGTCGAACGGGGCGACGAACACGGTGGGGCGCTGCATCGCGGCGCGGGCGCCGCCGGCGCCGGGGCCGATCAGCGCGAGGGCGCACGCGGCGAGGACGAACCCGCCGCGCATGTCGTCAGCTCACCTTGCCGTGGCAGTATTTGTATTTCTTGCCCGAACCGCAGGGGCAGGCCGCGTTGCGCGGCGTTGCGGCCCAGGTTTCCGGCCGGTCGGGATCGACCGATTCGGCGCGGTAGGTGCTGACCGCCATTTCCGGCGCCAGAGCAGGCTGCGGCTCGGCGAGGGCGACGCCGTCATAGGCCTGGCTGGCCGGGTGGCTGGTGAGCATGGAGGCCGGGTCGAAGGCCGGTGCCGGCGCGGTTGCCGGGTCGGTCCCGAGTTCGACATGGGCGAGCACGGAGGAGACCTGTTCCTTGAGGTCTTCGAGCATCGCGGTGAACAGGGCGAAGGCCTCGGCCTTGTATTCGTTGAGCGGATCGCGCTGGCCATAGGCGCGCAGGCCAATGCCCTGGCGCAGATGGTCGAGGGCGAGGAGATGCTCCTTCCAGAGATGATCGAGCGTTTGCAGCAGGATCGATTTTTCCAGGAAGCGCATGAAGTCGGGGCCGAAATTGGCGGCCTTGGCGGCCATTTGGGCCTCGACCGCCTCGCTGATGCGCTCGCGCAGGTGGTTCTCGTCGATGCCTTCCTCGGCCGCCCAGTCGGCAACCGGCAGGTCGAGCCCGAACACCCGCTTCACGTCCTCGGCGAGTTCCACGCTCTCCCACTGCTCGGCATAGGCTTTTTCGGGTATGCGGCGGTCGACCATCTGGGCGATCGTGTCGGCGCGCATCTCGCCGATCACGTCGGCGACGCTTTCGGCGCGCATGAACTCGCGGCGCTGGGCATAGACCTCCTTGCGCTGGTTGTTCATCACGTCGTCGTATTTCAGGAGGTTCTTGCGGGTGTCGAAATTCCGCGCCTCGACCTTTTTCTGCGCCTTTTCCAGCGCCTTGTTGATCCAGGGATGGATGATTGCCTCGCCGTCCTTGAGGCCGAGCTTCTCCAGCATCGGGCCCATCCGGTCGGAGCCGAAGATCCGCATCAGGTCGTCTTCGAGCGAGAGGAAGAAGCGCGAGGCGCCGGGGTCGCCCTGGCGGCCGGAGCGGCCACGCAGCTGGTTGTCGACCCGCCGGCTTTCGTGCCGCTCGGTGCCGATGACGAACAGGCCCCCGGCCGAATGGACAATGTCGTGCGCGGCCTCGATTTCGGCGCGGATCGCGGCTTCGCGCGCGGGGCGGTCGGCTTCGGGCAGCTTCTCCAGCTCGGTCTTCAGGCGCATTTCGAGATTGCCGCCGAGCTTGATGTCGGTGCCGCGGCCGGCCATGTTGGTCGCGATGGTGACCGCTCCCGGCGCGCCGGCCTCGGCGACGATCGCCGCTTCCTGCTCGTGGAACCGGGCATTGAGCACGGCATGGGGAATTTTCCGGCTGTTGAGCAGGCCGGAGATGATCTCGGATTTCTCGATCGAGGTGGTGCCGACCAGAACCGGCTGCTGGCGGGCGCGGCATTCCTCGATCAGCGCTGCGACAGCCTCGTATTTCTCATCGGCCGAGCGATAGACCTCGTCGTCGCTGTCCTTGCGGGCGACGGGCACATTGGTGGGGATCTCGACGACCGCGAGCTTGTAGATCTCGTCGAACTCGTCGGCTTCGGTCATGGCGGTGCCGGTCATGCCGGACAGCTTGGGGTAGAGGCGGAAATAGTTCTGGAATGTGATCGAGGCGAGGGTCTGGTTCTCGCGCTCGACGGTGACGTGCTCCTTGGCTTCCAGAGCCTGGTGCAGCCCGTCGGAATAGCGCCTTCCCTCCATCATGCGGCCGGTGAACTCGTCAATGATGATGACCTGGCCGTCCTTGACGATATAGTCGACGTCACGAGTGAACAGCGTATGGGCGCGCAGCGACTGGTTCGTGTGATGCACCAGCGAGATGTTGAACACGTCGTAGAGATTGCCCTCGGTGAGCAGCCCGGCCTCGGCGAGCATCTGCTCGACCCGTTCGGAACCAAGCTCGGTGAGGTTCACCGTCTTGAACTTCTCGTCCTTGTCGTAGGTCGCCGGGTCTTCCACCAGGCGTTTCACGATGCCGTCGACCTCGTTGTACAGCTCGGTCGGTTCGTCGGAAGGGCCGGAGATGATCAGCGGGGTGCGGGCCTCGTCGATCAGGATCGAGTCGACTTCGTCGACGATCGCGTAGTTGAAATCGCGCTGGACCATGTCGGCGAGCGCGTATTTCATGTTGTCGCGCAGATAGTCGAAGCCGAATTCGTTGTTGGTACCGTAGGTGATGTCGGCCGCATAGGCCTCGCGCCGTGCATCGTCCTCAAGCCCGGGCACGATCACGCCGACCGACAGGCCGAGGAAATTGTAGAGCCGGCCCATCCAGCCGGCGTCGCGCCGGGCGAGATAGTCATTGACGGTGACGACATGCACGCCCTTGCCGGTGAGGGCGTTGAGATAGACCGGCAGGGTGCCGACCAGGGTCTTGCCCTCGCCGGTCTTCATCTCGGCGATCTTGCCGTCGTGCAGCACCATGCCGCCGATCATCTGGACATCGAAATGACGCATCCCGAGCACCCGTTTCGATGCCTCGCGGCAGACCGCGAAGGCCTCGGGGAGCAGGCGGTCGAGCGGTTCGCCGCCGGCCAGCCGGCCGCGGAATTCCGCCGTCTTTGCCTGGAGCGCCGCGTCGTCGAGAGCTTCGAGGGCGGATTCGTGGGCGTTGATTTCGGCGACGCGACGGCGATAGGCTTTCAGCGCACGGTCGTTGCTGGTGCCGATGATGGCGCGGGCGATGCTTGAGAACATGATGACGCGAGCTTCCGGTCTATCCGCTGGTCTGAACCTGTCCGTCCCGACTGGTCTGGGTTGCGCGGCAGCCTGGCCGCGCGCATCCGTGCGGGCAGCCGACTGCAATCGGATCATTGACATAGGAGTGCGCGCCGGTCTGGTCAAATCGCGCGCGGCAGGAGCGCGCGCAGCGTGCGGCAGGCCCGTTGCAGTATCGGGAATTCTGCGTGCTGCCCGGCCGGGCCCGCTTGCAGGCGTCGAACGCTTCAGCCATGGTGCGGCCGTTTTGAATCAGGGACCAGCAGCATGAAGCGTTCTCTTTCAGGGTTTTCGGCCGGCTTCGCTCTCTCGGCGGTGATGGCGCTCGGCCTTTGCGGCCCGGCCTTCGCCGCCACGGGCAGCGACGCGGCGGCACCTGCGGCGGCCAAGCCCGCGGCTAAGACGCAGAAGGATACGGTCGTCGCGATCGTCAATGGCCACGACATCCATCTCTCCGATGTCGCCAAGGCGGCGCAGAGCCTGCCGCCGCAGCTGCAGAACGCGCCGCCGCAGGAACTCTTCCCGGTCCTGCTCAACCGGCTGGTCGATGAGCGCGCCCTGCTGATCCGGGCCCGCAAGGCCGGCACGGCGAAGGACCCGAAAGTGGCGGCGGAGATGAAGGCGGCGGCGGACCAGGCGCTGGAGCGCGGCTATCTGCGGGCGCTGGTCGAGCCGAAACTGACCGACGCCGCGGTGAAGGCCTATTACGAGGCGCACTACGTCAAGGCGAAGCAGCCGGAGGAGGTCAAGGCCAGGCAGATCCTGGTCAAGACCAAGGCGGAGGCGGAAAAGGTGATCGCCGAACTCGGCAAGGGGGCGAAGTTCGCCGATCTCGCCAAGAAATACAGCATCGACCCCGGCGCCAAGAACGGCGGCGAACTCGGCTGGTTCACCAAGCAGGAGATGGTCAAGCCCTTCGCCGATGCCGCCTTCGCGCTCAAGCCCGGCACTTATACGAAGACGCCGGTGCAATCGCAGTTCGGCTGGCACGTGATCGAGAGCGAAGGGAAGCGCGAGAAGCCTGTGCCTGCGCTGGACGATGTGAAGGACCAGATCCGGCAGCGGATCACCAACGCGGCGGTGACCAAGGTGTTGCAGGACGCGCGCAAGGGGCTGAACATCAAATTGTTCAATCCGGATGGCACGCCGGCGCAGGACGGCGGCGCAGTGCCCGCGAAGAACTGAGCGCGGGCCCGTGGCGAAGGATCTGCCGGTATCGCCGCTGGCGGTGAGCATGCCGGACCTTCCGGCGGTGGGCGGCGTGCGGTTTGCCACCGCCGCCGCCGGCATCCGCTATCGCGGGCGGGACGATGTCCTGCTCGCGGCCTTCGATCCGGGCACGACCGTCGCGGGTGTCTTTACCCGTAACAAATGCCCTGGCGCGCCGGTGAGCTGGTGCCGCGAGATCCTGCCCGGCGGGGTGGCGCGCGGCCTGGTGGTCAATGCCGGCAATGCCAACGTGTTCAACGGCGCCGCCGGGGCTGCGGCGGCCCGGCTGAGCGCCGAGTCCGCGGCGCGCGTGCTCGGCTGCCCGGCCGAGGAGGTGTTTCTGGCCTCGACCGGGGTGATCGGCGAGCCAATGCCGGCCGAGCGGATCGTCGCGGTCATGGATGCGCTCGCGGCCGGCCTGACGCCGGATCGTTGGGCGGAGTCGGCGCGTGCGATCATGACCACCGACACGTTTCCGAAGGCAGCGACCCGGACGGCGCGTCTCGGCGGTGTCGAGGTGCGGATTTCCGGCATCGCCAAGGGTAGCGGCATGATCGCGCCCGACATGGCGACGATGCTGGCCTTCATCGTCACCGACGCCGCCCTGCCGGCGGCGACACTGCAAGCGCTGCTCGGCCGCGGCGTCGGGCCGAGTTTCAACTCGATCACGGTTGATTCCGACACCTCGACGTCCGACACGGTGCTGCTGTTCGCCACCGGGGCCGCGGGCAACCCGCCGGTGACCGAGGCGCGGGGGCTCGCCGCCTTCCGCCGGGCGCTGGAGGAGGTGCTGCACGATCTTGCCCTGATGGTGGTGCGGGATGGCGAGGGGGCGCGCAAGCTGATCGAGGTCAACGTCGCCGGCGCGGTCTCGGCGCGGTCGGCGCGGCGGGTCGGGCTCGCCATTGCCAATTCGCCGCTGGTCAAGACCGCGATCGCCGGCGAGGACGCGAATTGGGGGCGGATCGTCATGGCGGTGGGCAAGGCCGGCGAGCCGGCCGAGCGGGACCGGCTGGCGGTGGCGGTCGGCGGCGTGTGGATGGCGCGCGCGGGCCGGGTGGTGGAAGGGTATGACGAGGCCCCGGTGGTGGCGCATATGCGCGGGGCGGAAATCCGTATCGATGTCGATCTCGGCATGGGCCGGGGCCGTGCCAGGGTTTGGACCTGCGACCTGACGCACGGCTATATCGACATCAACGGCAGCTATCGCAGCTGAAGCGAAGGCCCGCGCGCGGTGCGGGCCATTTGCCGTCTCCGGTAAATTCACGATTTCGTGATCGTGAGACTGGTCCGCAGCGTCATCTGTTTTCCTCTCTGCCGCGTAATTGCTGCATGAGGTCGCCGCCGGCGACCGAGCAGAGGAGACCACAGACCATGAAGCTCAGCCATATCGCCCTCGGTGCCGCCCTTGCCGTCGCCGCCTGCGGCACCGCTTTTGCCGCCATGATGGACCATTCCGTCATGGTCGGAGGCGCGCCGATGTATCCGAGCCGGAATATCGTGCAGAACGCGGTGAATTCGAAGGACAACACCACGCTGGTCGCCGCGGTGAAGGCTGCCGGCCTCGTCAAGGCGCTGGAGGGCAAGGGGCCGTTCACCGTGTTCGCGCCGACCAACGAGGCGTTCGACATGTTGCCCAAGGGGACGGTGCCGACGCTTCTCGAGCCGAAGAACAAGGCGATGCTCACCTCGATCCTGCTGTATCACGTCGTTCCCGGCGATTTCACCTTCGCGACGCTGCGCGCCGACATCGAGGGGCATGGCGGGATGGTCAAGCTGCCGACTCTCGACAAGGGGCAGGACCTGACGCTGCGGATGAACGGCCCGCACAATATCGAGGTCGTGGACGAGAAGGGCAACGTCGCCCAGATCGAGACCTATGACGTGAACCAGTCGAACGGCGTCATCCAGGTGATCGACCGGGTACTGATGCCCTGATGGAGCCTCATCCGATCGGATGGAACCATCTTATCGGGTAAGGATGCTGTCATCATCGACATGAAAGAGCACTCCATCCGATCCGGACGGATCGGAAAGCGCTGAAGCAGAAGCGCCGCGACAACGCGGGCGATGCGGGGAGCCAGCGGCCTGTGTCGCTGGCTTTGCCGTGATTGGACGCGGCGCTTCGGCATCCTCTTGATGCCACGTCTGCCTTGGCGCAGAACGTTATGGCACTGAAAATAGGGGGTGACCGTGAGTCTCAGGGGCAAGGTTGCGCTGGTGACAGGTTCGACCAGCGGCATCGGTCTCGGGATTGCCCGCGCGCTGGCGGCGCAGGGTGCCGATATCATGCTCAACGGATTTGGCGATACGGCGAAGATCGAGGCGCTGCGGGCAGCCCTCGCCGACGAGTTCGGCGTGCGGGTGGCGTTCGACGGCGCCGACCTGACGAAGGCGGCGGAAATCCGGCGACTGGTCGAACGGACGGAGGCGGAACTCGGCACGGTTGACATTCTGGTGAACAATGCCGGCATCCAGCATGTCGCGCCGGTGGAGGATTTCCCCGACGAGAAATGGGACGCGGTGATCGCGCTCAATCTCACCGCCGTATTCCATGGGATGAAGGCCGCCGTGCCGCTGATGCGCCGGCGGGGATGGGGGCGGATCGTGAACATCGCCTCCGCCCACGGGCTGGTGGCGAGCGGGCAGAAGATCGCCTATGTCGCCGCGAAGCACGGTGTGGTCGGGGCCACCAAGACGGTCGCCATCGAGTGCGCGAATGACGGGATCACGGTGAATGCGGTCTGTCCGGGCTGGGTGCTGACGCCGCTGGTCGAAGCGCAGATCGAGGCGCGCGCCGCCTCGAACCGCACAACCGTGCAGGATGAGTCCAGGGCTCTGCTCGCCGAGAAGCAGCCGATGCTCGAATTCACCACCCCGGCGAAGATCGGCGCGTTCGTCGTGTTCCTCTGCTCGGATGGTGCCTCGACGATCACCGGCGCGGCGCTGTCGATCGATGGAGGCTGGGTTGCCCAGTGAGCACGACGAGGCGGCGCATGTCGCCGCATTGCTGCGGCGCGGGGCGGAGCTGAAACTTGCTCTGGCCGCATCACCGCAGCCGGTTCTGGATGTGGTCGGCGTGTGCGAAGCGGCCATCCGCGCCGGGAACAAGCTGATGTTCTGCGGCAATGGCGGGTCGGCGGCGGATTCGCAGCACCTGGCGACGGAACTGCTGATCCGTCTGCGCGGCAGCGTTGCCCGCGACTCCTGGCCGGCGCTGGCGCTGACGCTTGACCCCGCGGCGTTGACTGCCGCGGGGAACGATTTCGGGTTCGACGAGGTGTTCGCGCGGCCACTGTCCGGCCTCGGCCGCGCCGGCGACGTGCTGTTCGGGATCACGACATCCGGGCGCTCGCCCTCGGTGCTGCGGGCGCTGAAAGTGGCGCGCGGGATGGGGGTCGTCACCATCGGGCTGCTCGGCGGCGACGGGGGGCCGGCGCTTGCGCTGTGCGACCACGCGCTCGTGGTGCCGGACAGCACCACGGCGCGGATCCAGGAATGCCACATCACCCTGGGTCACATCATCCTCGAACTTCTGGAAGACCGGCTGACGGAGCGCCGCGGGTGAAGGTCCTGCTCACCGGCGCGGCCGGGTTCATCGGCTATCACGTCGCCGAAGCCCTGCTCGGGCGCGGCGCGCGGGTGGTCGGGGTGGATGATCTCAATCCGTATTACGACGTCAGGCTGAAGCAGGCCCGGCTGGAGCGGCTCGCTGCGCATGAGGGGTTCCGCTTTTACCGGGCGGATATCGCCGATCATGCTGCGCTGCGGGCGGCGGGGGATGGCTGGGATCTGATCGTCCATCTCGCGGCCCAGGCGGGGGTGCGTTACTCGATCGATAATCCGTTCGCCTATGCCGCGGCGAACATGACGGGCCATCTGTCAGTGCTTGAACTGGCGCGGCACTCGCCCGGCCTGCGGCATCTCGTCTATGCAAGTTCGTCATCGGTCTATGGCGCCGGAACGCCGCTGCCTTACGCCGAGACGGCGCGGGCGGACCGGCCGCAATCGCTTTACGCTGCGACCAAGCGGGCCGACGAAATGATGAGCGCGGCCTACGCCCATCTTTATGGCCTGCGTCAGACCGGCTTGCGGTTTTTCACGGTGTACGGACCGTGGGGCCGGCCGGATATGGCGTATTTCGGGTTCGCCGAGGCGATCATGGCGGGCCGGCCGATCACCCTTTACGACGGCGGCACGCTGAAACGCGACTTCACCTATATCGACGACATCGTCGCCGGGGTGATGGGGGTGATCGACCATGCCCCCTCGAACGCCGGCGAACACCGGGTTTTCAACATCGGCAATCACCGGGCGGAGTTCGTGCGCGATCTCGTGCACCTCCTCGAGGCGGAACTGGGGCGCAAGGCGATGATCGTGGACGCGCCGCGCCCTGCTGCCGACCCTGTGGAGACCTGCGCAGACCTTTCGGCGCTCAACGCATTGACCGGTTATC
>NZ_CAJQZK010000079.1:17500-71608 GCF_907164655.1 Acidocella sp. C78
TGGGTGGCCTGAGGGCATTTAGCCTGACGCTGGTCTGTGTGGACTGAAGACTGATGTGGAGGCCTTGAGATACGGTGTTCTGATGAGCGCCGTTGGTGATCGATCTGTGTCGTTCTGCGGCACGGGTTGTTGTTCTTTGATTGGTGAATAGGATTTGGTGCGTTCTGGACGCGTGTATTTTTGTCCTGAACTGCTGGTGATGGGGATTGAAAAATTCCTGTTGTCTGGTGGTTTTGGGGAGCAAAAATCCGGTCGGATCATTCTGGGTGTCTGACCCGGACGTGGCTTAGGCCATTGCCGAAGGATGATGCGATTGAGTGTTCAGAGCGTTGAGTGCTGTGTGCGGACATTGTGATGGTGTCTGTGCATGGTGGGCCGCCATGCTTCTCCTTGGGAGTGTGGCGGTGCGTTGAGACTTCAAGTGAATGAAGGGCATTCAGTGGATGCCTTGGCACCAGAAGGCGATGAAGGACGTGGCACGCTGCGAAAAGCCACGGGGAGCCGCGAGCAGGCGTTGATCCGTGGACATCCGAATGGGGAAACCCACCCGCAAGGGTATCTGCATCTGAATACATAGGGTGTAGAGGCGAACCCGGGGAACTGAAACATCTAAGTACCCGGAGGAAAAGACATCAACCGAGATTCCGTCAGTAGTGGCGAGCGAAAGCGGAGCAGGCCAGTGCCTTGTCATTGAGTAGCAGAACGGATTGGAAACTCCGGCCATAGCGGGTGATAGCCCCGTATGCGAAGCGAAATGGCAAGGCCTTGAGTAAGGCGGGACACGTGAAATCCTGTCTGAAGATGGGGGGACCACCCTCCAAGCCTAAATACTCTCTGGTGACCGATAGTGCACAAGTACCGTGAGGGAAAGGTGAAAAGCACCCCGACGAGGGGAGTGAAAGAGACCTGAAACCGGATGCCTACAAGCAGTCGGAGCCGCATCTGCGGTGACGGCGTACCTTTTGTATAATGGGTCAGCGAGTTTCTGTTTGCAGCAAGCTTAAGCCGGTAGGCGTAGGCGTAGCGAAAGCGAGTCTGAATAGGGCGCGTAGTTGCAGGCAGAAGACCCGAAACCGAGTGATCTAGCCATGGCCAGGCTGAAGGTGCGGTAACACGCACTGGAGGGCCGAACCCACGCCTGTTGAAAAAGTCGGGGATGAGCTGTGGCTAGGGGTGAAAGGCCAATCAAACTCGGAGATAGCTGGTTCTCCGCGAAATCTATTGAGGTAGATCGTCGTGTGTATGCCTTCGGGGGTAGAGCACTGGATGGGCTAGGGGGGCCCAAAGCCTTACCAAACCTAACCAAACTCCGAATACCGAAGTGTCTTGCGCGGCAGACAGACGGTGGGTGCTAAGGTCCATCGTCGAGAGGGAAACAGCCCAGACCACCAGCTAAGGTCCCCAAATTGTGGCTAAGTGGGAAAGGATGTGGGAATTCCAAAACAACCAGGAGGTTGGCTTAGAAGCAGCCATCCTTTAAAGAAAGCGTAATAGCTCACTGGTCTAATAGAAATCCTGCGCCGAAAATGTAACGGGGCTAAAGCCACATACCGAAGCTGTGGGTGCATGGAAACATGCGCGGTAGCGGAGCGTTCCGTAGGCCTGTGAAGGGAGATGGGGTGACCCCTCCTGGAGGTATCGGAAGTGCGAATGCTGACATGAGTAGCGACAAACAGAGTGAGAAACTCTGTCGCCGAAAGTCCAAGGGTTCCTGCGCAAGGTTAATCCGCGCAGGGTGAGCCGGCCCCTAAGGCGAGGGCGAAAGCCGTAGTCGATGGGAAGGGGGTGAATATTCCTCCGCCTGCTGGAAGTGACGAATGCGAGATGTTGTCTGTCCTTATCGGATTGGGCGGGCTTTTTGAGCATTCCGGGAAATAGCTCCAGCGTATAGACCGTACCCTAAACCGACACAGGTGGACTGGTAGAGTATACCAAGGCGCTTGAGAGAACGATGTTGAAGGAACTAGGCAAATTACTCGCGTAACTTCGGGATAAGCGAGACCCGTATGTGGGCAACCATGTGCGGGTGGCACAAAAGAGGGGGTAGCGACTGTTTAGTAAAAACACAGGGCTCTGCGAAGTCGAGAGACGACGTATAGGGTCTGACGCCTGCCCGGTGCCGGAAGGTTAAGAGGAGAGGTGCAAGCCTTGAATTGAAGCCCCGGTAAACGGCGGCCGTAACTATAACGGTCCTAAGGTAGCGAAATTCCTTGTCGGGTAAGTTCCGACCTGCACGAATGGCGTAACGACTTCCCCACTGTCTCCAGCATCGGCTCAGCGAAATTGAATTCCCCGTGAAGATGCGGGGTACCCGCGGTCAGACGGAAAGACCCTATGAACCTTTACTGCAGCTTTGCAGTGGCATCAGAAGAGTGCTGTGTAGGATAGGCGGGAGGCATTGAAGCATGGGCGCTAGCTTGTGTGGAGCCAACCTTGAAATACCGCCCTGCGCGCTTTTGATGTCTAACCGTGGCCGGTTATCCCGGTCCGGGACCCTGCATGGTGGGCAGTTTGACTGGGGCGGTCGCCTCCTAAAGAGTAACGGAGGCGCGCGATGGTGGGCTCAAGCCGGTCGGACATCGGCTGTTGAGTGCAATGGCATAAGCCCGCCTGACTGCGAGAGCGACAGCTCGAGCAGAGACGAAAGTCGGCCATAGTGATCCGGTGGTTCCACGTGGAAGGGCCATCGCTCAACGGATAAAAGGTACTCTAGGGATAACAGGCTGATCTCCCCCAAGAGTCCACATCGACGGGGAGGTTTGGCACCTCGATGTCGGCTCATCACATCCTGGGGCTGGAGCAGGTCCCAAGGGTTCGGCTGTTCGCCGATTAAAGTGGTACGTGAGCTGGGTTTAGAACGTCGTGAGACAGTTCGGTCCCTATCTGCCGTGGGTGTTGGAGACTTGAGAGGATTTGTCCCTAGTACGAGAGGACCGGGATGAACATACCTCTGGTGCATCGGTTGTCACGCCAGTGGCACAGCCGAGTAGCTAAGTATGGACGGGATAACCGCTGAAAGCATCTAAGCGGGAAACCCACCTCAAAACTAGGTCTCCCCGAGGGTCGTGATAGACCATCACGTCGATAGGCCGGGTGTATAAGCGCGGTAACGCGCTCAGCTAACCGGTACTAATCACCCGATAGAACTTGAATATCTCAACCACCCCCACCATGCACAAACACCAACACAGTCTCACTCAACACACCAAATCCACACCAGTCCAAAACATCACGATAGATTGGACGACCTGGTGGCCATTGCGGGGAGCCCGCACCCGATCCCATCCCGAACTCGGCCGTGAAAACCCCCAGCGCCCATGGTACTGTGCCTCAAGGCACGGGAGAGTAGGTCGCCGCCAGGTCCTCCAATCTATCGTCCACCACAACCGCGGGGTGGAGCAGCCCGGTAGCTCGTCAGGCTCATAACCTGAAGGTCACAGGTTCAAATCCTGTCCCCGCAACCACCATTACCGAACTCGCGAACAAACCAGATACAGCCGCGCCACACAGCGCGGTTCTTGTCGTTCTGGCAGTATGATCTCGGAAATTTAAATAGTGTCGCGAACGCTAGTGCCGTATTCCGCTTTAAGCGTGGATTTGGTATGATACATGCATGGCGATAGGACCCCGTCTCGATCTGAGGCATACGCAGTCGCTGGTGATGACCCCCCAGCTACGGCAGGCCATACAGCTTTTGCAGTTCAACAACGCCGAGGTCAACCAATTCATCGAAGAAGAACTGCTCCGCAACCCGCTCCTCGAACGGGACGACTCTGATACCTCCGGGGGGATTGCTGAAGTGTCCGGTGGGACGGCGTTGATCGACTCCAAGCTTGCGGTCACGGATACTGTCGAGAAGGTCGTCGACCCCGATCCTTCAGGGGTCCATCTGCCGCTCGACGCCGACTTTTCCAATGTCTACGACCCTGGTGGCGGCGCAGAGGCAGCCGGTAATGGCTCCGCCGAAGACCATGACTGGATCGGGCAAATCGCGGATAGTCCCCCGGGGTTGCAGGAAAGCCTGGAACAGCAGGCGCGGCTCGCCTTTTCCGACCCGACCCGCCGCCAGATCGCGCTTGCGCTGATCATGGCGCTCGACCCGGCAGGGCGGCTGGCCGAGCCGCCTGAACGCATCGCCGAGATGCTCGGGATTGAGCAGGATGTGCTGGAATCGGTGCGGCAGATCATGCTCCGGTTCGAGCCAACTGGTATTTTCGCCATAGATCTTGCCGAATGTCTGGCTGTCCAGTTGGAGGAGCGAAACCGGCTCGACCCTGCGATGTCTGCCCTCCTCGCTCATCTCGATCTGCTGGCGCGGCGTGATCACCGTGCGCTCATGGAGGTGTGCGGCGTCGATGGGGAAGATCTTCGCGACATGATTGCAGAGATTCGGCAACTGAACCCCAAGCCAGGAGCCGCTACCGACGCCGCAGCGATTACGCCGGTGATCCCCGATGTGCTCATGCGCCCCGGGCCGGATGGCCAATATCTGCTTGAGCTTAATCCCGAAACAATGCCGCGGGTTCTGATCCGGCGCGGCTTTCACGCACAGATTGCGGCGCGGGCCACGCGCGAGGCGAAGCAGTTTCTCTCGGAACGGGTGCAGAGCGCGAACTGGCTGGTTCGCGCCCTTGAGTCGCGGGCCGAGACGATCCTGCGCGTTGCGGGCGAGATCGTCGCGCATCAGGAGGCCTTCTTCCGCCGCGGCATCGGGTTCCTCCGGCCGCTTACGCTGCGCGAGGTCGCCGCCGCGCTTGAAATCCATGAAAGCACCGTCAGCCGAGTGACATCGAACAAGGTGATTGCAACACCGCGCGGCATTTTCGAGATGAAGTTCTTTTTCACCACGGCGCTCGCCGGTGCGAATGGCGAAAGCCACAGTGCCGAATCCGTGCGGCACCGGATTGCGGCGCTGATCGAGGCGGAACCGCCAGGGAGGGTCCTATCCGACGATGCGCTGGCGCAACTGTTGCAGAAGGAGGGTGTGGATATCGCGAGGCGGACCGTCGCAAAATATCGCGAAGCCATGCGCATCCCCGGTTCGGCGCAGCGCAAGCGGGAAAAAAACCTGCTGGCGGGAGGTTGACGCGCCACGACCCGCAGCAGTGTAATGCTTTTGTCTAGGATCGAGCCGTCTCCGAGCAAGCGTAAACGCCCGCTTCATCAAGGCGGGGCTACAATAACCGCATTGGCTCTAGCAAAAGGATCTCTCTATGCAGATCACGGTTTCCGGTAAGCAGGTCGACCTCTCGGATGCCCTGCGCGTTCATGTCGCGAACCAGCTCGACAATATCGCTGGAAAATATTTCGATCACGCAATCGAGGCGAACGTAACGTTCAGCCGCGCCCGCAGCTTTTTCACTTGCGACATCAATGTTCACGCCGGACGGGGGCTGACTTTGCGCGGCGAGGGCGAGGCGGCTGACGCACATGCGGCATTTGACGACGCGGCGGAACACATTGCGAAGCGGCTGCGGCGCTACCGCCGCCGTGTGAACGATCACGCGCGCGAGAGTGCCACGCGCGGCCGAACGGAGACTGTCCGGCAATACGTGTTGCAGGAGGTGGAAGCCGAAGGCGCTACCCCGCATGCGCCGGTCGATGGAGCTGCTGGGCTCGATCCCGGGCCATATGCCGCCGTGGTTGCGGAAACGCCGGCGGAGATAGCGTTCCTGTCCGTCAGCGAGGCGGTGATGCGGATGGATCTGGCGAACCAGACAATGCTCATGTTTCGCAACTCCGCGAACCGGGCGCTCAGCGTGGTCTATCGCCGCAGCGACGGCAATATTGGCTGGATCGACAGTTCGGCACTGAGCTGACCTCCTTGTCCGGCGCCCGGGTCGCGTCCTTTATCCGCTCCAGGGACGGGTGGATTGCGGATCAGCGTTCGGACACTCACCACCTATAGGCTGATGGCGAGCAGCCCCTGAAATTCAGACGAGATTTTCAGGGGCATGCTTACCTGCCCGCGGTGCGAAGCAGACTGCTCTAAAGAGAGCCAACCAGTCTGAGCACGGCCGGGCCACCGACGACCAGAAACACGCATGGCAGAATAAACAGGATCATTGGCAGGGTCAGCAGAACCGGCAGCCGCGCGGCACGTTCCTCGAAGCGGGTCAGCTGTTCCTGGCGCATTTCAGCGGAGAGGGTTCTGAGCGCCTGGGTCAGCGGGGTGCCGTATTGGAGCGTCTGGATCAAGGTCGAGGCCAAGCGCTTCAGATTGTCGAGCCCGGTTCGCTGGCCGAGGCCGGCGAGCGAGTCGCGGATATTGCCGCTGATGCGCATTTCCTGCGCCGTCAGTGTCAGTTCCTGAGACACCGCCGGATGCGTCAGTTGCAGTTCGGCGGCAACACGGGTGAGGCCGGGTTCGAGGCTGAGTCCAGCATCGGCGCAGATCACCATCAGATCGAGCGCCTCGGCCAGCCCGGCCTCGACCTTGCGGATAAACCGCTTCCGCCGCTGCTGGATCAGGATGTCCGGCAGGAGAAGACCGAACGCGGCGGCGATGGCGGCGGCGATCAGCCCATGCAGCATGCCGAAGCGCAGAACGCGGGAGGCCGCCAGAACGCCGGCGAAAAAACCCACCAGTGAAAGCAGCTTGGTTCCGACGAATACGGCCAGCGCGCCTTTGTCCCGAATTCCGGCCATTCGCAATGTGTGCCGCAGTTCTTCGAGCGTGCGGTTGCTGAGCAGGCCGCTGCGGGCGACCGCGAGGCCTACACCCATGGCGATCCGCATATGCAGGAGCTGAGCCGGCTCGTCGCTGTCGCCCGCGGCGGAGCCCGCGCCGATCGCCCGGTCCAGCCGCCGCTGCAACCTCTCTTCCGCGATGACCAGACGCAGCATCAGCACCGCAACCGCCGCCACGAAGAGAAAGAGGCCGAAAATCCACACGAGCGCGGTATTCATTTCAGTTGAGGCTGCGCCGGATGATTTCGCGCATGACCATCGCGCCGCCGGCCAGCAGCCCGATGGCGACCGCCAGCAGGATTTTCCCGGCATGGGTCACGAACAGCACACGCAGATAGGAGGGCTGGATCACCTCGATCGCAAGCGCTGCAACGAGGGGAATGATACCGAGGACAAGGGCGCTGGTGCGCGCTTCGGACGCCAGCGCATAGCCGCGGGCCTTCATCGCGACACGCTTGCGGATGACTTCCGCCAACCCCTCAAGTGTTGTCACGAGACCGCCGCCATAGCGCGATTGCAGGCTGATGGCCGTGGCGAAAAACCCGTATTCGGCGAGCTTCACCCGGTCCGCCATCTGCCTTAGCGCCTGTTCGAGCGGCGTGCCGATCGCCACCTGATCGGCGATCCGGCTGAACTCCCTGCCGGTTGGCGCCGGCATGTCCTGGGCGACGACCCGGAGCGCCTCTTGCACGGGGATGCCAACGCGAACGGTGCGGACGATCGTGGTCAGCGCGTCGGGAAACTGGCGCAGCAGCAGGGTTGACCGGCGGGCATGCACGGTGCCGAAGGCAAGCCGCGCCACGAGAATGAACAGCGGTAACCAGACGAGCCAGCCGAGCCCCGCGGCCACGGTGCCGATCAGGAAGGAGATACCCCTGGACGCAACGACGGCGCCGATCATGATGATCCACCACGGGACAGGGTAATCCGGCGCGCGCGCCAGATCGACCCCGACGAGCCCCAGCACCGCCATTGCGGGGCGCCGGAACCGGCCGAGCGGATCATTCGGCTCGCTCTGGCTCTCGATTCTTGTGACGAGGGTCTGGCCCGATACCCGCATAAGGCGCAGTTCGATCGCCTTTTTGGTCCGGTCCGCCCGCACCCCGCCCATCAGCGCGAGCGAGGTGGCGCCGAGGATCAGAAGCAGGAGCGGCAGGAGGAGCAGGCCGCTCACGCCGCCGCCTCCTCGAGCGCCACCGTCCATGCGCGGAGCAGGCCGAAATAGCTGAGCCGCTCGTGGAAGCTCGCCCGCGTGTGGGAGACGGCGTAGCGGCCGATGACCCGGCCCGTTGCATCCTCGCCCAGAACCTCGAACTTGAAGATGTCGTTGAGCAGGGGGGTTTCGCCCTCGATTCCGGCGATTTCGGTGAGCTGAATGAGACGGCGGCCGCCATCGCGCTGGCGTTCCACCTGGACGATCAGGTTGACCGCCGAGACCACCTGCATGCGGATCGCCCGCGGCGACAGGCCCATGCTCGCCATCTGCACCATGTTCTCGATACGGGCCAGCGCATCGCGCGTGGTGTTGGCGTGGATGGTGGACATCGACCCGTCATGGCCGGTGTTCATCGCCTGAAGCATGTCGAACGCCTCGGGGCCGCGGACCTCGCCGATGATGATGCGGTCGGGGCGCATGCGCAGCGCGTTGCGGACGAGGTCGCGCTGGGTGATTTCGCCCTTGCCCTCAAGGTTCACCGGCCTGGTTTCGAGACGGACGACATGCGGCTGCTGGAGCTGGAGTTCGGCGGCGTCCTCGACGGTGACGATGCGTTCCTGCGGATCGATGAAGCTGCTCATCGCGTTCATCATCGTCGTCTTGCCGGAGCCGGTGCCGCCGGAAATGATGACATTGAGACGGCAACGCGCGGCGATTTCAAGCACCCGCGCGACCGGCGGGGTCAGCGATCCATACTCGATCAGCTTGCCGAAATTGATCGGCTTGCGTGAAAACTTGCGGATCGAGAGACAGGGGCCGTCGATCGACAGCGGCGGCAATACGATGTTGACGCGCGAGCCGTCCTTGAGTCGCGCATCGACCATTGGGCTGGATTCATCGACCCGGCGCCCCACTGTGGCGGCGATGCGCTGGCAGATATTGGTCAGATGGGCATTGTCGCGGAAGCGCACCCCGAGCTGCTCGAGCCGACCCCGCCGTTCGACGAAAACCCGTTCCGGCCCATTGACCATGATGTCGGTAATGGTCTCGTCCTCGAGCAGGGGCTCCAGCGGCCCCAGCCCGAGCATGTCGTCCACCAGTTCGGCGGCAATCTGGTTTTGCTCGTTGCGGTTCAGCTGGATGCGATGTTCGGTCGCCAGCTCCGCCACCATGGCCTCGACGCGTTGCAGCAGACGCGGGTGATTGAGCCCCACGATGGTCGAGGCGTCGATGCTGGCGAGGCAGAGGCCCCGGATCATTTCGACATCTTCCTGGCGCAACCGCACCGCCTGGTGAACAGGCGCGGATGGATCGACCGAGCGGCGGCCGAAGACCGGTAGCGCGTCCATCAGGCAGCCATGGCCGTGGTGCCGACGCCGAGCCTGGCGGCGAGCGCGATGATCGCCTTGCGGAAGACGCCTTTCCGGCCGACGGCGGGCTCGCCGAGATTGTTTCCCTGGGCGACCAGGGCGGGGAGTTCGGGGATCACGATGGCGATTTCGGTTCCAAGCAGTTCGGCGATCCGCGACACGGCGGGTGCGGTCCGGCGGTTGTGGCGGTTCAGAATGACGAGGGGCGGGCCGGACTGCATCTGGCCGGCCGGCAATGCAAGCCAGCGGCGCGCATTCGCGATGCTGTGCGGCGATCCGGTGGTCACGATGACGCGCGCATGGGCGAGCGCGAGCAGTTCCGTTGCAAACCGGGAGGGGCGCGCCGGAATGTCCGCCACAACAAGATTGTATCGCTGGCGCAGCGCCGACACCAGCGCAGCGCCGCCTCCGGCCTGGTAATGCCAGGCTTCGTTCAGGGGCTCCTCCGCGCCGAGGACATGAAGGCGGCCGGTCGAGGGCTGGGCGGCGCGCTCGATCAGCAGGGGGTCGATCCGGTCCGGCGTGTCGAGCGCGTTGCGCAGGCCGGTACTGGGCGGGACGTTGGTTGCCAGCGCGGCGCTGCCGCGTTGCAGGTCGGCGTCCAGCAGGATTGTATGGCGGCGAACATCCCCGCCCACATGCCAGGCGAGGCTGCTGGCAACCGTGGTGGCGCCAACGCCGCCGGCGGCGCCGCACACAGCGACCATCGAGCCGCCGCGCGCCGCTTCGAAGGCGGGCACGCCGCCGGCCGCCCATGGCAGCAGCTCGCGCGCCACCATCGCCGGATCGAGCGGCTTCGAGAGATATTCGCTGACGCCCAGCGTGCGCGTGAGGCTGCGATAGAAGCCGATGCTGCGCTCGCTGCCGATGATCAGCACGCGGGTTCCGGGGTCCACCACCGGTTCCAGCCGATGCACGGCGCTCATCGGCTGTTCCTCGCCGGAGATGTCGACAAGGAGGGTTCGCGGCGTGTCGAACCGGGCGAGATAGTCCAGCGTTTCGGCGAAGGTGGCGCGCTGGAGCGGGACGCCGGTGGGAAATGCCGGCACCAGCGCCGTGCGGATGGTCTGCAGGCTCGCGTCATCGCTGACGAAGCCCATGAAGGCGGGGCGGCCGCTCCCTTGCGGCCCCTGCGGCGGCGCGTGCGAAGCGCCCACCCGATCGAAGGCGGAAGCCGTCATTGCGGATGATACTCGGTTTTGCCTGTGGCGCCCTGGAAGACCGTGATCCCGGTCTGGCCCGGCATGTCGAGCGCGGCGAGGGCGGGGGATACCTGGCCGCTGAAGACCGGCGGCGGTTTGGACGGGCTGCCTTTCGGCGCCTCGCTGGGGCGGACGATCAGCGACAGCGGGCCAAGATGGGCGGCGACCTCGACCTGTTCGGCCTGTTCCGGCGTGACTTCCAGCGTGACGGTCCGCGCCGTCGACTGCGCGGCCGTGTGGCTGCCGCTTGCGCCTTGCACCAGGCGCTGATCGATCGCGATCACCCGCACGTCGGACAGGACGGTTTCCGCGGCCACCTTGCGCGTCGGCGGCAGGTTGGCGCCGACCAGGTTCTGGGTCAGCAGAAGATCTACATGGTCGCCCGGCCAGATCAGGCCGGCGGCGCCGGTGATCGCATCGACCCCGACCGACACCGCCCGCATGCCTGGTTGCAGCACGGCGGCGAGAAAGCCGTGATCGCCGGGGCGAATGGCGATATCCGTGGTCAGAAGCGCCCCGGCGCTCAGCCGGCGGCGGATCATCGCGCCGGTATAGGAGGCGCGGTTCGCCGGTGTGTCTCGCACCGCATCCGCGGGCACCTGCGCCGGGGGGCGGTCCTGCACGATGAAATCGGAGGGTTGCAGCAGCGTGCCGGGCGGCAGAGCCTTGCCCGTCGCCAGCAAGGCGATGGTTGGCGCCGCCTTCTTGTGGGGGTGTGCCGGATGCATGTCGATCCAGGCGACGGTTCCGAAGCCGGCAAGCCCCACGGCCAGGACGATGAACAGAACGAGTCTAAGAATCATCAGGACATGTCTCAAAAGAAGCACAGGCCGGATTGGCCTGTGACTGGCACGGCCCCGACACGGCGCCCGCAGCCTCGCCCGGCGGAATTTCGCTGTAGATGGCCCCGGCGCCGCGTGGAACGACCGGGCGACGGGGCCTGCTCATACCCGGTTCAACGAGGTCAGAGATTGGTTGTGTTGTTGCTCAGCGTTCCGGCGATCTTGTTGACGGCGTTGCCGAGATCGTTGGCGAGCAGACCGAACGCACCGATGATGACAACCGCCATCAGCGCCGCGATCAGCCCATATTCCATCGCGGTCACCCCGCGATCATCCCGTGCGAACGCAAGGCCGCGAACCGCGAGCCAGGTTTTCACGTAGTCAAGCATTGTCATGTCTCCTGCACACCGCATGACGATCCACTGCGCGGCGATATTGACGACAGCGCCAGAATTTTGCTGGCAGAAGACCCGCGGACCAATGCCGCGGACCGGAAATCCACGACATGATCAAATCAAAACAACCTTACTAAAACGTTAATTAACTGGACTGTGAAAGATTACTTTTGCACCGTCTCAGGCTGTCTCGCTGGCGAGGAGGGATAGCGCCGCCGCATCCGGCCGGGCGCCGATCCGGCCAATCGCCGTCGCGGCCACGCGGCTGGCCAGGGCCGCGCTCTCGACGAGCGACACCTTGCGGGTAAGGCCGACCATGAAGCCCGCGGCATAGGCATCGCCGGCGCCCGTGGTGTCGACGACCTCCACCGGAACCGCGGCGACGACATGGCGTTCCGCACCGGCGACGACGACGCTTCCCGCCTCGCTGCGCGTCAGCACCGCGAGCGGCAGCGTGTGGGCGGCCTCGGTCACCGCCCCGTCGAAGTCGTTCTGTTCGAACAGCGAACAGATCTCGGCCTCGTTGGCGAACAGGATGTCGATGCCGCCGGAGGTGATCAGGTCGAGGAAGGCGGCGCGATGGCGATCGACGCAGAACGCGTCGGACAGCGAGAGCGCCACCTTGCGCCCGGCGCCGCGGGCGATGCGCACGGCCTCGCGGAAGGCATGCTGCGCCCGCGGCGGATCGAAGAGATATCCCTCGAGATAAAGGATCGAGGAGGACTGGATCGCCTCGGCATCGAGGTCGGTGTGGTCGAAATCGATGCAGGCGCCGAGATAGGTGTTCATGGTGCGCTGGCCATCCGGCGTGACCAGGATCAGGCAGCGGGCCGTCGGCGCGCCCTCGGGCAGCGGCGCGTGCGGAAAATCGACGCCGATCGCCCGGAGATCGTTGGCGAAGGCGATGCCAAGCTCGTCGCGCGCCACCTTGCCGAGAAAGGCCGCGCGGGCGCCGAGGCCGGACGCGACCGCGCAACTGTTGGCAACCGAGCCACCGGAGGCGATCTGCCCTGGCGGCATCACTCCGAGAATGCGCTCGGCGGCCTCGGCGTCGATCAGCCGCATCGCGCCCTTGCGCATGTCGTGCCGGTCGAGAAAATGATCATCGGTGCGGGCCAGCACATCGACGATCGCATTGCCGATGCCGATGATGTCGTAGCGGGTCGTGTCCATGCCTGTCCCCTGCAAGGTCGGTGTAAATGCTCCCTTCGCCTATCACCCGAAAGGCCAGGTCACAAATCCGCGCCCGTCATGAACGCGCAGTTAATCCTGATCCATACGATCTCCTTGCGGAACCTTAGTAAAAATGCACGCATTTGGGGCCGCAGGCGATTGTCCGGAGCGCGTGTCGCGTGCTAGCGGACAGACAGTAAAAGTTGTGGAGGGTTCGTGATCAGCTTCAGAAAACGCGACGACCAGCCGCCGGAGGGCAAGCCGCGGCAGACTCCCGCACGGCAGGATGGCGCCATGGATGACGGCCTCAGCATGCCTCCCTTCCGTCCCGCTTCCCCGAAACGGTCCCGCAACAAGCGGATGACACAAAGGCTAAGGAGATGCCCATGGCCCGAACCCCCTTTTCGCCCAGCCAGCCGGCTACGCCCGCGGCAGGCGGCGCCCCGGCGAGCCCTCCGGCTACCGGGACCGGCTTCCGTCCGCCGGTGCGGGATGCCGAAACCGCCGAACGCCGCACCCTGGTGGTCGGCCGCGGCATCAGCCTGCAGGGCGTGGTTCAGGATGCCGAGCGGCTGGTGGTCGAGGGGACGGTCGAGGCGACGATGATCAAGGCCGCCGAGCTTGCGATCAGCCCGGGCGGCGTTTTCAAGGGCGAGGTCGAGGTCGAGGAGGCCGAGGTTGCCGGCGTGATCGACGGCACGCTGACGGCGCGGCACTCCCTCATCGTGCGGGCGACGGGCCGGGTTCTCGGAACCGCGCGCTGCCGGCGGCTGCAGGTCGAGGATGGCGGGCAGATCACCGGCCGGATCGAGATGATCACCGAAGGTGCTGCCAGCTCCCAGGCCACCGACTGACCCTGACCGGCCCGCGGAGGGCGTGAGCACGGATGAGACGCCGCGTCTTTATCGGCCTGTTGAGCGCAGCCGCGCTCGCAGGCTGCGCCGCGCGGCCGGGAACGATGGCGGGTGGATCGGCCGCCTCCTTCGCGTCGGCTGCACCGGTCAGCCTGGTCGGCGCGACGCCGGGCGATCTGCGCGCCAGTCTGGGCATGCCCTCGCTGTTGCGGGTCGATGGGCCGGCGCAGGTCTGGCTTTACCATTCCCCGATCTGCCGGCTCGATCTGGTGCTCTATCGCGGCACAGTCGGCCTTCCCGTCGTTCGCCTGGCGCGAACAATGCCGCACGGCGTGCCCGATGCTACCTGCGTTGCCAGTCTGGAACAGCAGCGCGCCTCCTGATATCGAACGGACGGATGACCGGCGTGCCGAAAGCGCGCGGGGCGCGATGCATGACGGAGGGCACATGAACGGTTTACGGGTCGCGATCCAGATGGATCCGATGGAAAGCGTGGATATCGACGGCGACTCGACCTTCGTGCTGATGCTCGAGGCACAGCGGCGCGGCCATATGCTCTGGCACTACTCGGTGCGCGAGATGTGGCTGGAAAGCGGGGCGCTCAAGGCGCGGGTGCGGCCGGTGACGGTGCGCCGCGAGGCGGGCAACCATTTCACTTTCGGGCCGGCCGAGACGGTGGATCTCGCGGCGATGGACGTGGTGCTGATGCGCCAGGATCCGCCCTTCGACATGGGGTATATCACGGCGACGCACCTGCTGGAGCATATCCACCCGCGGACTCTCGTGGTGAACGACCCCGCATCGGTGCGCAACGCGCCCGAGAAACTGCTGGTCATGGAGTTCCCCGACCTGATGCCGCCCACGCTGATCGCGTGGGACCGCGCCGCGATCCGCGAATTCCGTGCCCATCACCGCGACATCATCGTCAAGCCGCTCTTCGGCAATGGCGGGATGGGGATTTTCCGGATCAAGCCGGATGATGAAAATCTCGGCGCCCTGCTCGACACGCATTTCGGCAATTCCCGCGAACCGCTGATGGTCCAGCGGTACGAACCGGCGGTGCGGGCGGGCGACAAGCGGATCATCCTGATCGATGGCGAGCCGCTGGGCGCGATCAACCGGGTTCCCGCCGAGGGCGACGCGCGGTCGAACATGCATGCCGGCGGCGTCGCCCAGCCGACCACGATGACCGCGCGCGACCGCGAGATCTGCGAGCGGATCGGGCCGACACTGAAGGCGCGCGGCCTGCTCTTCACCGGGATCGACGTGATCGGCGACTATCTCACCGAAATCAACGTCACCTCGCCGACCGGCCTGCAGCAGGTGGCCCGGTTCGACAACGTGCATCTCGAAGCGACGATCTGGGACCGGATCGAGGCGCGGCGGGCGCAGGGCGTCTGATCGCCTCGCCGGCGGCCGGGCGGTGCGATCCGCCCGGCCGCCGCGGCGCTCCTACAGGTTGGCGACGGCGTGCTGCCGCGCGAGGAACCAGGCGTCCACCGCCGATTTCATCGATTGCGCGATGCGGCGGCGGAAGGCCGGCGTGCGCAGTTCGGCCTCGTCCGCGGGGTTGGAAAGAAACGCGGTTTCCACCAGAACGCTGGGGATGGCGGAGGATTGCAGCACCGCGAACGTGGCGTGGCGGGCCGGGTTCGGCAGCAGCGGCACATGGGGCGCAAGCGCGCCGACCATTTTCTGTTGCAGCAGATGCGACTCGATCTTGGTGCTGTGCGCCATCAGCGCGAACAGGATTTTCGCGACTTGCGGCGACACGCCACGGAAATTGGGGTTGGACAGGCTCTCGACACTGTTTTCTGACTGCGCCATCCGCGCCGCGAGCTGGTCGGAGGCATGATTCGAGAAGGTGTAGATGCTGGCGCCGCGCACCGCGGGGTCGTGCGCCACGGAATTGGCGTGGATCGAGAGAAACAGTGTCGCCTTGTGGCGTTCCGCGATATCCACCCTTGTCTGCAACGGGATGAAGATGTCCCGCGACCGTGTCATCACCACCTCATAGCCGCCGCGCTCCAGCGCCTGGCGCAGATCGTGGGCGGTGGAAAGCACGATGCTTTTCTCGAAAATGTTGCCCTGGCCGATGGCACCGGGATCGTGCCCGCCATGACCGGGGTCGATCACGACGAGGCGCCTTGCCGAGGCCTCGCGCCAGGCGGCGCGGCTGAGCCGCGGCGGCAGGCCGGGGGTGGCGCGCGCCAGGGCGGATTGCATCCACAGCGGCAGCGTGATCGTGGCTTTCACGCCTGAATCGAGCAGGAAGCGACGGGACAGACGCATCGCAAACCTCCTTTCTGTCGACCGAAATTATTGACTTCGGCCATGAAGTGCCATCATGCTCTCAGGAATGCACGTTAAATCATTGAGATTGACATAAGATTGATTGACGTCCCCCGGCTTCCGACGCCCCCCGGGTTGTGATTTGCTGCGCCCGTCGCATATCAGCCCAGGGGAAAACATCATGCGCGCAACCATCGTCTTCTACGGTGTGGCCCTGCTCGCCTACCTGCTGATCGATGCGATCTGGCTGGGGCTGACCGCCGATACGCTCTATCGCGCCGCACTCGGGCGGATCATGCTCGAACATTTCCGGCCGCTGCCGGCCTTCGCGGTGTATCTGCTCCAGGTGGTCGGGCTCGCGGTGTTCGTGCGGCCGCGCGCCTTCGCGCAAGGCGGCGCCGCCGCACTTGCCTACGGCGCCGCGTTCGGCGTTTTCACCTATGGTCTCTACGATCTTACCAATCTTGCCACCCTCACGGGCTGGACGGTCGGGCTCAGCCTGACCGACATCGCCTGGGGCGGCACGGTCTCGGCTCTTGCCGCGCTGTGCGGATGGCTGGCGGCGCGGCGGCTGTTGCGGCCGCGCATCTTCAGGTAGGGCGGCGGTTCAGCTCTCTCCCTGCGGCCGCTCGAAGGCGTCCTTGCCGTCGAAACGCTGGAGCTTTTCGACATGCATCCAGGAGTGTTTCTGACCAATCGCCTTGACCAGGTCGGAGATGCCCTGCGGCCCATTGCCGGCCGCAGGCTCCTTGAGCATGAACCGACAGTCGAAATGGTCGACCAGGAAGGTGCTGCCGCCGGTCGCCGGCCAGACCTGCACGCCGCGATTGGAGATCGAATCGAGGCGCAGCGCGCTGCCTTCGGCGATCGCGGTCAGCGAGGCGCCGAGTTCGGCCGCGGACAGGCTACTTTCGAGGAAGATGTCGACGCCGAGCAACTCGCGGCTTGCGGGCTCGGTATGGGCGGTGCGGTCCGGCCAGGCCTTGAGCGTGAGCGGGCGGTAGGCGCGCGAGGGCAGATTGCTGGTGCGGCCGAGATTTTCGATCACCTGGCCGACGAACTTGTCGGTGCCGACGCCGTGGCCGCGCGGCGACAGGTCGCCGGTCAGGTTCTCCCCCTCGGCGAGGGTGATGAACAGCGCCTGCTCGATCGTCTCGGCCGTCTCGAAGGCGCCGATATGGCGGAGCATCATGATGGCGGCGGAGAGCAGCGCGGTGGGGTTGGCGAGGCCCTTGCCGGCGATGGTCGGTGCCGAACCGTGCACCGCCTCGAAAATCGCCGCGTGATCGCCGACATTGGAGGATGGCGCGATGCCGAGACCGCCAACCAGCCCGGCGGCGAGATCGGAAATGATGTCACCGTTCATGTTCGAGGTCACGATCACGTCGAACTGCTCGGGGGCGATCACGAGCTGGTGGGCGCAGTTGTCGATGATGATGTGGTCCTGCGCGATATCCGGATAGTCGGGGCCGACCGCCTCGAAGACGCGCTTCATCATGCCCTCGGTGAGTTTCATGATGTTCGCCTTGGTCGCACAGGTCAGCTTCCGGCGGTCTTCCGCCTGGGCGAGGCCGAAGGCGGCGCGGATGATCCGCTCGCAGCCCGGCCGCGTCATCAGCTTGAGGCACTGGGCGACATCCGGCGTCTGCATGTGTTCGATGCCGGCATAGACGTCTTCGACATTCTCGCGGACGATGACCATGTCGATCCCCCGCCCGGTGAAGGGCGTCTTCACGCCGGGCAGTTCGCGGACCGGGCGGATATTGGCGTATAGCTCGAAATGCTTGCGCAGCGTGACGTTGGCCGATTTGTTGCCATGGCCGACCGGGGTTTCGAGCGGCCCCTTCAGCGCGATCCGGTTGCGGGCGATGCTATCGAGGGTTTCGCGCGGCGCGCCGGAGGCGATGCCCTTCCTGAACGCGGCGGCGCCGGCTTCGGCGATGTCCCACTCGACCGGCGCGTTGGCGGCCTCGAAGATGCGGCGCGTCGCGTCGAAGACTTCGGGACCGATCCCATCGCCCGGCAGGGCGGTGACACGGGTCTTGGCGAGGGCGGGCGAGGCTGCGTTCATCGTTGGTCCCCCATGGTCAGGTTGTGGCTGCGCGTATACGCCCGCCGGTCCGCCGAGGCCACCGCAGCGCAACAAATGGCAGCCCAGACGGAATACCGCGACGATGACACGAAACGGTTAACGAAATCTGCGCCGGCCCGGCGCATGATCGCGTTTTCGCAAGGCTGAACCCCGCGTCGCCATCTGGACAGGGCGGCGGGTTTTTCTATTTTCGGGCAGAATGTCTGCCTCATCATCCACACGCGAACTTGATCTCCCAGCCCCCGCCGGCGCTAACGGCCGGGTCGCGCTGGTGCCGATGACCATCGGCGCCTGCCTCGGCCTTGCCGCGGGGTCGTTCTGCGGCGGTTCGCTGCAAAGCATCTATCCCTATGTCGCCGGCCGGCTGGCGACGAGCAGCGATCACGCGCTCTGGACCCTGACCTATTTCCTCATCCACTGGGCGCTCGGCATCGCGCTGATGCCCTGGTTCGCCCGCAAGCTCGGCTTCAAGCGGCTGTTCCTCGCCAGCATGATCATGCTGGCGATCGGCGCCGGCATGGGCATTCTGTCTCATTCGCTGATGACGATGCTGGTCGCGCGCGGGGTGCAGGGCATTTCCTCGGGCCTGCTGGTGCCGCTGGTGCAGACGCTGCTGCTGCGCCATTTCCCCAAGCGCCATCACACGCTGGCGACGGCGCTGTGGAGCAATTCGATGCTGGTGCCGTTCTTCTTCGGCCCGGCCTTCGGCGGCTGGCTCGCGGTGAATTACAACTGGATCGACCTGTTCTGGCTGGTCATCCCGTTCGCCCTGCTCGCCTTCGTGCTGATCCGCGTCTCCCTGCCGGAAGACCGTCCGGCGGCGGCGCCGCCGCCTTTCGATCTTGTCGGCCTCGCCCTGCTCTGGCTCGGGCTGATCGCGCTACAGATCGTGCTGAACCAGGGCGAGCAGTTCGGCTGGTTCGGCTCGCCTTTCATCCAGCGCTACACGATCGCCGCCCTCCTGCTGCTCGGCTGCTTCGTGATCTGGGAGCTGACGAGCGAGGCCCCGCTGCTCGAACTTCGCTTCGTGACCAACCGGAATTTCGGCTTCGGCCTGCTGCTGCTCTGCCTCGGCTGGTCGATCTTCGTCGGCTGGAGTTCGATTCTGCCGCTCTGGACCGAGATCGACCTCGGCTATAACGGCTGGTGGGGCGGGGTGTTGCTGATACCGCTGGCGCTGACGGCGATTCCGGTGGCGTCCGCCATGGGGCGCATTGCCCGGCATGTGAGCCTGCGGGCCCTCGCCGCCCTCTGTTTCCTGCTCTTCGCCATCGCCTTCGCCATCGCCGTCTACAACCCCGAGATCGGCCTCGCGGCAACGGTGCCGAGCGAGCTGTTGCAGGGGATCGCGGTGGGGATGCTGTTCGTGCCGCTCACCATGATCATCCTGTCGGAAATTCCGGTCGAGGACCTGGCGGCGGCCTCGACGACCAGCAACTTCATCCGCCTCGCCAGCGACATTGTCGGCGTCACCATGCTGCAGACGCTGTGGCAACGGCACGCCGAAGCCGTTGCGGCGCTGACGCGCGGCGCCATGAGCGACGCCCTCGTGCGGCAGACCCTCGCCGAGGCGGCGCAGCGGGGCGTGTCCCATGCGCAGGCCATGGCGCTGATCGCCGGGCGGTTGCAGCTCGACGCCAGCACCTGGAGCCTCGATGACGCGCTGCGCCTTTCCGCCTGGATCTGCCTTGGTGCCGCGGCGGTCTCGCTCGTCCTGCTGAAGAAGCCCCACCGCCAGGGGGGATGAACGGGCGCTCGCGGTCCGTCGCTGCCGGGATTACGCCGCGAGCGGCATCAGCAGCATCACCGCGGCCTGCGCCGCGATCCCCTCGCCGCGGCCGGTGAACCCGAGGCGCTCGGAGGTCGTCGCCTTCACCGACACCCGATCGAGCGGAATGCCGGCCAGCGCCGCCACGCGGGTGCGCATCGCCAGCGCGTGGGGAGTGATTTTCGGCCGCTCACAGATGATGGTGATGTCGACATTGGCGATCGCGCCGCCTTTTTCCGCGACCAGCCCCGCCGCGTGGCGGAGAAACCGCGCCGAATCGGCGTCCTTCCAGGTGGCTTCGGAGGGAGGAAAATGCCGGCCGATGTCGCCCTCGGCCATGGCGCCGTAAATCGCGTCGCACAGCGCGTGCAGCGCCACATCGGCATCGGAATGGCCGGCCAGCCCCTTTTCATGCGGCACCTCGATGCCGCAAAGCATCAGTTTCCTGCCCTCGGCCAGCACATGCACGTCATAGCCGGTGCCGACACGGGGCAGCGCGCCGCTGGCGAGAAGGGTCTTGATGTCCATGGGCCGGAATCTCCAGATGGCTGGCGGGCGGGGTTCGCGCCGGAACAGGGCGGCTTTGGCAACTGGACGATTGCGCGTCAATGCCCGGCCCTGTAGTGCTTAATTCATGGGCAACGAGATGAGCAGCTTTCCGAAATTGCGGCCGATCCGGCTCAAGGCGCCGGGCGGCGCCGCGCGCGATGTGACGATCGAGACGCCGGTGATCCTGGCGCCGATGTCCGGCGTGACCGACCTGCCGTTCCGCCGGCTGGTCAAGTCGATGGGGCGGGGCTCGTGGTGTCGGAAATGATCGCCTCCTGGGCGATGATCCACGAGAACGCGGCGACACTCCGCATGGCGTCGGTCGATGAGGGCACGGGGCCGAATTCGGTGCAATTGGCCGGTTGCGACCCCGATGCGATGGCGGAGGCCGCGCGCATCGCCGTCGCCGGCGGCGCCGATCTGGTCGACATCAATTTCGGCTGCCCGGTGAAGAAGGTGGCGGTCGGCCAGATGGCCGGCTCGGCGCTGATGCGCGACGAGCTGCGCGCCGCCCGCATTCTCGAAGCCACCGTAAAGGCGGTCGACGTGCCGGTGACGCTGAAGATGCGCATGGGCTGGGACCGGCAGAGCCTCAACGCCCCCGCCCTCGCGCGGATCGCCCAGGAAAGCGGCATCGCCATGGTCACGGTGCATGGCCGCACCCGCCAGCAATTCTACGAGGGCACGGCGGACTGGGATTTCATCGCCTCGGTGAAGGGCGCGGTGTCGATCCCCGTCATCGCCAATGGCGACATCACGACCGAGGACGAGGCGGAGGACGCGCTGCGCCGCTCGGGGCCGATGGCGTCATGATCGGCCGCGGCGCCTATGGGCGGCCGTGGTTTCTCGCCCAGGTCGCGCGCTATCTCACCGCCGGGCAGAGGGTTCCGGCGCCTGATCTCGCAACGCGGCGCGATGTGCTGATCCGGCATTACCGGGCGATGCGGGCGCATTATGGCGAGCTTCCCGGCCTGCGGATGGCTCGCAAGCATATCGGCTGGTATGTGCGCGGTCTGCCGGGGGCCGCGGAATTCCGTGGCGTCGTCAACCGGCAGGACGATCCCGCCGTGGTCGAGGCGATGATCCACGACATCCATGCCCGGGCGATGGGCGAGGCGGCGGCGCCGGTCCAGGCGGCCGCATGACCGCCCCGCGCGGCGCCTTCGCGCGCCGGGGACCCGCGACCAGCACGCCGGACCTGCCGACCGGTGCGGGGCAGCTCCTCGCAGCACTGCCTCTCGCGGTGATCGAGCTTGACGCGGACGACCGCTTCCTGTTCGCCAATTACGCGGCCGAGGAGATGTTCGGCGCCTCGCAGGCGGTGCTCGCCGGCCGGCGGCTGCACGAATTCGTGCCGGCCGATCACCCGATCTTCATCCTGCTCGATCGCGCCCGGCGCGACGAGGCGCCGATTGCCGAGCATGACCTGGTCCTCGAAGGCCCGCGCTTCGCCCGCCGCGGCGTGTCGATGCAGGCGGCGGCGATCGTCGATGCGCCGGGCCATCTCGCCGTCACCCTGCAGGACAGCTCCGCCGCCCGCGCGCTCGACCAGCAGCTCTCGGCGCGGAACGCCGCACGCAGCATCACCGGCATGGCGGCGGTGCTCGCGCACGAGGTCAAGAACCCGCTTTCGGGCATACGCGGCGCGGCGCAGCTGCTGGAGGCGAACGCCACGCCGGCGGACCGGGAACTCGCGGTGCTGATCCGCGACGAGGTGGACCGCATCCGCGATCTGGTCGAGCGGATCGAGGTGTTCGGCGACAAGCCGCTCGACGTCACGGCCATCAACATCCACCGGGTTCTCGAACATGTGCGCCGGCTCGCGCAATCGGGCTTCGGCGCGCGCGTCCATTTCGTCGAGACCTACGACCCCTCGCTGCCGCCGGTGCTGGGCAATCGCGACCAACTCGTCCAGGTGCTGCTCAACCTCGTGAAGAACGCCGCCGAGGCGATCGCCGAAACCCAGCGGCCGGACGGCGAGATCACGCTGATGACCGGCTTCCAGCACGGGGTGCGGCTGGCCGCCTCCCCCGCGCGCGGCCAGCGCAACCTGCCGATCTTCATCGCGGTGCGCGACAATGGCGCGGGAATTCCCGAGGATATCCGGCGCCATCTGTTCGAGCCCTTCGTCAGCACCAAGGCCGCGGGCTCGGGACTCGGGCTCGCGCTCGTCGCCAAGATCGTCGCCGATCACGGCGGGCTTATCAATGTCGACAGCCGGCCCGGCCGCACCGAATTCCGGATCCATCTTCCTCAGTTCGAGGACCGCGCCGAGAGTCTGCCATGACCACGCTGCCGACCATCCTGATCGCCGATGACGACCGCTCGATCCGCACCGTGCTGACCCAGGCGCTGGGCCGGTCGGGCTATCAGGTGCGCACCACTTCCTCGGCGGCCACGCTCTGGCGCTGGGTCGAGGATGGCGAGGGCGACCTCGTGATCACCGACGTGGTGATGCCGGACGAAAACGGGCTCGATCTGGTGCCGCGGATCAAGCGCATCCGCCCCGAACTGCCCGTTCTGGTGATGAGCGCGCAGACCACCATTCTCACCGCCGTGCAATCGACCCAGCGGGGGGCGTTCGAATACCTGCCGAAGCCGTTCGATCTCGGCGAACTGCTCGCCATTGTCGATCGGGCGCTGAAACAGCCGGCGCTGCCCGTCCCGGCCGAGCCGCGCGGCAGCCCGGAGGACAATCTCCCGCTGATCGGCCGTTCCGCCGCGATGCAGGAGATCTATCGCGTCATCGCCCGGCTGACCACGACCGACCTGACGGTGATGATCACCGGCGAATCCGGGTCGGGCAAGGAGCTGGTCGCCCGCGCCCTGCACGATTATGGCCGCCGCCGGCAGGGGCCGTTTGTTGCGATCAACATGGCGGCGATCCCGCGCGAACTGATCGAGAGCGAGCTGTTCGGCCATGAGCGCGGCGCCTTCACCGGGGCGACCAACCGGCATGTCGGCCGGTTCGAGCAGGCCGCCGGCGGCACGCTGTTCCTCGACGAGATCGGCGACATGCCGCCCGAGGCGCAGACGCGGCTGCTGCGCGTGTTGCAGGAGGGCGAGTTCACTACCGTGGGCGGGCGGCAGCCGATCCGCGCGAATGCGCGCATCGTCGCCGCCACCCATCGCGATCTCAGGGTGCTGATCCGCTCGGGCCAGTTCCGCGAGGATCTGTTCTACCGGCTCAATGTGGTGCCGATCCGTCTGCCGCCGTTGCGCGAGCGGCCGGATGACATTCCGCTGCTGGCCCAGCATTTCCTCAACCGCGCGCACGCGGAGGGGCTGCCGGCCAAGACCATGGCGCCGGAGTCGATGGTACGGCTCGCGCAATATCGCTGGCCGGGAAATGTGCGCGAGCTTGAAAACCTGATGCGTCGGCTCTCCGCGCTGGTGCCGCAGGCGACGATCACCGAGGAGATCATCGAGGCCGAGCTCGCCGACCGAGCGATGGACGAACCGGCCCAGACTATGGGCGACGAGCCGGGCGCGGCCTCGCAACAGGGCGTCGAGCACGTCATCGAACGGCATGTCGCACGGCTGATCGCCGAGGCGCGCGAGGCCGGCGAGGACGGCGTTCTGTATGACCGGGTGCTTGCCGCCTTCGAGGCGCCGCTGATCCGCCTCGTGCTCGGGGAGACCCGCGGCAACCAGATCCGCGCCGCCGCGATGCTGGGTCTCAACCGCAACACGCTGCGCAAGAAGATCCGCGAGCACGATATCGGCGTGTCTCGCCGGGTTGGCTGAGAGGATGATGGACCCGCAAACCGCGCGGCCCGGGGTGCAGGCGAAGCCGCGCCGCAGAGGGCCGCTCGATTTCCTGCTCGGCCGGGTATCGACGCTTATCCTGGCGACGCTCGCGCTGCTGCTCGGGATCGGTTCGTTCGCCTATCTCGCCGGCGGCATCAAGCTCGAACTGCATTCGGGCGCCGCCGTGGGGCTTGCGATCGGCGATATCGCGATCCTGCTGCTGCTGATCACGGTGCTGGCGGCCAGCGTCACCCGCGTGGTGATGGAAAGCCGGCGGGGTGCGGCGGGGGCGCGGCTGCACGTGCGCCTCGTGCTGCTGTTCGGCGGCGTGGCGGCGGTGCCGGCCATCCTTGTTGCCATCTTCGCCGCGGTCTTCTTCAATCTCGGCATCCAGGCCTGGTTCAACCAGCGGGTGCGCACCGCTCTCGCCGAAAGCCAGCAGGTCGCCGAAGGGTATCTCGACGCGAAGAAGAACAGCATCCGGCTCGACGCGCTGGCGATCGCCAACCAGCTCAACCAGAACGGGCCAATCTTCTACGGCAACCCGCAGAACTTCTTCGACCAGGGGTTCCTGAACGTTCTGGTGGCGCAGACCGCGCTGCACGGGCTCACGCAATCGGCGATCTTCGAGCCGCTGACGAACAAGGTGGTGGCCTCCGCCGGGCTGTTTTCGTCAGAAGGCGTGACCCTGCCGCCCGGCAACATCATCGCCGAGGCGGAGAAGCATCAGGTCGCGGTCTGGAGTGCGCCGAACTCGCTGCTGGAGCGCGCCGTCGTCGAGCTGGAGGCGACGCCGACGCTGATGCTGATGGTCGAGCGGCCGATCGATCCCTCGATCCTCGCCCATGTCGACCGCACGCGGCAGGCCGTCGCCGAATATAACCGGCTCGAACATCATCGCGCCCAGTTCGAGCTGTTCTTCGCGCTGATCTTCGCGACGGTGGCCCTGCTGGTGCTCTCGGGCGCCGCGCTGATCGGGCTGCTCTTCGCCAACCAGATCGCCCGGCCGATTTCCTACCTGATCGAGGCGGCCGAGCGGGTGCGCACCGGCGACTATCATGTGCGGGTTCCCGAAGGCGACACGCGCGACGACGTCGCCGGCCTGTCCCGCGCCTTCAACCGCATGACCGGGCAGATCGCCGAACAGCGCGCCGAGCTGATGAGCGCCTATGGCCAGATCGACGAGCGGCGCCGCTTCACCGAAACCGTTCTGGCGGGGGTTTCCGCCGGGGTGATCGGGCTTGATCCGCGCGGCCGGATCGAGTTGCCAAACCGCACGGCCTCCGACCTGCTCGGGATCGACCTGCTCGATCATCTGGGCGGCGCGCTCGGCGATCTCGTGCCGGCCTTCCTGCCGCTCCTCGACCAGGTCAGGGAGATTCCGGCGCGGCCGGCCACCGGCGAGGTCGACTACGCCAGGGGTGGCGACCGAAGGGTGTTTCTGGTGCGGATCGGCGCCGATCTCAAGGGTGAACGGCCGACCGGCTTCGTCGTCACCTTCGATGACATCACCGAGCTGCAATCGGCGCAGCGCAAGGCCGCCTGGGCCGATGTGGCGCGACGGATCGCGCACGAGATCAAGAACCCGCTGACCCCCATCCAGCTCTCCGCCGAGCGGCTGAAGCGTCGCTTCGCCCGCGAGATCACCTCGGACAAGGACAGCTTTACCCAGTGCGCCGACACGATCGTGCGCCATGTCGGCGATATCGGGCGGATGGTGGATGAATTCTCCGCCTTCGCGCGGATGCCCCAGCCCAGCATCAAGCCCGAGGATCTGGCGCGGATCGCGCGCGAGGCGGTGATTCTCCAGCGCGGCGCGCATCCCGGCATCGAGTGGGTGGTGGAAAGCCCCGAGCCCGCGCCGCGTGCGGCGTGCGATGCGCGCCTGATCGGCCAGGCGCTGACCAACCTGTTGCAGAATGCGGCCGATGCCATCGGCATGCGCCCGGACAATGCCGGGCGCGAGGCTCCGGCCGGCCATGTCCGGCTCCGGATCGAGCGGCAGGGCGAGGAGTTCCGGGTTTCGGTCAGCGATGACGGAATTGGCCTGCCCGCGCAGGATCGCGCCCGGCTTACCGAGCCCTATATAACGCAGAAACCGAAAGGAACCGGTCTGGGCCTCGCCATCGTTCGCAAGATCATGGAAGATCATCACGGCAGGCTTGAACTCGCCGACCGCGAGGATGGGGCGGGAGCCGTGGTGACGCTGGTGCTGAAGGCGCGTTAGGAGTTTCATGTCCGAGATACTGATCATCGATGACGAGCCCGATATCCGCCTGCTGGTCGATGCGATCCTGCAGGACGAAGGCTACGCCACGCGCAATGCCGGCAATTCGGACGAGGCGCTGGCCGCGTTCCGCGAGCGCCGGCCATCGCTCGTCGTGCTCGATGTCTGGCTGCAGAACTCGCCGCTCGATGGGCTCGATCTCCTGAAGGTGATGAAGGCCGAGGACGAGGGCGTGCCGGTGGTGATCATTTCCGGCCACGGCACGATCGAGATGGCGGTCAATGCCATCCAGCTCGGCGCCTACGACTTCATCGAGAAGCCGTTCAAGTCGGACCGGCTGATCCTCGTCATCCAGCGGGCGCTCGAAGCCGCGCGCCTCGCCGCGGAAAATGCCGAGTTGCGGCTGCGCGCCGGTGCTGATTCCAGCCTGACCGGCGACAGCCCGGCGATCAACGGGTTGCGCCACGCCATCGAGAAGGTCGCGCCGACCGGCTCGCGCGTGCTGCTCTCCGGTGCCGCCGGCGCGGGCAAGGAAGTGGTCGCGCGGATGATCCATGCCAGCTCGAAGCGGGCGGACCAGCCCTTCATGGTGCTGAACTGCGCGATCCTGGCGCCCGAGCGGTTCGAGATGGAGCTGTTCGGCACCGAGGCGGGAGCCGATCCGCAGGCGCAGCCGCGCCGCGCCGGGGTGCTGGAGCGCGCCCATGGCGGCACGCTGCTGCTCGACGAGATCGCCGACATGCCGGTGGAAACCCAGGGCAAGATCGTCCGCGTGTTGCAGGACCAGGCCTTCGAGCGCATCGGCGGCTCGACGCGGGTCAAGGTCGATGTCCGCATCATCGCCAGCACCGCCCGCGACCTGCAGGCGGCGATCGGCGCCGGGCGGTTCCGCCAGGATCTGTATTATCGCCTCGCGGTGGTGCCGCTGCGGGTCCCCTCGCTGCGGGAGCGGCGGGAGGATATTCCGGCCCTGGCCCAGCATTTTCTCAAGCGCGCTGCCGACACTTCGGGCCTGCCGCTGCGCCCGCTGTCATCCGAGGCGCTGGCGGCGCTGCAGGTTCATGACTGGCCGGGCAATGTCCGGCAGCTCCGCAACGTGATGGACTGGTTGATGATCATGCATCCGGGCGAGCCCGGCGAACCCTTCCGCGCCGAGCACCTGCCCGCCGAGATCGGCGCCCACGCGCCCCGCGCCTTGGCGATCGACCCGCTGGCCGACATTATGGCCCTGCCGCTGCGCGAGGCGCGGGACGTGTTCGAGACGCAGTATCTCCAGGCGCAACTGCTGCGCTTCGGCGGCAATATCAGCCGCACGGCGAATTTCGTCGGCATGGAGCGCAGCGCCCTCCACCGCAAGCTCAAGCAGCTGGGTATCGGCGCCGAGGATCGCGGCGCGCTCTGATCCGGGCGGTATCCCGGACCCGGCCGGATGATGGTTCCGGCCGGGTTTTGCCGCCTGTGCCGGGCGGCGGCGCGGGTCAGGCCTCCAGATCGGTGCCCGTGGTGTCCGGCGTCGTCAGGATCGCGTAGATCGCCAGCAGCGCATAGGCCATCACCATCAGGCCGATATAGACATAGGCATGCGCCATGCCCGCGCTGTGCAGCATGAGGCCGGCGAGGATGGGGATCAGCCCGCCGCCATAGACCTGGGAGATCTGATAGCCCAGGCTCGCTCCCGAGGCGCGGTACCGCGTCGGGAAGTTTTCGGTGTAGAACGCCGGAATGGCGCCATAGCCGAAGCCGAACACGAAGCCGAACCCGATGATCTCGGCGATCATCGCCAGTACGAAATCATGGGTGTTGATCAGGTCGAAATACGGGATCGCAAACACCAGGAACACTCCCGCCGAAATCAGCAGCACGGTGCGGCGGTTCAGCCGGTCGGCGAGGCGGGCGCCGATATACATGAAGACGAACATCGACGCTGCGGCGATCAGCCCGATGGTTTCGGCCTGGGTCGCGGTGAAGCCGACCGCCTTCATGTAGCTGGTGCCGAAGATGAAGCAGAGGAAGAACGCGCCGCTGAACATCGCGTTCACCATCGAGGTGCGCAGGATCCGGCCTGGCATTTCGCGCCAGACCTGGCTTGCCGGCAGTTCGAGCACCGCTTGCCGCGCGCGATGCCGCTCGAACACGAAACTGTCCTCGGTGCGGACGCGGATGACGATGCCGACGATGGCGACGAGGAAGCCGATGAAGAAGAAGATGCGCCAGCCCCAGGCGATGAACTCGGCATGCGGCATCATCGACTTCACCACGATCACCGAGCCGAAACCGAGCAGCAGGCCGATCGGGATCGCGAAGCCGACCCAGGCGCCCCAGAAGGCGCGGTGCCGCGAGCGCGCCGCCTGCTCGACGACCCAGGTCGACGCCGTGCCGAATTCGGCGCCGAAGCTGATCCCCTGGGCGAGCCGGAAGACGATCAGCAGCATCGGCGCGGCAGCACCGATCGAATCATAACCGGGCGTCAGACCGATCAGCAGGGTGCTGACACCCATCAGCACCAGCGCATAGACCATCGCGTCCTTGCGGCCGCGCCGATCGGCGATGTTGCCGAAGATGAAGGCTCCCAGAGGGCGGATGACGATGCCGATGCCATAGACGCCGATGGCGGCGGCGATCGCGGCAAGCCCGGGCAGCTTGAAGAACACCCCGCCCCACACCGTGGCGGCGATGATGCCGGTGACGAGAAAGTCGTATTGTTCGATCACCGACCCGATGATGCGGGCCAGTGCGACTTTGTAGATCTGCTTTTCGCTCGGCGCGTCGGCCGCGTTTGTCATGTGTTCCTCCCTGTTATTCGTTGTTGGCGTCGGTATCCGTGGTGGTGACAGAGGTTCGCGTCTCTCCGGGTCTTGTCAAGTCGCGGCGTCGGACTCGGCGGCGCCGGTCTGCCCCTCGGCGGCATGCCGCAGCAGGGCGGCGAAACGCCAGATGCCGTGGACGAACTTGCCATAGGGCATGGTCAGGAAGAATCCGAGCACGACGCCGAGATGCAGGCAGAGCAGAACCGCCGCCCAGGGTGTCGCGCGCAGGGCCAGCAAGGCAAGGCCGGTCAGCCCGACCAGGAACAGCGACAGGACGAAGGCGAGGTCGAGCGGGCGGCCCGCCGCATCGGCGAAGTCGCGCTTGCGGCGGAGTTTCTCGAACAGCAACCCCGGCGCGCCGATCACGAGCCCCACCCCGCCGGCGGTGCCCAGCAGCACCGGCAATGACAGGAACGGATAGGGCGCCTCGCGCCCCAGCACGTAGTGAAAGAGGGTCGCGACCGTTGTCGCGGCGAAGCAGAGGCCGAAGCCGTAGAACACCAGGTGGTGATATATCTTGCGATGGTCCCGCGGTGCGTCCTGCGTGTCCGGGCAGCCGGCGCCGCCGCCATCGAGATAGCGCAGCCGTGCCGCGTCATTCAGCGCCACGGCGATGGTGGTGCGGCCGATCGCTCGCGCCGCGCCGCCCGCGCGCCAGAACCGCCTGACCCCCGCGGCGATCGCGAACACGGCATAGACGAACGCCAGTCCGAACACCGCGACCATCATCTGGTGCGACATGAGGCGATAGAACGCGCCCGGTGCGGCCAGCACGCCCCTCGTCCCCGACATTGCGGGGGCGAGAACCAGCAGGAACGCCGCAATGCTGGCCAGCATGACCGCGGCGGTGATGCGGCCGCCATGGAGGAAGGCGATGCCGGTCCCGCGCGGCCAGGCATGTGCCGCGTAGGATTCGCGCCGCGCGGCCGCCATGGTGCGCGGCACGTTGACCGCGAATTCGTGCGGCGGCGCGAACTGGCAATCGTCGAGGCAGGCGCCGCAGCCATGGCAAAGGCTGGCAAGATGGGCGAGGGTGCCGGCATCGAAGGTGGTGTGCCGCTCCATCGCCGGAAAGACGGCGCACAGCCCCTCGCAATAGCGGCAGGAATTGCAGATCGTCATGACCCGCCCGGCCTCTTCGAGCGCGGCGCCCGCCTTCATTTCAGTTTCGCCCATGGCGCGCGGCCTCCCGTCCCGCAATCCTGCCGAACACGCTGCCGATCGTCATGCCGATACCCGCGGCATAGCCGCGCCCGAGCACGTTGCCGGCCATGATCTCGCCGGCGGCGAACATGTTGGGCGAAGGCCGCCCGTCCTGCATCCTGATCCGGGCGTTCCGGTCCACCCGCACGCCGAGATAGGTGAAGGTGATGCCGGGCGGACCGGATAGGCATAGAAGGGCGGAGTGTCGATCCGCCGCGCCCAGTGGGATTTCGGCGGATCGAGACCTTCGGTGCGGCAATCGTCGAGCACCTTATGATCGAACGTCCCGTCGCGGATGGCGGCGTTGAAACCGGCGAGCGTGGCCTGGAAGCGGCTCGGGTCGAGCCCGAGCTTTGCTGCCAGCGAGCCGAGGTCATTTGCCTGCACCGGCGGAAACAGCGATGGCATGAACAGGCCGAGGGATTTGGCGTCGAACACGATATAGGCGATCTGCCCGGGCTGGGCGGCGATCAGGCGGCCCCAGATCGCGTAGCGCTTCGGCCAGACATCCTCGCCCTCGTCGTAGAAGCGTTCGGCATTCGCGTTGACCACCACGCCGAACACCACGCAATCCAGCCGGGTGATGATGCCGCCATCGAACCGCGGCGCCCGGGCGTCGATGGCGACGGCGTGGCACTGCGTCGGGTCGCCAACCGGCATCGCCCCGGCATCCAGCAGCAACCGCAGCACGGTGCCGCGATTATACGGCGTGCCGCGGATGAGGAAATTGTCGGCGGCCGGCCCCCAGGAGTCCCTGAGCCACTCGGTATTCGCCTCGAACCCGCCGGCGGCGGCGATCAGCGTGCGCGCGCCGATGCTCACGGTGCGCTCGCCCCGGCGGACCCGGGCGGCGCGGAACACGCCATCCTCGATATCGAGGCCGACCACCTCCGCCTCGTAGGCGACGCGGACCCCGAGAGCCTCGGCGGTGCGATAGAGCGATTTCAGCATGGCGCGGCCGCCGCCGAGGAAGAAGGAGTTGGTGCGCCCGAGGCTCAGCGTGCCGCCGAGCGAGGGCTGGAACCGCACGCCCTGCTGGCCGATCCAGTCCAGCATGTCCTTCGATTCCGCGATCATGTGGCGGGCGAGGTCCTCGTCGGTCTCGCCGCCGGTCACGCGCAGCAGGTCCTGCCAGAATTCCTCCTCGGTATAGGGGCCGGTGAGAAACGCCGTCGCGCTGTCATGGGCGCAGCGCATGTTGCGCGTGTGCCGCGTGTTTCCGCCGCGATAGAATTCGGGCGCCGCCTCCAGAACGAGAACCGACGCGCCGCCGCGCCGCGCGCTGATCGCGGCGCAGAGCGCGGCATTGCCGCCGCCGATCACCAGCGTATCGATCGAATCGGGAAGGTCCGCTCCGTTCGCCATGGACGACACACCTAGAGCGGCGCGATGGTCAGGTCAATATTGTATACAATCGGATGCAATTCACGGTTCGCAACCGGCATCCCGCATCGCCGCCCGCAGGATGCGGGCCTGAAACGCCGCCCGGATATGGTCCCTGGAAGCAGCCTCGGCGCCGTCCGGATCGCGTGCGGCGATCCGGTCGAGGATCGCCCTGTGTTCCTCGACGGATTTCGCGGCGCGCCCCGCGACGGCAAGGCTCGTGCCGCCGAGCAATGCGAGCGACAGCCGCAGGCTTTCGAGCATGTCGTGCAGATACCGGTTGCGCGACGCGGTCAGGATCTGGCGATGAAACAGGCGGTTGTTGAGCGCGAGGTCTGCGGGGCTGCCGATGAGGGCGGCGTCGCGCTCGATCAGCGCCGCGAGCAGGGCGATGTCGGACTCCGCTGCATGCTGCGCGGCCATCCGCGCCGCCGCCCCCTCCAGCACCGCACGCATTTCGTACAGCTCACTCATCTGCACATCGCTGAGCGTGGCCACCGTGGCCCCCTGATGCGGGGTGTGGACGACAAGCCCCTGATGTTCGAGCCGTTTCAGGGCCTCGCGCACCGGGGTGCGGCTGATGCCGAAGCGTTGGGCCAGCTCGGCCTCGCGCAGCCGCGCGCCCGGCGGCAATGCGCCCTCCTCGATCGCCTTCAGCAGGCTCTCATAGGCATCCGCGGCACTCGGGCGGCGTCGTTTGGGGGAACGATCCCGCGGCGGCGGTGCGGCTTGCGACGGCTCAGAGACTGTCATCGTCCCTGCCTTGATCCGGGCCGCGTCCGCTCCAACCCTGGCGGCGAGGTCGCATCTTCATGCCCCGGCCGCGATCACGCCTTTGGTGATGAGGATATTGGCATAGGCTCGGCGATCCCCGGTCTGCACGATGGCGAAGCTGTCGCGTGACTCGGCATAGAATGCGTGTCTGTCGCGCCCGCCGATGCGCGCGCCGCCGATCCCCGCCGCCGCCGCGATCTGGCGGAACTCGGCCACCGCCGGCGGCACCGCCGCCGGGTCGCCCACCACCTGCATGGTCCGCAACGGTTCGGCCACGAAATCATCGATCGGCAGCACGCCGAGGACCGCCCGCATCATCTGCCCCGAACTGGTTCCCGGCAGGACGATGAGGCGCCGCGCGCAGGTCGCCGCCGGAAAATTGGCGTCGACCACCGAGATGCTGTCGCCATGCCCCATCGCGCGCAGCGCGTGCAGCAGGTCGGCGGTGAGAAGCGGATCGAGGCCGATGAGCATGATGGTTTCCTTCGGGTATCGCGGGCGCCGGACGCGCCATCGTTCGCCTGCGGACCCGTGGCGTCAAGCCGGCCCGCGGACGGGCCGGCCCGGCATCATGCGATCGACTCGCCGTGCAGCACTTCGTCGAGCCCCTGCCGCTCCTCGTCGCGGCTCACGCGCAGCCCGACCAGGCGCTGGGTCACGAAGAGAATCCCCGCGGTGACGATGCCGCAATAGATGATGGTGGCGGCAACTCCGAGCGCCTGGATGGCAAGCTGGTGAAGGCCCGGCCGCACCGCGCCGCCCGAGAGCGGGGCGAAGGCGAGCAGCCCGGTCGCGAGCGTGCCGACGATGCCGGCGACGCCGTGCACGCCGAAGGCATCGAGCGAATCGTCATATCGCAGGCGGATCTTCACCACCGTCACGGCCCAGAAACAGACGACGCCGGCCGCGATGCCGAGCAGCAGCGCCGGCCCCGGCAGCAGAAAGCCGGCCGCCGGGGTGATCGCGACCAGGCCGGCGACGGCGCCGGAAATCGCGCCCAGCACGGTCGGCCGGCCGAGATGCGCCCATTCGATGGCGGTCCATGACAGGGTCGCGCCCGCCGCCGCCATCTGGGTGACCAGCACCGCCATGCCGGCATTGGGGTTGGCGCCGCCAGCCCCGCCCGAGTTGAAGCCGAGCCAGCCGACCCAGAGCAGGGAGGCGCCCATCACCGCATAGGACAGGTTCCACGGCATCATGTTGTCCTGACCGAATCCGAGGCGGCGGCCGAGATAAAGGGCGCAGATCAGGCCGGCGATGCCGGAATTCACCTCCACCACCGTGCCGCCCGCGTAATCCGCGATGCCGAGCCGGTAGAGCCAGCCGGCCGGGCTCCAGACCCAATGCGCGATCGGCGCATAGACGAGCAGCGACCATGCGGCCATCACGATCAGCAGCGCCGAGAATTTCATCCGCTCGGCGAAGCTGCCGGTGATCACCGCCGGCGTGATCACGGCGAAGGTGAGCTGGAACATGACGAAAACGCTCTCCGGCACCCGCATATGCACCGCGCCGGGCAGCCCGGCGCCCAGGGTGAAGGGCTGGTTCCAGTCGCCCGCCAGGTTGTTGAGCAGGACATCCCCGATGCCGCCGATGAAGCCGTTGCCGTTGGAAAACGCGAGGCTGTAGCCGACGACGAGCCAGAGAACCGTGACCGCGGCGCAGATGATCACGCTCTGCATCATGATCGACAGCACGTTCTTCTTGCGGACCATGCCGCCGTAGAACAGCACGAGGCCCGGAATTGTCATCAGCAGCACGAGGACCGAACTGACCAACATCCAGGCAGTATCGCCCGCGCTCAACCCGGCTTGTGCCGCTTTTGCAGGCAGACAAACAGCTTGCAGCGCGAGCACGAGGGCTCCCGCGGTCCAAAAACGCCGCTTCATGGCGACCTGCTCCTTTTTTATGCCGTCCGTTACCCGGTGCGGCTGATCCGTGTGACAGGGGGTTACAAGCAGAAAATGTGCCAATCTCGTCGGCGCAAATGCCGGCATGTCAACCTTCGCGCATGAAAACGCTTGACGGACGCTGTTGATCCGCCAACGCTGCGCCGTGTGGAAGATTTACGTCGCACCGTCGCGCCCGGACTCCGTTTTGCCATGATTCCACGCTGTGTGAGAGGCCGACAGGCGATACCGTTCACCGCAAGGAACACGCTTCATGAATGACCGCCCGGCTTATCGGCGACTGGCAGCCACAATCGGCCTCGCAATTTCCATGGCCGTATCGCTGACGGGGTGCGGCACGCAGGCGAGCAACCGCCTCGGCGGTGGTGCCGCCGGCGGCGCGGCCACGGGGGCGACGTTCGGGCTGATCGGCGGTCCGATCGGGGTTCTGGTCGGCGGTGCGGTGGGGGCGGCATTGGCGCGCTGACCGCCGCCAACACGACGCCGAAGCAGGTCAATCTCGGCAATCCGCCCTGGGCTGGCGGCGCCACGGCCGCGCCCGGTGCGCAAGCAGGGGCATCAGCCGGGGGGCGGCCGCAATCGCTGCAACCGGCGGCGGCGCCGGTCTCCGGCTATACCAATGCACCCGCCGCGACGGATGCGGCCGGAAGCGTGCAGGCCCAGCCCCTCGCGCCGCCGCGCTGAGCGCCCCGGCGGCGCGGTCAGACGCCGCCGTTCACATATTCACGCAGGCTGCGGACCTCGTGGGTCTGCACCTCGATCAGCGACTTGACGACGTCGCCGATGCTGACGACGCCGATCAGCTTCCCGCCATCGACGATGGGCAGATGGCGGAACCGGCCATCGGTCATCAGGTTTTCGGCTTCGAGCACGGTGGTCGCCGGCGTCGCCGTCGTCGGCGCGCGGGTCATCAGCTGGCTCGTCTGCATGTCGAGCGTCGCCGCGCCGTTGGCGGCGAGGCTGCGCACCACGTCGCGTTCGGAGAGAATGCCGAGCAGGTCGTTCTCCGCCGACTGCACCACAACCGCGCCGATCCGCTTCTCGGCGAGAAGCGCGACGACGTCGCGGATACGTGTCTCGGGCTGGACCGAGATCAGCGCCATGGGTTTGCGCTTCAGAATGGCGGCCATCGTTGTCATTGCGATCCTCCCGAGAAAGCCCGCGCCGCAGGACGAGGCGGCAGTCAGACCATAGAGCGACAAGACTATGACAACGCTTTAACCAAGATCAACTGAATTGCTCGGGCTGGCCCGATTTTCATTGTTTGGCGTCTTGCGCCGCGGCGATCCATGCGTCCTGCCCGGCGACGATCGCCAGCTCGTCGGTGCCGTGGCGAAGGGTGGCGCGCAGCAGCGCGGTCATCGATGCCGAGGCCGCCGCCAGCGCCTTGTCGAGATGGCGCTCCGGCAGATAATGCGCGAGGAACAGCGCGGCGAAGGCGTCTCCTGCGCCGGAAAACCGCCCGGCGAGGTGCGGCACCGCGATCTGCCGCGGGCCGTCGCCGTCGAGTGCCAGGATGTCGAGCATGTCCGGCGGCGTGTCCGCGCCGCAGAAACCGGTGAGGATGACGGTGTTCGGGCCGAGAGCTTCCATCGCCGCGAAGGCGGAACGCCGGTCGGAAGGCGGCGATCCGGCGAGCACGCCGAGCTCGAACGCATTGGGCATCACGATGTCGGCACGCGGCACCAGCCGCTCGCGGATCGCCGCGATCAGCGCTGACGGCACATAGGCCCGGCCATGATCGCCGATCACCGGATCGCATACGTAGAGCGCGCCCGGATGGGCCGCCCGCGCGCGCGCCACCGCGTCCTCGACGATGGGCGCGGCGGCATCGACGCCGAGATAGCCGGAGACGACCGCCTCGCACCGGGCGAAGGCCCCGCGCGCGGCGAGCCCTGCGACCAGTGCGGCGAGCCGCGCCGGCTTCACCGGCCCGCCCTCGGCGCCGCCATGGCCCGGATGATGCGACAGCAAGACCGTCGGCAGCGGCCAGACCTCGTGGCCAAGCCGCGCCAGGATGAACGCCGCACCTGAATTGCCGACAGCGCCGTTGAGCACCTGGGACTGGATCGAGAGAATCGCCATGCGCCGAGTTGGCGGCAGCGCGGGGCTGCTGGCAAGGGCCGGCGGTTGCATGCCCGCCTTCCCTGGGCCATCTGACCGGTCAGATTCACGATCGAAAGGGTTTTCCATGGCGCGTATCCCCAAGCTTCTGCAGCCGGTCAGCTTTCGCAGCGTCGAGGCGCGCAACCGCATCGTCGTCTCGCCGATGTGCCAGTACAGCGCGATCGACGGTGTGGGACAGGACTGGCACATCCAGACCCTGGGCTCGAAGGCGATGGGCGGCGCCGGCATCGTCTTCACCGAGGCCACCCATGTCTCGCCGGAGGCGCGGATCACCGCCCATTGCCTCGGGCTCTGGAATGACGAGCAGGAGGCCTTCCTGAAGCGGGTGGTCGCGCTCATCGAGTATGGCGGCGCGGTCCCGGCCATCCAGATCGCCCATGCCGGCCGCAAGGCGAGCCAGACCCAGCCCTGGAAAGGGGATGGGTTCGTGGCACCCGATGCGCCGGATGGCTGGCTGCCGGTGGCGCCGAGCCCGCTGCCCTTCGCGGCCGATCGCCCCGCCCCGCACGAGCTGACCACCGGCGAGATCGCCGCCATCCTGCGCGATTTCGCCGCGACCACGGCGCGCGCCCGCCGCGCCGGGTTCCGCGTCGTCGAGCTTCACGCGGCACATGGCTACCTGCTGCATCAGTTCCTCTCGCCGGTCAGCAACCATCGCACCGATGCCTATGGCGGTGACCTTGCCAACCGCGCGCGGATCGTGATGGAGGCGATTGACGCGATGCGCGCGGAATGGCCGGACGACCTGCCCTTTTTCGTGCGCCTGTCCTGCACCGACTGGATCGAGGGCGGCTTCGACGCCGAGCAGGCGGTGACGCTCTGCCGCTGGCTCGCCGCGCGCGGCGATGTCGACCTGATCGACAGCTCGACCGGTGGCATCGCGCCGCAGCAGAAGATCCCCTCGATCCACCCCGGCTACCAGGTGCCCTTCGCCGAACGGATCCGGCGCGAGGCCGGGATCGCGACCGGCGCCGTCGGCATGATCCGCGCGCCGGAGCTTGCCGCCGAGATCATCGCCAACGAGCGGGCCGACCTCGTCTTCGTCGCCCGCGCGGTGCTGGCCGATCCGGCTTGGCCGCTGAACGTGGCCCGGCATTTCGGCTTGCAGCCGGAACTCGTGCCGCAATATCAGCGCGCGACCGTCTGACGGAACGCCGCGTCAGGCTCTGCCCGCGGGAAGGGCTTGACGCGGCGCCGAAGCGGCCGGTAAAACGATGTTAGCGCTTTGTTCCCTCGTTGCGTTGCCGTTTTCCCGGCCCTTCAGGCGCGTTCGGGAAGCGCACGCCGGAGTTTGTCGATGCTCACCCGCAAGCAACACGAACTGCTGGTCTTCATCGATCAGCACCTGCGCCGGACGGGTTGCTCCCCGAGTTTCGAGGAGATGAAGGACGCGCTCGATCTCAAGTCGAAATCGGGGATCCACCGGCTGATCGGCGCGCTCGAGGAGCGCGGCTTCCTGCGGCGCCACAAGCACCGGGCGCGGGCGCTTGAGGTGCTGCGCCTGCCGTCCGACGTGGCGGCGGAGCGGCGGGAGACGATTTTCGCCCCGAACGTGATCCAGGGCAATTTCGCGGCCCGGCTCCAGGGCGCGCGCGCCGCCGACCCGGCGGCGGCCATCACCCTGCCGCTCTACGGGCGGATCGCGGCGGGACAGCCGATCGAGGCGCTGCGCGAGACCCAGAGCGAGATCGAGATCCCCGCCTCCCTCGTCGGGCCCGGTGAACACTATGCGCTCGAGGTCACCGGCGATTCGATGATCGAGGCCGGTATTCTCGATGGCGATCTCGCCATCATCCGCCGCGGCGAAACCGCCGAAACCGGCGAGATCGTCGTCGCCATGATCGACGACACGGAAGTGACCCTCAAGCGCCTGCGCCGGCGCGGCAATTCGACGGCGCTGGAGCCTGCCAATCCGCGCTATGAAATCCGCATCTTTCCCGCGGAGCGGGTCAAGGTGCAGGGCCGGCTCGTCGCCCTGTTCCGGCGCTACTGACTTGTTTCATCTAGCCCCCCTTTGACCCCTTACCCGCGCGGGCCGATACTGGGCGCATGAACGTGTGGGGCAAGATCATTGGCGGCGTGGCCGGTTTCGCCGTGGGCGGGCCGCTCGGCGCGGTTGCCGGAGCGGCACTCGGCCATGCGGCCGATACCGGCGATCTCGGCTCGTTCGGCGCCCGGCTCGGTCGCGCCCTGCCGCTCGACTCCGCCCGGTTTGCCGCCATGCTCGGCCGGCGCGAGCAGGTGTTCGCGATCGGCGTCACCGTTCTCGCGGCGAAGCTGGCCAAATGCGACGGTCCGGTGGTGCGTGCCGAGATCGACGCCTTCAAGCGGCAGTTCCGGATCGACGAGGCGGCAATCCCGACCGTCGGACACCTGTTCGACCAGGCCCGCGAAGACGCCGCCGGGTTTGAGCCCTATGCGCGGCAGTTGGGCGAGAGCTTCGCCGACAACCGGCTGGCGCTGGAACAGGTTCTCGGCGCCCTGTTCGCCATCGCCCGGGCGGATGGGCCGGTCAACCCGCGCGAGGCAGACATGCTCGCCCGCATCGGCACCCTGTTCGGACTAGGCGAGACGGCGCGCGGCCGGGCATCCAACCCCTCCGGCGGCGATGCCGCGGAAGACCCCTACCAGGTTCTCGGCATCGCCCGCAGCGCTTCCACGCCGGCGATCCGCGCGCACTGGAAGACGCTGATGCGCGAGAACCACCCCGACCAGCTGGCCGCCCGCGGCGTGCCGGCGGAATTCATCGCCCGCGCGACGGAGCGGGTCGCGCGGATCAACGCTGCCTGGGACGCGATCAAGCGCGAGCGCGGCGCGTGATCTCGCCGAACCATGACGACCGGCCCCAAGGCGTACCGGTCGATCATCTGGTTCTGCACTATACCGGGATGCGGAGTGCGCACGCGGCGCTGGAGCGGCTGTGCGATCCGGCGGCGAAAGTATCGTCCCATTACCTCGTCGAGGAAGACGGCGCGGTCCACGCCCTCGTGCCGGAACCCCGGCGCGCCTGGCATGCCGGGATCAGCTTCTGGCGGGGCGCCAGCGCGCTCAACGACCGCTCGATCGGCATCGAAATCGTCAATCCAGGCCATGAATGGGGCTATGTCCCGTTCCCGCGGCGGCAGGTCGACGCCGTGATCGGGCTCTGCCGGGACATCGTGGCGCGGCACCCGGTGCCGCCCCGCAACGTGGTCGGGCATTCCGACATCGCGCCGGACCGCAAGCAGGACCCGGGCGAGCTGTTTCCCTGGCCATGCCTTGCCGCCGCCGGGGTCGGGCTGTGGACCGACGCCTCGGCCGATGGTGCCGATATCCTCGCCGAACTCGCCGCGATCGGCTACGACACGTCGTTGCCGGCCGCCATCGTGGTGGCGGCGTTCCAGCGGCGGTTCCGGCCCGCGCGCGTCGATGGTGTCGCCGATGCGCAAACCCGCGGCCGCGCGGCGGCGATCCGCACCCTGTTCGAGGCGTCCGCCCCGCCATTGACCAAACCCTGACGATCGCCCAAGAAGCACGGGCCAGACGGTTGGACGGCCGCCGTGCCGCAAGCGGCGCGGAGGAAAGTCCGGGCTCCATGGAATGACGGTGCCGGCTAACGGCCGGCGGGGGCGACCCCAGGGAAAGTGCCACAGAAAACATACCGCCAGCACGCTTCGGCCTGCCGGCAAGGGTGAAAAGGTGCGGTAAGAGCGCACCGCGGTCCCGGTGACGGGAGCGGCAGGGTAAACCCCACCGGGAGCAAGACCGAATAGGGGCGGCCGGCGGCGTGAGCGATCATGGCCGCGAAGGGATTCCGCCTTGTCGCCCGGGTTGGTCGCGTGAGGCGCGCAGCAATGCGCGTCCCAGATGAATGGCCGTCCAGCGTCCGCGAGGATGGGGACAGAACCCGGCTTACAGACCGTCTGGCATTTTTCGCCCGCCCCTCCGCCACGATTAGGCGATCTGCGCCGCTTCTGCTAAGAAAAAGGGTGATTTCCTGACCAATGGAGTGCTTGACCGGCATGACCAGCACCGCCGACTCGACCGCCGTTCCCGCTTCGGATGAAACGGCGGGTTCCGACCTTGCCCCCGACACCGCCTATGACGCCGGCTCGATCAGCGTGCTGCGCGGGCTGGATGCGGTGCGCAAGCGACCCGGCATGTATATCGGCGACACCGATGACGGCTCCGGCCTGCACCATATGGGCTTCGAGATCATCGACAACGCGGTGGACGAGGCGCAGGCCGGCTTCGCCGACCGCGTCGATGTCGTGCTGAACGGCGACGGGTCGATGACCGTGACCGACAATGGCCGCGGCATTCCGACCGACATCCACGCCGAGGAAGGTATCTCCGCAGCGGAGGTCGTGCTCACGCGGCTGCATGCCGGCGGCAAGTTCAACCAGAATTCCTACAAGGTTTCGGGCGGCCTGCACGGGGTGGGCGCGGCGGTGGTCAACGCGCTGTCGGAATGGATGGAGGTGCGGATCTGGCGCGAGGGCCAGGAGCATTTCATCCGCTTCGAGAACGGCGACACGGTCGCCCCCCTCGCGGTGACCGGCCCGTCCGGGCACGCCACCGGCACATCCGTCACCTTCAAGCCCTCTGCTGCCACCTTCACCCGCACCGAATTCGATTTCGCGATCTACGAACGCCGGCTGCGCGAACTCGCCTTCCTGAATTCCGGCCTGACGATCACCCTGCGCGACGAGCGGCACAGCACCCCGCAGGACGCCCATTTCCGCTACGAGGGCGGCCTCGTCGAATTCGTCTCTTGGCTCGACCGCTCGAAAACGCAGCTCTTTTCGCCGCCGATCGCCACCTTCAGGGACGACAGCTCGGCGGGCATGAAGGTCGAGTTCGCCCTCGCGTGGAACGACACCTACCACGAGACGATGCTCTGCTTCACCAACAACATCGTCCAGCGCGATGGCGGCACCCATCTCGCCGGGTTCCGCTCGGCGCTGACCCGGATCGTCTCGAAATACGCCGAGAGCATCGGCAAGAAGGACAGCCTCTCGCTCTCCGGCGAAGACATGCGTGAGGGGCTGACGGCGGTGCTTTCGGTGAAGGTGCCCGATCCGAAATTCTCCTCGCAGACCAAGGACAAGCTGGTCTCCTCCGAGGTGCAGCCGCTGGTCCAGGCCGCGGTGGCGGACACGCTCGAACACTGGTTCGAGACCCATCCGAAGGAAGGCAGGCTGATCGCCCAGAAGGTGATGGACGCCGCCTCGGCCCGCGAGGCCGCGCGCAAGGCCCGCGAACTCACCCGCCGCAAGGGCGTGCTCGACATCTCGACCCTGCCGGGCAAGCTGGCCGACTGTCAGGAACGCGACCCGGCGAAGTCGGAAATCTTCATCGTCGAGGGTGATTCGGCGGGCGGCTCGGCCAAGCAGGGGCGCGATCGCAAGACCCAGGCGATCCTGCCGCTCAAGGGCAAGATCCTCAATGTCGAGCGGGCGCGGTTCGACCGCATGCTGGGCTCGGCGGAAATCGGCACGCTGATCACAGCGCTCGGCACCGGCATCGGCCCGGCCGAGCCGGAGCAGGGCGGGTTCGACATCTCGAAGCTGCGCTACCACCGCATCGTCATCATGACGGACGCGGATGTCGACGGCTCGCATATCCGCACATTGCTGCTCACCTTCTTCTTCCGCCAGATGCGCGAGCTGATCGAGCGCGGCCATCTCTACATCGCGCAGCCGCCGCTCTACCGCGTCAAGCGCGGCAACGAGGAGCGATATCTGAAAGACGACGACGCGATGGAGGCCTTCCTCTTCGAGCGGGCACAGTCCGAGGTGACCATCGAGGGGATGGACCTTTCGCGGGAACTGCCGTTCATGCGCGAGGCGGCGCGGCGCATCGTCGATCTCGCGCGCGACATTCCGGTCGCCTATGTCGAGCAGGCGGCCATTGTCGGGCTGCTCAGCGCGGCGCCGGAAACCGTGTCCGATCTTGCGCCGGTTCTCGCCGCGCGGCTCGATTCCATCTCGCTGCCGAACGAGCGCGGCTGGGTCGTCGCGGTGGACGCGCAGGGTGTCACCATGGCCCGCACGGTCCGCAGCGTTGCCGAGCGGCACACGATCGACCTCGCGATGCTCCGTTCGACCGACGCGCGATGGCTCGCGGAACGCGTCAGTCGGCTTGCCGGCGATTTCGCTGCCGGCCTGCACCTCGTCCATGGCGCGCAGACGCTGCCGGTGCGGGGGCCGTCCAGCCTCATCGAGCAGCTTTTCGCGATCGGGCGCAAGGGCCTGTCGATCCAGCGCTTCAAGGGGCTGGGCGAGATGAACCCGGACCAGCTCTGGCAGACCACGCTCGATCCGACGACCCGCCGCCTGCTCCAGGTGCGTATCGGCGATGCCGAGGACAGCGACCAGATCTTCTCCACCCTGATGGGCGATGTGGTGGAGCCGCGCCGCGAATTCATCGTCGGCAATGCGCTGAAGGTGGCCAATCTCGACGTCTGATGCGGCATTGTCCGCGTGCCATGCGGGCCTGCCCCGCATGATGCGCGGTGCCGTGCGCCGGGCGGAGGCGGGTTGAGCTTGGGCTTCATTTTCGCCGTTCTCGTCATCGATTCCATCGGCTTCGGCCTGGTCGCGCCGATCCTGCCCGATCTTGTGGAACATCTCTCGGCCACGCCGGCCTCGCAGGCGGCGCTCTGGGTCGGCGTGCTGAGCATGACCTTCGCGGCGACGCAGTTCTTCGCCGCCCCGGTGCTCGGCCAGCTCAGCGACCGGTTCGGCCGCCGCCGCCTCATCCTCGTCTCCCTTGCCGGAAGTGCCGCGAATTATCTGCTGCTCGCCTTCGCGCCCAACCTGCTCTGGCTATTCGTCGGCCGGCTGATCGCCGGTGCGACGGCCGGCAATGTTTCGGCCGCCAGCGCCTATATCGCCGACATCACCCCGCCGGAGCGCCGGGCCCAGCGTTTCGGCCTGATCGGCGCCGCCTTCGGCCTCGGCTTCACCACCGGCCCGATGATTGGCGGCTTTCTCGGCGCGATCGACCTGCGGCTCCCCTTTCTCGCCGCCGCCGGGCTGGTCGGGGTGAACGTGATCTATGGCGTTTTCGTGCTGCCCGAATCGCTGCCGCCGGAGCGGCGGCGGCCGTTTCGCCTGCGGGAAGCAACGCCGCTCGGCGCGATCCGGCTGCTCACCGCGGCCCCGCGTCTCTGGCGGCTGGCCGCGGCCTGGAGTGTGCGATGGTTCGGTCTCGGCGCGATCCAGGCGGTGTTCGTTCTCTATGCCGCGCTGCGCTTCGGCTGGGGGCCGCGCGAGAGCGGCGTCTATTTCGCCTGCATCGGCCTCGCCTCGACGCTCGTGCAGTTCGGCCTCGTCCGCCGGGCGGTGACATGGCTCGGCGAGCGCGGCGCCGCTTTCGCCGGCTTCGCCTGCAACGCCGCCGCCTATCTCATCTTCGGCCTTGCGCCTACGGCGTCCTGGCTGTTCGCCGGGGTGGGGCTGATGGCGCTGGGCTCGATTGCCAACCCCGCGATCCGCAGCATGCTTTCGCGCGCCGCGCCGGCGGACCAGCAGGGGCGGATGAACGGCGCGCTGTCCTCCATCGAGGGGCTGACCGCCATCGTCGCCCCGCTGACCGGTGCTGCCGTATTCGAGGCGTTCAGCGGCTTCCTGCCGTGGCGCTTTCCCGGCGCGCCGTTCGTGATGGTCGCGGCCATGCTGGCCGGCGCAGCACTGCTCGTCTGGTCGGTGCAGCCGGCTCAGCCCGAACCCGAAAGCGCCTCCAGCCCAGCGCGAATCTGAGCCGCCATCGCCGTCCACGCCGCCATCGGATCGGTGGGCCTCCAGGCTCCCTGCGTGTCCCGCCGATCCCGCCAGCGCCGCAGCGCATCCGCCAGCGCGCCGGCATCCGGCGGGCAGAGGATCGCCTGCGGCGCGTCCCGCAACTGTTCGGCGAGACCGCCGACATCGGTGGCGATCACCTGCCGGCCCAAAGCGAGCGCCGCCGCCGCAACACCGGACTGGCTCGCCTGCCGGTAGGGCAGGACCAGCGCGTCCGCCTCGCCGATCAGCCGTGGCAGTTCGGCCTCGGGAATCCAGCGCCGGTCGAGCGTGACATGCGGCATCGCGCCGAGCCGGCCGAGTTCGGCCGAGTCCGGACCATCGCCCGCCACGCGCAGCCCGAATCCCGGATCGGGGCCGAGGCGTTCCATCGCCTCGCACAGCAGGTCGAGCCCCTTGTAGGGCAGCAGCCGGCCGAACATCAGCAGTCGGGGCAGGCCGCCATGGGCGAAGGGCGCGGCTGGCATCGCGCCATCGCCTACCGGCATCGGCGGATGCGTGAGGGTGAGAACCCGCTGGCCGGGGCGGACCGCGCCAGCACCGTGCAACTCGTCGGTCACCGCCTGGCTGAGCGTGACGAGCAATCCCGCGCCGCGCAGCAGCCGCGCCTGGTTCACCAGCCGGAAACTCAGGCTTTCCCCCGGATGCGAGACCGCGTCATGCACGATGAGTCCGTAGGGCACGCGCAGATTGGCGACCATCAGCCGGTCGAGCACCGCCGGCATGGCGCATAGCGCCACATCCGGGGCGAGGCGCGCGAGGTCCGCCCGAACGCTGCGCCCGGCGAGGGGCAGGGTGAGCAGCCGCGCCAGCGCGCCGGCGGCGCTCGCATAGGTGGGATATCGCCAGGCGCAGTCGGGCGCATCCGCCGCGGCGAGAATTTCCGCCTCCGCCGAGAGCGACAGCATCGCTTCGGTCGCCGGCAGGCGGCCGAACGCCGCATGGAGCAGGGCGGCGAAGCGCGGCCCGGCGCCGCGCCGTCCCCATTGCCAGGTCAGGACCCTCATCGGATGCCGGACGCGCCGAGCGCGGTCCGCACCGGCGCATCGCCGAGCGCGCGCATCGCGTGCTCCCGTCCGCGCGCTGCGAGCGCCGCCCGCGCTGCGGGATCGTCGGCGAGTTGCCGGAGCAGGACGGCCGCATGCCCGGCATCCGGCTCCGCCCAGCGGCTTCCCGCCAGCCGGTAGGTGCCGCGCGGATCGTTCACCGGCACCAGATCGTACCGCACGAGGGCGGCGCTGTCCGCATCCATGAAGCTCATGTTGCCGGACCAGCCGGTGGTCACCACCGGGCGGCCGAGCAGCATCGCGGTGGCCGGGATGAGGCCGAACCCCTCGGCGCGATGCAGCGACATCACGATGTCGCTCGCCGCGATCAGGCCGCGGAGCGCGGGCTCGGGAATGGTCTCGTCGATCACCCGGATGTTCGGCGCATCGGCCACCAGCGCCCGGATCTCCGCCAGATCCTCGGGATACATCGTCGTGCCGGAGAGTTTGAGCACCAGCATCCGGTCGGCGCGGTCGCCGAAGGCGGTGCGGAAGGCGCGGATGGCGCCTTCGGGGTTCTTGCGCACGCGGCTGGACGCGAGATTGAACACGACGAGCACCACCAGCGCGCCTTCGGGCAGGCCGAAATCGGCGCGCCCGCCCTCGATGCGCGGCGGTGGCAAGGCGGCGAGGGGATAGGGCACGACGCGCACGCGCCCCGGCGCCAGGGGCTCGAACGCCTCGGCGCAGAAGGCGGACGGCGCCCAGATCTCGTGGACGAATTTCGCCCCCACATGCCAGGCGGCCGGCACCGCCGGCAGTTCCCACACGAACAGGCCGATCACCCGGCGGCCGCGCATCAGCGCGCGCGGCCAGCGGGCGAGGCCGACCGGCAGGATCGGCGCGTTCACCACCGCGAGCATCGCGGCAGTCGCCGGCGGCAGCCCAGCCGGTGCGGGCGTGACGCTGGGCAGGCCGAGCTGGATGGTGCCGCGCCCCACGCCGATCTGGCGGAACACCGTGTCCATGATCCGGCTGGTCTCGGCGAGGCCGTTCGCTCCGTCGATATCGCCCGCCACCACGATGCCCTCGCTCGCTGCCGGCGGCGCGCGGTCGGGCCGGCCGGCGACGAGGCCCGCCACCCGGGTCATCGCCCGGCGCCGCGTCTCGGCCGGCAGCATGCGCCATGCGCGATGCGCCAGCCCCAGCGAAGCTCTCTCCATCCATCCCCCGATCGTGGCCGCAACACCCGGCCGCTGACGGGGCATATCAAATTCGGACCGGACATGATATCGCCACCCGCGACCGAAACTCCCGGAGCGCGCCCCCGCGCTCCGATGCAGAACCATGGATTTTCTGATGGCCGGACATTCGCAATTCAAGAACATCATGCACCGCAAGGGCGCGCAGGATGCGCGGCGCGCCCGGCAGTTCGCCAAGCTGATCCGCGAGATCACCGTTTCGGCAAGAACCGGCCTGCCCGACCCGGCAGCGAACCCGCGGCTGCGCGCGGCCTGCGCCGCCGCCCGCCAGGCGAACATGCCGCGCGACACGATCGAGCGGGCGATCAAGAAGGCGGCCGGTGGCGCCGGTGGCGACGATTACGTGGAGGTGCGCTACGAGGGCTACGGCCCGTCCGGCATCGCGATCATCGTCGAGGCGCTGACCGACAACCGCAACCGCACGGCCTCCGACGTGCGGGCCGCGTTCTCGAAGCATGGCGGCGCGCTGGGCGAGACCAATTCTGTCGCCTTCATGTTCGACCGGATCGGCCTGATCCGCTATCCCGCCGCCGCGGCGAGCGCGGACGACATGCTCGAAGCCGCGATCGAGGCCGGGGCGGACGACGTGCAGAGCACCGATGAGGGCCACGAGATCGTCTGCGCGGTGGAAAATGTCTTCGCCGTGCGCGATGCGATGGAGCAGAAATTCGGCGAGCCCGAAACCGCCAAGCTCGACTGGCGGCCGACCACCACCACGCCGCTCGACGAGGAGGCCGCTCGCAGCGTGATGAAGCTGATCGACGCGCTGGAGGAGAGCGACGACGTGCAGAGCGTTTACGCCAATTTCGAAATTCCCGATGAGGTGATGCAGGCGCTCTCGGCCTGACCGGACGGGGGGCGCCGAATCCTCTATAGTCCGCAGACATGCCGATTCGCGCGCGCATCATCGGGATCGATCCCGGCCTTCGCTTCACCGGCTTCGGCATCATCGAGGCCGACGGCAACCGGCTGCGCCATATCGCCGACGGGGTGATCGCGACCGATGGCGCGGCGGCGGTGGCCGAGCGGTTGCATACGCTCGATGCGGAACTCGCCCGGCTGCTCGCGGCCTATGCGCCGGATCATGCGGCCGTCGAGGAAACCTATGTCAACCGCAACGCGACCGCGACGCTCAAGCTCGGCTACGCCCGCGGCGTCGCCCTGCTCGCGCCGGCGCGGGCGGGCATCGCGGTTGCCGAATATGGCGCGAAAACGGTGAAGCGCGCGGTGGTCGGCACCGGGGCGGCGGAAAAGGACCAGGTCGCCCTGATGGTGCGCCGCCTGCTGCCGGGGGCGGCGATCACCCGCGCCGACGCGGCGGATGCTCTGGCCGTCGCCATCTGCCATGCGCATCATCTCGCCACCGCCAGCCGGGTGCCGGCGGCATGATCGGGCGGCTGTCCGGCACGGCCGAGCAGATCGAGGACGGGCGCTGCCTGATCGATGTGAACGGCGTCGGCTACGTGGTGCTCTGCTCGGCGCGCAGCCTCGCCGCGCTGCCGGCGCCGCCGGCGCGCGCGACGCTGCTCGTCGAAACCCAGGTCCGCGAGGACGCGATCACCCTGTTCGGCTTCATCGACGCCGCCGAGCGCGACTGGTTCCGCCTGCTCACCACCATTCAGGGCGTGGGCGCGAAAGTGGCGCTCAACCTGCTTTCGGCGCTGCCGCCGGACCAGCTCGCCAGCGCCATCGCCGCGAGCGACAAGGGCGCCATCACCCGCGCCCCCGGTGTGGGCCCGAAGCTCGCCGCCAGACTGATTTCCGAATTGCGCGAGCGGATCGCCGCGATGCCCACCGGCTCCGTCTTCGCCCCGGCGGCGACCTCCCCGTTCGCCGCCCTGCCGCAGGGACCGCTGGCCGACGCGCTTTCGGCCCTGGTCAATCTCGGTTACCGCCGCGCCGAGGCGGAGGCCGCCCTCGCCGCGGTCCAGGCGGAAGCCGGCGAGGACGCGCCGCTGGATGAGCTGATCCGCGGCGGGCTGAAGCGGCTGGCCCGATGAGCGGCGCGGAAGATCGGGCCCTGCTTTCCGGCGTGCGCGATGCCGAGGACGGGCCGGAGGCCGCCCTGCGGCCGCAAACTCTCGCCGAATTCACCGGGCAGAAAGCGAGCCGAGAAAATCTTGCGATATTCATCGCCGCGGCACGCGGCCGGGGCGAATCGCTCGACCATGTGCTGCTGCACGGCCCGCCGGGGCTGGGCAAGACCACTCTGGCGCAGATCATCGCCCGCGAGATGGGGGTGGGTTTCCGGGCAACCTCGGGGCCGATCATCCAGAAATCGGGCGATCTCGCGGCCATCCTGACCAACCTGCAACCGAGGGACGTTCTGTTCATCGACGAGATTCACCGCCTGCAGCCCTCGATCGAGGAGGTTCTCTATCCCGCGATGGAGGATTTCGTGCTCGACCTGATCATCGGCGAGGGGCCCGGAGCGCGTTCGGTGCGGATCGACCTGCCGCGCTTCACCCTGATCGGCGCGACCACGCGGTCCGGCCTGCTCGCCAATCCGCTGCGCGACCGCTTCGGCATTCCGCTGCGGCTGGTTTTCTACACGCCCGAGGAGCTTCGACTGATCGTCACCCGCGCCGCTTCACTGCTGGAGATGGACATCACGGCGGATGGCGCCGCGGAAATCGCCCGCCGCTCGCGCGGCACGCCGCGGATCGCCGGCCGGCTGACGCGCCGGGTGCGCGATTTCGCCGCTGTCGCCGGCACGGCGACGGTCGATCGCGCGGCGGCCGACGCGGCGCTGACCCGGCTCGACGTCGACCAGCGCGGGCTCGATGCGATGGACCGGCGCTATCTCCGCCGCATCGCCGAGCACCACAATGGCGGGCCGGTCGGCATCGAGACCCTGGCGGCGGCGCTTTCCGAGCCGCGCGACACGCTCGAGGACGTGATCGAGCCCTATCTGATCCAGGAAGGTTTCGTGATCCGCACCCCGCGTGGGCGAATGCTGGGACGCGAGGCCTGGGCGCATCTCGGCCTGCTGCCGACCGCCGCCGTGCCCGGCCAGGCGGACCTGCCGTTGGAGTGATGACCCCCGCGATGAAAACGATGGACAACGCGCTTCATGGCGGTGAGCACCGGCTCGATATCCGCATCTATTTCGAGGATACCGACGCCGGGGGAATCGTCTATCACGCCAATTACCTCCGCTATGCCGAGCGCGCGCGGTCCGAAGCCCTGCGTTCGCTGGGGGTGCCACACGCGCAAATGGTAGAAGTCCACGACCGTATGTTTGTGGTGCGCCATGCGGAAATCGACTATGAGCGGCCGGCGCGGCTCGACGACCTGATCACGGTGGCGACGAGGGTGCGGCGGGTTTCCGCGGCAACCGTCACTCTCGACCAGATGATCAGGCGTGGTGACGAGACGCTGGTGCGGATCGGCTTGCGGCTGGCCTGTGTCGACCGGGCGGGCGGGCGGGCGTCTCGCCTGCCGGCGGACATGCGCGCTGCGCTGGTGCGGATGCATGAGGCGGGCGTGCCGGGCGGCGAAACAGGTGACGGCCAGAGGGCCGTGGAAGGGGACTGAAGGTGGATCAGGCTGTGAACACGACCGGGCTGGCGACGCCGGGGTCAGATCTGTCGCTGCTGGGCATGTTCCTGCATGCGGGATTCGTCGTGCAGGTGGTCATCATCCTGCTGCTGGCCGCCAGCGTCTGGGTCTGGGCCATCATCATCGAGAAGTCGATGACGATCCGCAAGATCAATCGCGCCGCGGACGCGTTCGAGGACAAGTTCTGGTCCGGTCGCAGCCTCGATGAACTCTACGACCAGGAAGGGGCCGAGCCGGACCATCCGATCGCCGCCGTCTTCGGCGCCGCGATGGGCGAGTGGCGCCGCTCCAGCCGGATCGCCGGCGCGGACATCGCGCGCTCCAGCGTTTCCGCGCGCATCGACCGGGCGATGGATGTCACCACCATGCGCGAGATGGAGCGACTCGAGCGGAACATGATCTTCCTCGCCTCGATCGGCTCGGTCGGCACGTTCGTCGGCCTGTTCGGCACGGTCTGGGGCATCATGCATTCGTTCTCGGCGATCGCCGCGATGCACAACACCAATCTCGCCGTGGTGGCGCCGGGTATTGCCGAGGCGCTGTTCGCCACCGCCATGGGCCTCGTGGCCGCGGTGCCGGCGGTTCTCGCCTACAACAAGCTCTCGACCGACCTGACGCGGATCGCCGGCCGGCTCGATGCCTTCGCCGCCGAATTCAGCGCGATCCTGTCGCGTCAGGCCGAGGAGCGCGGCTGAGATGGCCGGGGGCGTGGTCGAGCGCAAATCCGGCAGCCGCCGCGGCCGCTACCGGCCGATGTCGGAAATCAACGTGACTCCGCTGGTCGACGTGATGCTGGTGCTGCTGATCATTTTCATGGTGACCGCGCCGCTGATCACCTCGGGCGTCACCGTCAACCTGCCGCACGCGAACGCGAAGCCGGTCAATTCCGACGCCACGCCGATCACCATCACCGTCAAGTCCGATGGCGGCGTCTACCTGCAGAATTCGGCGGTCCAGCTCGACAACCTGGTCGCGACCCTGCAGCAGATCGCCAAAAACAACACTGACCGCCGCATCTTCGTGCGCGGCGACACGGCGGTGCCCTACGGAACCATGCTGAAGGTCATGGCGACGATCACCAATGGCGGGTTCAACAAGGTCGCCCTGCTTGCCCAGCAGCCGACCGCGGCAAAACGCTGATCCCGGAAGACCCGGCATCCGGCGCGTGCATCGATTGAGGCGGGACTGACCCATGGAACCAGAGCTTCGGCGGGGAGCGATCGTCTCGGCAATCGTCCATCTGGCGATCGTGCTGCTGCTCGTCGCCGTCCTGCCGCGGGAAAAGCTCGACGCGCCGGCGGCGGAAGCCGTCGACGTCACGCTGGTCGGCAACGCGGCGCCCCAGCAGGCCCTGCACAAGGGCAAGGTCGCAGCGCCGGCAAAAACCAAAACCGTGCACAAGGCGCATCTCGCGGTGCAGAAGCCGACGCCGCAGCCAAAGGTCGCGCCGCCGCCACCCCCACCGCCGCCGCCGCCGGCACCCCACGCCACGCCGAAACTGCCGCAGCCGCCATCCCCGCCGCCGCCGCCCCCACCGCCCACGCCGGCGCCGACCCCGATTCCCACGCCGCCGCCGCCGCCGCCACAGCGGCCGCAGAAGCCCACGCCGCCGAAGCCGGCCAAAAAACTGCCGCTGCCGCCGAAAAAGACGCCGCCCGCCCCGGCGGAAAAGAGCCCGACCAGCCAGAAGCACACGGTCAAGACGCCGGTGCCGATGAGCCAGTCCGTGCTGAATACGCTGGCGAAATTGCGGTCACTGCAGAAGCAGAAGAAACCGCCGACCGCGCGCTACAACCCTGAACAGGGCGGCGCGCCGCATGGTGGCGGCTCGAAGATGAGCACCGCCAATTCAGGTCTGTCGGCATCGCAGCGCAACGCCATCGCCAACACGGTCAGGCCCTGCTGGGGGATCGACGCCGGGGCGCCGGGTGTACGGAAATTCAGCGTGCTGCTCCAGGTCGTGACCGATGCGGCCGGCATCGTCCGCGAAGCGCAGGTCGCGCCGCAGGACCAGGGCAAGCTGGGCGATCCGCTGTTCGCCGCCTTCGCCAACCGGGCCGTCGACGCGGTTAAGAACTATCAATGTGCCAAGCTGCCGCTGCCGTCCTATATGCTCGGCTCGGTCCATACCTTCATTTTCAGGTTCACGCCGTAGCATTCAAAGCGTTTCAGGATAGAGGTCCTTCATGACGATCCGCCGTCCGCAGCCAACCGCTCACCCGCGCCTTGCGGGAACCACGATGGAACGCCTGCCGTCGCTCTCTCGCCGTTTGCTGATGGGCGCAGGCGCCGCGGGTCTCGTTCTGCCGCGCTTCGCCCGGGCGCAGAGCGCCTCGAACGGCCCCGGCGATGCGATCAACGTTTCGGGCGCGCACAACGCGCCGATCCCGATCGCGCTGCCCTCGTTCACCGACGCCAGCGGCAACACCTCCGATCTCGGCGCGCAGATCACCCAGGTCGTCACCTCCGATCTCGACCATTGCGGCCTGTTCCGCGCGATCGACCAGACGAGCTTCGTGCCGAATTCGGTGGTCAACAGCATTCCGGTCTGGAACAACTGGAGCATCCTTGGTGCCCAGGCGCTCGTCACCGGGCAGGTGACGAACCAGGGCGGCGGGCAGATCCGTGTCGAGTACCGGCTATGGGGTATCTCGCAGCAGAAGCAGCTTCAGGGCACCGCCTACACGACCGCGTCCAACAACTGGCGCCGAATCGCGCACATCATCGCCGATGACATCTACCAGCAGATGATTGGTGAAAAGGGCTATTTCGACACCCGCGTCGCCTTCATCTCGGTCGCCGGCCGGCCGACCGATCCGATCCGTCGCATGGCCGTGATGGATTACGATGGCGCGAATGTCCGTTTCCTGACCTCGGGCCGGAACATGGCGCTGTCGCCGCAGTTCAACCCGTCGCGCCAGCAGCTCGCCTTCGCCAGCTTCGAGAACGGTCAGCCCCAGGTCTATCTGTTCGACCTGCAAACGGGGGCGCGCACCAATATCGGCTCGTTCGGTGAGATGAGCTTCGGCCCCCGCTTCAGCCCCGATGGTTCGGCCCTGCTGTTCTCGGTCTCGAAAGGCGGGGGGGCGATGATCGTGAAATACGAACTCGGCAGCCGCAGGATGACCCAGCTGACCGACGCGAATTCGATCAACGTCACCCCGTGCTACAGCCCGGATGGCACCAAGATCGTGTTCAACTCGGACCGCGACGGTCCGGGCGACCAGCAGCTTTTTGTCATGAACGCCGATGGCACGAACATCCAGCGCATCTCCTACGGTCATGCCCGCTACGCCGAGCCGGTCTGGTCGCCGCGGGGCGACATGATTGCCTTCACCCGGCTGGATGCCGGCGGTTTCGGGATTGGCGTGATGAAACCGGATGGCTCCGGCGAGCGGCTGCTCTCCCAGGGGTATCTCGAAGAGGCCGCGACCTTCTGCCCGAACGGGCGGGTGATCATGTTCTATCGCCAGAATCCCCTCAAGATCGGCAATGTCTCGCATCTGGTGACGATCGGTGTCGACGGGTTCAACGAGCGGATCACGCCGACGCCGACCAATGCCGAGGACCCGTCCTGGGGCCGCTGCTCTCCTGAGCCGTTGCCGGCCGCTTGGGATGACGTTCCGGTCATCAACAGGATAAAGCAGTTCCCGGCCCGGGTGGATCGGGAACTGCCCGAGTGTCCTGCTTCTGAAATCCGATGGATTTCAGAAGCAGGACACGAGGTGAAACTCAGGGCGCGTTATCAGGAAGACGCGCCGGCGATCGGGATCGGCATCCGCCGGTAGGCGGCGAGGGATCGGCCGGCCATTGCGCCGCCAATGCTCCCCGGCACGGACACGTGCGGCCCCGGCGCCGCGGGCTGGTTCTGCAGCGGCAGGATCGATGCGGTGCCGTGCAGCGGCGCAAAGGCGAACGAGCCCGGTGCGAAATGCCGGACATCGATTCCACCGGCGGTCGGCTTGGCCTTCTTTCCGGCACTCCCGGCGGCGGCCGTCCGGGTGGGCGGCT